>DATNMW010000207.1:0-33772 GCA_035602155.1 Bryobacteraceae bacterium | reverse complement strand
GCTCTTGCCGATCGCGCTTCTCTTCCCGATAGGTCTGGCGCCGTCGCTGTACCTGCTTCTCCACGCGCCGGACATGCCACTGCTAGGCCGCTTCGGCGACGACACGATCTACCTGGAGTGCGCCAAGTCGCTGGCGACGGGGTCCGGCTATCGCATCCCCAGCCTGGCGGAGCGGCCCTTCCAAACCAAGTACCCACCCCTCTGGCCGCTAATGCTCTCGGTGGCATGGAAGGTCGATCCGCATTTCCCGGATAACCTCGGCGTAGTGGGCGTGCTGGCGTGGGCGGCCGTTCCAGCATATCTGGCGCTGGCTTGGATTACTTTCGTTCGCTGGGGCTTGGGGCGCGCAACCGCTTGGTTGCTGGTGTTCGTGCTGGCCTGTCACGAGATGGTCCTGTTGTTCGGCGCCATGGCGATGGCGGACCTTTGGTTCTCAACCGCATTGCTCGCGTGCCTGCTGGCCGCCGAGCGCGCCGCATCCGCGGGCAGAGGCGATCGCGGCGCGGCTCTGGCGGGGGCCCTCGGCGCGATTGCCTACCTGATCAAATCCAGCGCGCTTCCCCTGCTGCTGTCGTTGCCGCTGTGCTTCTCGCTGCGGCGGCAATACCGGCGCGCCGCGCTGTCGCTGTTTCCGATGCTCGTGGCGGTGGCAAGCTGGAATCTGTGGGCGCGGGCGCATGCCTCGCATTCTTCGGATCTGGTGTCGCTGTACAACACCAGCTATTTGGGGTATTACTTATACGGATTAACGCCGCACGATTTCGTCCACATGGTCTTGGCGAATATCCGTCAGCTCTTCTCGGGGGTATCGCATCTTTTCATGCTGGAGGCCGGAGGCTCCCTGCTCGAAGACATTCTGTGCGTCTTTGTGCTGGCAGCGGCGGTTTCCGGCTTGGTCCGCTTGATCCGCCGTACCGGTTACCTGCACTACGCGGCCTTTGCGATCGGCTACGTGGCGCAACTGCTGGCCTGGAATTTTCCTCCTTCTGCCCGTTTGCTGTTGCCGGTGTTGGCGCTGCTATTGGCCGGCGTCGCCACGGAGATCGCGAGCGCCTTTCGCATGCTGAGATCGGGCCAGCCGGCGCCCGGATTATCTTACGCCGTCTCTCTCGCGACGGTGGGCTTATGCGGACCACTCCTGTTTTATTGGAGCGTTTCCTCTTACGGAGTTCTATTCCGCGCGCTTCCGGATCAGATCCAGGAGGACCGGCGGACCACCGCGGGCAAGCGCGCCGCCTACGCATGGATCTCGGCGCACACGCCGGCGGCGGCGGGAGTTCTCGCCAACGACGACGAACTGCTGCATTTGTACACCGGGCGCAGGGCGGCCAGCCAGATCGTGCCGCCGATGCTGTCTTATCGCGGCGACCAGGAAGCCCTGCGCAATGAGCTGCGCTCGCTTCCGGAGTATGCGCGCGCGCTGCACCTCGACTATGTCCTGGTGACCTCCAGCGATCTCACGCGCGAGAACCTGGAACGCTTCCGCCCGCTGCTGAGGGAAGCGATGCGCGGCGCGCCCGGATTCGTGCGCGTCTATCATTCGAATATCGCGGATATCTATATGGACCAGGGCGCCGGCGCCGGGCCGCGCTAAGCCGCGCCGTCTCTACAGTCCGAACACGAATGGCTTGCCGTGTTCCAGGCGCACGTAGCGCACTTCGGGCGCGCGCAGGGCCAGCGATGCGCGGAACTGGCCGGGATCCACCGAATTATCCGGGAACATATCGTAGTGGCACGGGATGGCGCCTTTGGGCTGGATCTGGGCGGCCAATTGCGCGGCCTCGTAATGCGACAGGTTGTTGAAGCCGCCGTTGATGCAGGTGATCATCAGGTCCGGGCGGTGTTTGGCCGCCGAGGCGAGCAACTCGCTGTAGTCCGTGTCGCCCGTCACGTAGACGCGGGGGCCTTTGCCGAACTGGAAGACGAAGCCCATGTGATTGAGATCGGTCGAGTCCGTAGGCAGCGCGAACGTGCCGTGAATGACGACATCGCGGAACTCGAGCTCGCAGGAAGGCCAGGCCGGCACGATGCGCCCGCTCTCGACGCCTTGCGCCTGAAACACTTCGCAACTGGGATGCGGGCCGATGAACTGAGTGGTGTCTTTGTGACGCAGGCGCTCGATGGTCACCGGGTCGGTATGGTCCTGGTGGTTGTGGGTGCAAGTGAACAGGTCGACGTTCAGCTCTTCCGGCGGGAGCAGGATGGGCACCTGGCGGTCGAGATTGATGCCGGAATCGGCGTAGGCTTCGTGGCAGGAATTGGTCAGGTAAAGATCGGTCGAGAGCAGCGTGCCTTCGGCGGTCTTGAAAATGAATCCGTTCTGGCCGAGCCACCAGATGGCCACCGTGTTGCGCGATACGGGGAAGTCGCGGATCTGCTGCATCAAGCTCATGAGCCTCATTGTGGCAAGGCGCGGGGGCGCTTGCAAACGGGCGAAAGTTGCGGCAAATTGAGAGCATGCCGATACCGATGGACTTCCTGCGCGTGGTTTTGGGGCTGTTTTGCCTGTTCTTCGCGCACTTCCTGGGGCGCTCGATGGTGAGGGTGCGTCGCGGGCAGAACCCCCGCGGTTTGTACGGCTGGCTGATCCGCACGGGGATCGCGGCCGGGGCGATCCTGTGGCATCGCGGATTGGACGGCATTACGATCGGGGCCTTCACGCTGGCGGCGGCGGCGCTGGTGGTGGGGGCTTGGGATGAACAGCGGCCCAAGAAGCAGGAGGATTTGACCAGGGAGATTTTCGGGGGATAGCGGACCGTGGGCTATCCAGCTCGGTCCGTAAACAACCTTGGAATCTAGCTGCGCTTCGTTGACGGCAAGCGCTACGAGCGTTCCATAACCCGCTACGACCTGCGGCAGTGGCACACACCCCGAATGATTCCCAGGCTCACGGACACGCCTTCTCCGGCAGACGGGTCAGGACGGCTTCGTAGATATTCCGGGCCGCCGCCAGCGCCAGTTCGGCCTCTGCGCGTTCCGGTTCATCGGCTTCACCGGGATAACGGAACTTCCAAGCATATTCCGAGAGTGGCGCTGCTTGATCGGAGAATGGCCGCAGGGTTGCGTCTAGCTTCACGCATTGCTGGCCGAGGTCTTCGAGGTTGTGCGTCTTCCGAAACGGCACATCGTGCCATGCGAGGAAAGCCTTGAGGGACTTCTCAGCCGCTTGTTGCGCGTGGAACATGACATCGCCCCACAGGCCCTCCGCGGGAGCTGAAGCCTCGTGCGTCGCCGCCTTCAAATCGAGCCTGGCCTTTGCCAGCCAGGCTCGAACATCCTGCAGACGGGCGTCGTCAGGTCCCATGCAGCAGTCGCCCCTCCCGCAGCACGATGCCTGGAAGCGAAGCCTTCAACGACCGGCGGTCCTTAAAATATGAGCTGGTACAGACCAGCACATCGGCAGCGGTGCCCGTACCGCGAAGCGCCTCGTAGGCCAGCCGGCTTCTCCTGCGCTGCGGGGATGCGTCATCAGGCACCACGATTAGCAGGTCGTAATCGCTGTCGGGGCCGGCATCGCCCCGCGCCACGGAACCAAAGAGGTAAATACGCTCCGGCTGGTACGCGGCCACCAGCCGGTGCACCGTCTCGGCAAGGGCCGGGTCGTCCATTGCCGGTGTCCTGAAATCAGTCGCGCGGTCGATCGCCATGGGCTCGTCTCACTAGTTTGCCACAACTGGTTCAACTCGGAAGCGGGTGACTTCGGCGACATCCTGTGCGCGCCGGCAGTGCAATGTACCCGATGCGCCGACGGTGGCGGTCGCCCTCCGGTTTGAACACCGGTAAAAGAAATGAAGCGTGAGTTCGAACGGATCATGCTCTCGCCAATGCTTCGAATCGAATGGCGCATGCAGGGCGATCTGACCGGCCGGGAACCCTTCCGGGAGATCGTGGTGACCCGATTCAAGGGCTACTGCCAGGCCGATTCGTGGCGTACACGCTGGGGCGGCGTCGCTGGTAGTGGGGGCGTGGGATGAGCAGCGGCCCAAGAAGCAGGAGGATTGACCGGAGAAATTTTTGGAGAATATCCCATGGGAGTTGAGCGCTCCGGGTCTCGGAGCGATACTGGTTGAGGAGGTTTCGATGAGCGGCGAGTATATCGAGGAACGCAACGGCGGCTATTACGCAGCGGGAACCCGTATCTCGCTCGATTCGGTCGTGTGCGCGTTCGAGCGGGGCAACTCGCTAGAGGCGATTCAGGAGGAGGAGTTTCCGCGCCTGCGGCTGCCGCAGATCTACGGCGCGATTGCGTTTTACTCGGACCATCGTGAGACCATTCGCGGCTATCTCGAGGCCAAAGAGCAGGCGTTGGACGAATCCTTCATCCCGCTTTCCCAAGCGAATCCCGGACTCTGGGCCAGATTGGAGCGCGCTCGCCACGCGACGAGCAAGCTCGAACCGTGAGCATCCGCTTTCTTGCGGACGCCGACTTGAACGGGGCGATTCGTGACTGGAGCGCTGGGCCAAGAACGAGCGCTTGACTTCCTCACCGCAACTGAGGCTGACCTCGAAAGTCGACGTGATCCCCGATGTGCTCGATCTCGCGGCGAGTCAGGGCCGTATTCTCGTTTCGCACGACAAACGTACCGTGCCCGGAAGCGAAGCGCGCAACAGCCGGCGATCCTCAAAATAGGATGTGGTACAGACGAGCACGTCACCGGTCGCGCCTGTGCCGCGATTGCGGCCTTCACGCTGGCGGCTTGGTGGGGGCCTCGGATAAGCAGCGGCTTAAGAAGCAGGAAGATTTGACCAGGGAGATTTTCGAGGGTAGGGGAATGCCGATGAACAATCGGCCTGCAGGCTGCCAACCTGCCCCACAAGGGAGGTCAAAAACGTGTGACTTCCGTGAAGTGGAAGCCGCGGACCTTCATCGCGGGGACCACCATGTCGAAGGCTTCTTCGCCGGAGGCGCGCACCGCCGGCGACAGCGTCTCGACGTTGGACAGCATCTCCGGTAACGCCTGATTGAATCGGAAATTGCGCACGCCGCGGGCGATGCGGCCGTCTTCTATCAGAAACGTTCCATCGCGGGTCATCCCGGTCATGATCTTCTCGTAGGGATCGACTTCGCGGATGTACCAGAGGCGCGTCACAAGGATGCCGCGCGCGGTGGAGGCGATCATGTCTGCGAGCGGCGTTGCGCCACCCGCGATCACGATGTTCATGGGCGCTTCGCCATACTCGTTCGGCAGCGGGAATCCGTGGCCCGTGGGCGGGACGCCGGCGGCATGCGCGGCCTGCCGGCAATACGGCACATCGCGCACCACACCATGCTCGACGAGCGCGAGCTTCCCCCGCGGAACGCCCTCGCCGTCGAAGGGCGCGCCGGATTGCAGCGGGTGATCCGCATCGTCGTGGATCGTGATGTTTTCACCGAATAGCTTCACCCCGATGCGATCGCGCAGGAAGCTGCGGCCGTCGGCGATGGCGGTGGCGCTGAAGTCGCCGAACATCTGGCCGACAAGATCCAGCACGGCCGCTGGCTCCAGGATTACCGTATAAGCGCCGGGCGGCAGTTCGATGGGATCGCGGGAAGCTTGCGCCTTGGCGGCGGCTTTGCGGGCCATGGCGGCCGGGTCGAGATCACGATGCGAGCAGGCGCTGCCTTTCGCCCATCCGGAGCTGTCGGCCGCCATGGCCGTGATGGAGAAGTTGGCCATGGTCTCGGGATAGTATGCGAAGACGCCGCGCGAATTCAGAAGGGCGGAGACGACCTCGGATGTGGAGTAGATGCCCGCCGCAGTCTGGCCGGCCGATTCCACGATTTGGATGGCTTCGGCTACGGCTTCCGCACGGCCGGTTGGAGTGACGTGCGCCGTAGCTTCGTGCCAGCGCGAGCAGGACTGGACTCCCGGCTTGTTCTCCCATAGTTGGAGCAGGGCCGGGTCAGGCTCTTGCAATTTCGTCAGCGCCACGGTCTCTTCGACCACCTGCCGGATGGAAGCATCGTCCAACCGGTTGGTGGTGGCGCGCGCGGTGCATCCGTCGATCTTCACGCGCACGGAGAAATGGCCGCTGCGCTCGGCCACATTCTGATGGATGGCGTTGTTGGCGAAGCGCGTGAGCGCGCTCGATTCTGCGTGCACGATAGCCTCCACGTCGGCCACCCCCAGCGCGCGCGACGCGTCCGCAACCCGGTCGAAGAGGGCCTGGCAGCGCGCGGCGTCAATCGGCATAGGCGCCACCGATCTTGATGCGGCTGAAGCGCGCCGGGCTGGCGCCGTGGCCCGTGCCCATAATCTGCTCCGGCTGCCCCTTGCCGCAGTTGGGCGTGCCCCACAGCGTCCAGTGCTCGGGTCCGGCGATGGCCGCGCAAGCGTTCCAGAATTCCGTCGAGATGCCGCTGTAGCTCGGATTCTTCAACATGCGGACGCGCTTGCCGCGGCGGATCTCCCAGCCGATCTCGCAGCCGAACTGGAAGTTGTAGCGCTTGTCGTCGATGGACCAGCTCCGGTTGGTCTCCATGTAGATGGCGTGGTCCACGCCGCCGAAAACCTCCTCAAGCGAGTGCTGGCCGGGGAGCAGGCTCACATTCGTCATGCGGATGAGCGGCATGCGCGACCAGCCGTCCGCGCGCATGGTGCCGTTGGAGCGCGATTCGCCGACAGCCGCCGCGGTCTCGCGCGAGGTCATGTAGCCGGTGAACAGGCCCCCGCGGATGATGTCGGTGGATTGCGCGGGCACGCCTTCATCGTCGAAGGCGAAGGTTCCGAGGCCGGGACCATGCTCCGGGCGCGCGTCGCAGACGACGTTCACGATTTCGGAGCCGTAGCGCAGGCGGCGCAATTGATCGAGCGTGAGGAAGCTCATGCCCGCGTAGTTCGCCTCGGTGCCCAGGACGCGGTCGAGCTCGATGGGATGGCCCACCGACTCGTGGATCTGCAGTCCCAATTGCGAGCTATCGAGGATGAGATCGAATTCGCCTTCCGGACACTGATCCGCGCCGTGCAATGCCACGGCTTCTTCGGCGATGCGCGCGGCGTTACCGGCCAAATCCCATTCGTCAATCAGCTCGTAGCCTTTTAGTTGATGCTGGCCGCCGAAGGAATTCGGATACGAGCGTTTCTGTATCTCGCCATCCTTATAGGCCGTGGCCGCGTAGCCGACGCCGCTGAGGTAGCGAGTCTGATCGATGAGGCTGCCGAGCGTGGAGGCGAAGACCTGGCGGCGGCGCTCGAAGCTCATGGCGCCTTCGGCCAGGGTGACGCCTGGATTGTGGCGCAGCTCGCGATCGATGTCCAGGAGCAGCGCCACGTTGCGGTCCACCGGGATGGTGAATGGATCGATGCGGAGGGGCGAGACCCAGGTGGCCTCGTACTTCTCTTCGGGCGCCAGGACGACGTCCTGCTTCTTGGCGAGCGTGCCGGAGTGTGCGATTTCGAGCGCTAGGGCCGCGGCGGCATGCACGCCTACGCGACTGAGATCGTCGGTGGCGGCGAAGCCCCAGCAGCCCTTCGCCAAGACGCGAATCGCCAGGCCCATGGAGACGCCGCTGGAGACGTGGCCGGTTTTTCCGTTCTTGGTGGAAACCTGGCGGTCCCGGATTTCCATCACTCGTATGTCGGCGTAGGTGACTGCCGCGGTTGTTGCCGCATCCAAGGCGTCGAGCGCTAGCTGCCGCATTACTTCTTCGACTCGCTGCTGCACTCCGCACCGACCCACTTGCCTGTGCCGGTTGTATTGATCTTCATGGAGTGGGCGCCGTCGCCCGCGGCGATCGAAGAGGTGAACTTGATATGCTCGGCATCGACGGCTTCGATGTGCACCCTTCCGCTCGCTTTGATCCCGGCGTTGGTGCATTCAATGCGGAATTCTTGCTTAGTGGACGACGCGCTCACAATCGTACGCTGGCAGGATCCACGATCGTCGCCAAACGAAATGGGCTTTTGCAGATCTTCCTTCCTGACGCATTGCTTCCTGACGGTTGTCTGCGGAGCCTGGGAGCCCCGCGCCTTCATTTGCGCCTCGAGAGCGGCCTGCTGGTCGGGGGACATCTTCGACAGAAGCTCCGGAGGAATCGGGGGTGAGCCGCTCCTCTGGGTGGTCATGGTTCCTTCCCAACTTCCAGGTCTGATGTCGAGCGGTGTGACGGCGTCGGCGGCCCAGGCGGCGACCGCCAGCAGAACGCATCCACATACGTATTTCGCGGTCATTTCGTTATACCCCGTTCTGCTCCATTATAGCCACGCCCCAAGGTTCGAGCACAAAAGCGTCGCCCTTATCGATCGGGTGATTTGAAAGCAACTCCCGCCCCGCGCCGTAAGCGTAGACAACCCGCTGCGGCTCCGCTGAGAAATTGAAGTAGTACTGGATTGCCCTGCCCGCCCGGCTTTCGCCGTGTTTCACCCTGACAGGCGCGGGTAACTTCTGGTCCGGGCCGATGAGTTGCGCTTGCTCCAGGACACGTTCCAGCACTTTCTGCTGCAGCCTATCGCTCAGCACTGAGCCTTCGTAAGTCACCATGCCCTTGCCGAAATGGTTCTCGGTAATGGCCGGGTACTTCCCGAAGAATGGATGGTCATAGTAAGCCAGCGCTTTGGCCTTGTCGAGCACCAGCATATCCGCCCAGTCGCTCACGCGGTTTTCGGGACCGGCCTGAAATGGGTCGCCCCTGAGAGCCAGCGGCTTTGCAAGGTTCGAGAACTCCTGGTAATGAACGCCTGCGGCTTCCCTTAGAGGCCCCGGAGCCATCACATGGCGCACCGTCGAGTATTCGTCGCAAAAGCCGCTCTTCAGCGTCAGCACCAGATGCCCGCCGGCACGCGCGTATGCGACCAGGCGTTCCAGCAGCGCGTCATTGGCGATGTACAGCGGAGGCACTACGAGAATCTTGTAGCCATTCAAATCCTCTGTCTCGGGGAACACGAAGTCCACACCAACGTTCAGGCGATAGAGCGCCCGGTACAAGCGCCGCATTTCCAGCTCGTAGCCGCCCGGGTGGCTCCAGGGCATATCGCCGGACGGCTGCGACGCCAAAAACGGCATGTAATCGGTGGCGCGGCGCGAATCGTTGCTGTAGAGTAGCGCCACGGGGTGAGACGGTCTAAGATCGACAATGCGCGGCCCGACGCGCTGTAGCTCATGCGCTGTGCGCGACACCTCGGAATAAATACGGCCGGGTTCCAGATCGTGCGAGAGTACGCCTTTCCAGTAGGTCTCCTGGCCGTAATGCAGCGAGTGCCAATGCCAGTATTCAACCATGTTGGCGCCCGTGGCGGCCATCAGGTAGACATCCTGGCGCAGTTGACCGTCGTACGGCGGAAATTGCGTGCGCGAATCCCAGCCGATAGTCTGGGCGTTGGTCTCGGTCACTAAGTAGTTGGCGCCTTTCAGCGATCTCGCAAAATCGCCGCCATAGCTGGAGCCTTCGCCGTCGTATAGATCCTGCGTAGGATGGTAGGGGTTGATGCCCACAATGTCCAGGCTCTTCGAGATGGCATACTCGTTGACGTCGGACCGTGTGGCGCCGCCGAAATCCTGCATCACGAACTGGTCGGGACGAAGGTATTCGCGCACCAATGCTGCCTGCCATGCCAGGTAGTGCGTTGCGAGCGAGTCCTGATACCGGTCCCATTCCAGCTTCCAGCCGGGATTCAGAATCCCGTTGCGCGGCGGAACCTCGGACCAATCATGCAGGCTCTGGCCCCAGTAGACCAGACCCCAGATCTTATTCAGCCGGTCCACGGTCCCAAATGTTTCTTGCAGGTACCGCACGAAGCCTGCCTGCACATTGGGACCCGCGGTGCCGTACGAAGTCGTCTCGTTATCGATCTGGTATCCGACGATCGCCCGATTGTCGCGATAGTGTTCGGCTATCTTGCGGATTACGCGTTCGGCATAGCGCAGAAAATCCGGGTTAGTCACATCCATATTCTGGCGGATGCCGTACGTAGCCCTTTGGCCGTCCAGCCGGGTTACCAGGATCTCCGGATGCTCTTTGAACATCCAGGGTGGAATCGAGTAAGTGGGCGTGCCCATGACGACGCGGATGTGCGCGGCCGCCAAGCGTTCGACGATGCGGTCCATCCAGGCGAAATCGAAGCGGCCGTCTTCGGGCTCCCAAAGACTCCAGGTGGATTCGCCCACCCGCGCGACCGTGATGCCGGCCTGCTGCATCAACTGGACGTCTTTGTCCAGGCGTTCCTCCGGCATGTACTCCTCGTAGAAGGCGGCGCCATACAGGAACGTATCCATCTTGCCGGGCGAGAAGCGCTCAGGAGTCTGCGCTTGAATCGAGCTTCCTGCAATAGCCAAGACCAGCAACAAGGCTTTCATAGAACGCCCATCGTATCAGAAGGGGTCTTGGGTGCTTGCGGTGCTGGCAATCCTGCCTGCGGCGCTTTGCAGCGCGTCCCTTACGGTGTGAACTGGAACGCTACGCCGCCGGTGGTGTCGCCGGATGGCCCGCCCCACAGGGTTGTCCCGTAGATATTGCCGGCCGGGTCAAGCACCACGCCCGAGGAAGGATATGCGCCGTCGTCTCCGGCGGTGAAGTTGTACAACACAGTTTCCTGCCAACCTGCGCTGGGGCTGTGCGTAATCTCGAAAATGGTGCCCGGATTATCGGTGCCGCCCCCGGTTGTCGTGCCGTAGAGGTTGCCCGCGGCATCGAACGTCAGCCCGTTGGGATTCTCCCCGTCATAGGCCGTTACGCCGAGAAATGTGTGCAGCAGGTGTTCTGTCCAGCCGCCTTCCGGATTCGGTGCGAGCGCAAAGGCGATCCCGCAATTTGCCGTACCGCCATAACTCGTGGTCCCATACAGGTTTCCGTGCCGGTCGAAGATCACTCCGGCGAGCGGATTCGCGCCATCCGAACCGCCCGCGAAGGAGTGCAGCACCTGCTCGGTCCAGGCGCCATCCGGCTGTGGCGCGAGCATGTACACAATTCCCAAGTTATGCGCGCCGCCGGTGTTGGTGGCGCCGTAAAGGTTGCCGGCAGCATCCAGCACCGGAGTCGGATAGGGGGCCGATCCGTCGGGCCGTCCACCGAAGCTGTAGAGCACGGTTTGGGTCCAACCGGCGGAACCTGGCGAGAGCTTGTATACCATGCCGCCTGCCGATGCGCCCCCGTCCAGCGTGGCGCCATAAAGGCTCCCGGCCGAATCCATCACTACGCCCGCGTAAGGCACGGACCCGCCCGCGCCGCCCGGGAAGCGATAGAGCACGCTCTCCTGCCAGCCGCCGGCGACCGCCGTCAGCATGAACACCGCACCGCAGCCGGTTCTGCACGTCGTGGCGGTGAGACCTCCGGCGACCGTGGTGCCGTAAAGATTGCCCGCGCCGTCGCGCATGAGGGTGGCGTGCGGATTGGCGCCATCGTCGGCCCCGCCCTTGAAATTGTAGAGCACGGTTTCGCTCCATGCACCCCCAGTAGTGCGCGACAACTCGTAGACTACGCCTGCGCCGTATGTGCCGCCGCTCTCAGCCACTCCATAGAGGTTGCCGGAGGCGTCCATAATGACACCGGCGTATAGGTCGCTCCCCTCGCGCAAACTGCCGGTGCCAAACGCTTGCAGCACCTTCAAGCTGCCGGCCGCCCAGGCGCCGCCGGCGAATATCAGAACCAGAATCAGGATTTTACGCATTCTCTTCACAGTTTACGGCTTGGGGCGGTTCAGCAAACCGGGTACACGTGTGAACAGTTTGTAAAATGAACGGATGAATGTACGACCGGTAACGTTGGAAGGCCGCAATATGCGGCTGGATACCGAAGCCGGTGCGCACCGCGGAAGATACCGCCTGCCCCACCTTGTGGCGTGCGAGGGATGCGACAATTCGGATTCATGACAAAACCCTGCTTCGCCCTCCTCCTCCTAGCCACGTGCGCCTTCGCCGAGCCGCCCAAGCTCCGCCTCCCGGACGACGTCCGCCCCGTGCGCTACCGCGCTGACCTCACCGTCATTCCGCAGCAAGACGCTTTCACCGGCAAAATCGAAATCGATCTCGATGTACGCAAGCCCGCCGATGTCATCTGGCTGAATGCCCGTAATCTCACCATCGACACCGCCGAAGTCACCTCCGGAGGGCAAACGCACGCGGCGAAGGTGCAAACCGGAGGCGATAATTTCGCCGGATTCGCGCCCGCCTCGCAGATTCCCGCCGGCCCGGCGCAACTGCGCATCGAGTATCACGGCGTCATCAATAAGGCCGGCAGCGATGGGCTATTCAAGCAGCAAGATGCGGGCACATGGTACGTCTACTCGCAGTTCGAATCGATCGAAGCGCGCAAAGCGTTTCCCTGCTTCGACGAGCCCGGTTTCAAAACACCCTGGCAACTCACACTGCATGTAAATAAGTCCGACGCCGCGGTGTCCAACACACCCGTACAGTCGGAAACCGAAGAGCCGGACGGCCGCAAGAAAGTCGTGTTCGGCGAAACCAAACCGCTGCCCAGTTACCTGGTGGCTCTAGGCGTGGGTCCCTTCGATTTCGTGGACGCCGGAAAAGTGGGGAAGAACCAAACGCCTCTGCGCATGATCACTCCCAAAGGCAAAGCCGCGCAAGCCAAGTACGCCGCCGAGGTGACCGGGCCGCTGCTCGCGGAACTCGAAGACTATTTCGGTGTGCCCTACCCTTATGACAAGCTCGACATCCTATCCGTACCCCTGTTTGGCGGCGCGATGGAGAATGCCGGACTCATTACTTGCCTGCAGAGCGTCATGCTGCGCGACCCGGCGCAGGATAGCATCGGCCGCCAGCGCGAATACGCACTGATCATTGCGCATGAAATGGCCCATCAGTGGTTCGGCGACCTGGTGACCACCGCGTGGTGGGACGACATCTGGCTCAACGAAGCGTTCGCCTCCTGGATGGATTCCAAGATCTTGCGCCATTGGAAGCCGGAGTGGAACACCGTGATCGACGAGCAGAACACGCGCCTGGGCGCGATGAGCGGCGACGGACTGATCTCCGCGCGGAAGATCCGCCAGGCCATCGAGAGCAATGACGACATCGCCAACGCTTTCGACAACATCACCTACAGCAAAGGCGAAGCCGTGATCGGCATGTTCGAAAACTGGATGGGTGAGGATGCCTTCCGTCGCGGCGTGCAACGCTACATTCGCCAATACGCGTGGCGCAACGCGACCGAGGGCGACTTTCTGGATTCGCTCTCCTCGGCGGACGGGAAGCCGGTGGGGCGGGCGTTCTCCACGTTTCTGGATCAGGCGGGTGTACCGCTGGTGTCGGTCAGCCTCAATTGTGGTGCTGCGGGCGGGGCCGCTCTGCATCTCAGCCAGAAGCGCGCGCTGCCTTTGGGATCGCCGGGCGCGGCGCTGCGGACCTGGCAGATTCCCGTGTGCGTGCGCTACAGCGACCATGGCGCGACGCATCGCGAATGCACGCTGTTGGCCGAAGCTTCCATGGATTGGAAGCTCGCTCAGGCCAAGGGCTGTCCCGCTTGGGTGGAAGCCAATGCCGATGGAAGGGGCTATTACCGGACGCGCTACGAGGGGGATCTGCTGGACAAACTGCTCGCAGGCGGCGGCGTCCGTATCTCGGCGGCCGAACGAGTCGCGGCGCTGGGAGACGTGGACGCGCTCGCCGGGATGGGCGAAATGAAGAGCGGAGACGCGCTGGCGCTGGCGCTAGCGTCCGCGGGCGATCCTGTGCGCCAGGTGGTGGAGTCGGCCGCCGGTATCGTCGGTGGCGTACACGAGCACATGCTGCCCACCGAACTGCGGTCCAACTACGCCCGGCTGGTGGACCGTGCGTTCGGAGCGCGTGCGCGCGAACTGGGCTGGAAAGCGAAGACGGGCGAAGACGCCGACACGCGCCTGTTGCGTTCCTCGATTGTGCCGCTGGTGGCGCTGTGGGGCGTCGATGGATCGCTGGCGGCTGAAGCCCGGCGATTGGCCGTGCAGTGGCTCACGGACCGTACCGCCGTCGATCCGGATATAGTCGGTGCGGTGCTCAACGTGGCGGCGCGTAACGGCGACGAAGCCTTTTTCAAAAAACTATCGGCCGCCCTGGCGCACACCGAAGACCGCCACCAGCGGGACCTGATTTTGGACGCCATGGGATCTTTCAACGATCGGCAAATCGCGCGTGCCGCACTGGAACTGGCGCTCAAGCCCGAATTCGATATACGTGAGGCCAACGCGTTGTTGTTCGGACCCCTTGGCGATCCCGCAACCAGGGATCTTCCGTTCGAGTTCGTGAAGGCTAACTACGATGCGCTGGTGGCCAAGATTCCGCCTGGAACAGCTTTTGGGTTTGGCGAGTTCTTGCCATCTGTTGGGGGCGACTTCTGCGACGAGAAGTCGGCGAAGGAATTGAGGGCGTTCTTTGAGCCAAGGGTCGATCGCTTCGCCGGCACGCGGCGCAACCTGGCGCAGGCGCTGGAAAGTATTCGGATTTGCACGGCGTATAAGGCGGCGCAGCAGGATAGCGTTAACGAATTCTTGAAGAAGTATTAGCTGGGTAACTGCCATGCCGCACGGATTTTTTTGCCATTGAGCAGTGGAAACGGTCGACGGCGGCGGCGAGCCGCAATGGTTGCTCGTTCGGCACCTGAAGAGTCTGTCACACGCTGTCGGAGGCCACGGAGCATCTTGCCATGGGTCGGCCGTCCACGGTAATCTGGGTGAATCCCTTCTTCACGGTCGTGAGGTAGCATGTTAACCGATAAGACACTGACGATTGAGATTAGCGGCGTCATGGGGGCTGGATTCTTGCCGGGCTTGCTGCAAAGCATACAAGCGAACCTGCGAAGCCGATTCGTTCGGCTGCAGCCAAACGGCCAGCGGCGGCCACTCGTCGTCCGCTTCCATATCGACAATACCGTCGCCCTCAAGGAGGACCCTGTCGCGCGCGAAAGGGTCGCGCAACTTATCAATCGCCGCCCTCGGCCGGACGACACGGAGTGGACCGAACTGGTCGAGGCGCTCAAACAGGCCGATCATCTATTCGAGCGCAACGTTGACGGATTTCGACTGCCCGTCGACGTGGCTCTCCGGCGAGGCGGCCTGATCCACAGCTACGTTCTCCTGAACAGCAATGAATGGGCCAAGATCGCTCTCGACCGGCCCAGAGCGCCAAACCTTGTCGTTTACCTCACGGCCGATCTTCCCACGACTGAGGAATCGTTTGAGCACGATGCCGAAATCAAGGCCACATTTGCGAATGATCCGCAGGCATATTGCGCAACGCCGCAGAGGGCTATAGAACTGCAGCAACTCTGGGCTGTAGCAATGAAGCGAGTTCCCGGCGTGATCACTATCCGTCGCACCACCCAAGACAAGCATGTCCTAGCGGGAGAGATCATCGACGCGCTGCTCTCGCCATTGCGGGTATTCGGATTGATAGTTATCGAACGGACCAAGGTTTTTATCAGCTATACCAGTGCTGACGAGGCATTCGCCGCGCGGCTCGAAGCGGATTTGAAGATGGCGGGCATCCCCTGTTGGTTTGCACCCCACGACGTGGAAGGCGGCAAGAAACTTCACGAACAGATCGAACATGCGATTCGCCTCTACGACCGGCTCTTGCTAATCGTCTCCGAGGACAGCATGGCCAGCGAGTGGGTTAAGACGGAGATCGCTTATGCCCGCGAAAGGGAACTAGTCGAAGACCGGAGGGTGCTGTTTCCAATTCGTCTCGTGCCTTTCGAGAAGATCAGGGCGTGGAAGTGCTTCGACGCCGACGCCGGGAAGGATTCCGCCCGCGAGATCCGCGAATTCTTCATCCCGGATTTTAGCGATTGGAAGGACCAAGATTCTTACCAAAGGGCGTTTCAGCGGCTACTCCGGGATCTCAGCGCCCAGCGGTGAAAGGTTCCGCCATGGATGCGACGATAATGCCACACAAGGCCGCCGGGTCGCGAGCCCGCTCGCAGGAGGCGGCTCCCAGGCACGTCGTTGAAAAAAAAGCAGCCTTAGAAGGGGTAGGAACACATCAAGCTCTTAGCGCGAGGAGATGCTCAAAAGGGTGCGCAGTCTGGTATCCTGTCAGGCGCCGTTTATGATAGGCTTCCACGCTGTATCATGAGTAAATGACCAGCGTCGCCGACCCCCTGCCCTCTCTCTCCGCCGACACCGTCGTCGATCTGGAACGCCAGTACCTTCTCCAGAATTATAGTCGTTATCCGTTGGTGATTCACCGCGGCAAGGGCTGCTACGTTTACGACCCCGCCGGCGCCCGCTATCTCGACTTCATCGGCGGTATCGGCGTCAACGCGCTGGGCCACGCGCATCCCCGCATCGTCAAAGTGATCCGCGAACAGGCTGCCCTGCTGATCCATTGCTCGAATCTTTACTACAACGAATATCAGGGTCCGCTGGCCAAGAAGCTCGCCGAGACCAGCGGTCTGCAGCGCACCTTCTTTACCAACAGCGGCGCCGAGGCCATGGAAGGGGCGCTGAAAATGATCCGCTCGCACGGCAACCACAGCGGCGCCGGCAAGCATGAAATCATTTCGCTCGAAAACTCTTTTCATGGCCGCACGCTGGGCGCACTCTCTATCACTGGCCAGCCCAAGTACCGCCACGACTTCGAGCCGCTGCTGCCAGGCGTCCGATTCGTGCCCGCCAACGATATGGCCGCTTTGGAAGCGGCTTTCAGCGAGTCCACCGCGGGCATGGTGCTGGAGTTGATCCAGGGGGAAGGCGGCATCTACCCCATTTCGCCCGAATACACGCGCAAGGCGCGCGAACTGGCCGAGCGTTACAACGCGCTCCTGGTCTTCGACGAGATCCAATGCGGCGTCGGTCGGCCCGGCACCTATTTTTCTTATCAGCGCACCAAGCCTGTGGTGCTGCCGGATATCATGGTGACGGCCAAGCCCCTGGCATGCGGCCTGCCGCTGGGCGCCATCGTCGCCAACGAAAAGGCCGCCGCCACCATCGCCCTCGGCATGCACGGCTCCACTTTTGGCGGCAGCGCGCTGGCCTGCCGCGTGGCGCTCGAATTCTTCGACATTCTGGAAGGGTTGCTGCCCAACATCCAGCAGGTGGGCGGCTATCTCCACCTGATGCTGAACGAACTGGCGCGCAAACACTCTTTCGTCAAGGAAGTGCGCGGGTTTGGCCTCATGATCGGCCTGGAGATGGAGATCCCCGGCAAGCAGATGGTGCTCGACGCCATCGCGGACGGCCTGCTGATCAACTGCACGCACGACACGGTGCTGCGCTTCCTGCCGCCTTTCATCGTTAGCGAGCGGGATGTCGACACGGCGGTCAAGATCCTCGCCAAAATCTTCGCCAAGCAAAAAGGATCGCCCGCATGAAACTCGCCTTGTACTTGTGCGCCGCTCTCGCTGTCCCGGCTTGCCACGCGCAGTCCGGATGGGTCGCCCTGTTCGACGGCAAGACCATGGCTGGCTGGGACGATCCGCGCCAAAAAGTTCCACCCGGCGACGCCTGGAGCATCGAGGATGGCTGCCTCAAGGCCAACCACGGCCCGCACATCACCGAAGACCTGTTCACCAAAAATGTCTTCCGCGATTTCGAATTGATGTGGGAGTGGAAGGTGGCTCCCGGCGCCAACAGCGGAGTCAAGTATCGCATACAAGATCGCATATTCCTGGCGCACTACCCCGGCCACCGTTTCGAGGATGTGGTCAATTTCTCGGTGCAGAACCGGCCGACTGAACGGCCCGATCACGGCCAGGAGTACGTAGTCGGCTTCGAATACCAGATGCTCGACAATACGCGCAACTCCGACGCGCGCGTGGGCGTCAGTCATCAGGCTGGCGCGTTGTACGATATCGTGGGCCCGTCGCAGGATGTCACGCGGCCGGTGGGCGAGTTCAATGAGTCCCGCCTTCTGGTGAAAGGCAATCACGTGGAGCACTGGTTGAATGGAGTGAAAGTAGTCGAGACCGACCTGGATTCGCCGCTCGCGGCCGAGCGCGCCGCGCATCGTTGGGGCGCCGGAACGCCCGTGGCCGTCGACCTAACTAAACAGCCGCGCAAGGATTGCCCCATCTCGCTCCAAAATCATGGCGACGACGCCTGGTTCCGCAACATCAAAATTCGCAGGCTGGAGTAGGTGAGCGCCCGCTGCTGTGTCGCAATGTTGTGTCTGGCGATGGCTCTGGCCGGATGCCGCACACCCCGTCCCATGACCACCCCCATCCTGGACCTCGCCCCTCCCCCAGCCGACGCACGGATCAAGTATGGCAATGCTCCCCAACAGTTCGGAGATCTGCGTCTGCCTAAGGGGGCCGGTCCGCATCCCGTAGCCATTGTTATTCATGGCGGTTACTGGCGGTCGGCCTACGGACTGGAACACATCGGCCATTTGTGCGCAGCGCTGGCGCGCGCCGGCGTGGCCACCTGGAGCCTGGAATACCGGCGCATCGGCGACCCTGGCGGCGGCTGGCCGGCCACGGCCAACGACGTGCTGCGCGGCGCGGAATACTTGCGGACCCTCGCGCGGAGCTATCCGCTCGACCTGACGCGGGTCGTAGCCATCGGTCACTCGGCTGGCGGACAACTGGCGCTGTGGCTCGCGGCGCAGCACAAGATCCCTCTGCGCGGCGTGGTTTCACTAGCCGGAGTCGCCGATCTGCGCCGCGCATGGGAACTGGGCTTAAGCCGCGGCGTGGTGGCGGAATTGCTAGGCGGGACGCCACAGGAACAGCCTGAGCGTTACCATCAGGCATCCCCCATCGAACTGCTGCCCCTGGGCGTACCGGAGCGGCTGCTGCACGGAACCAGGGACGATGTCGTTCCGATCGAACTCAGCCGTCGCTTCCAAGCTGCCGCTGCCGCTGCCGGCGACGATGCGCGCCTGACCGAACTTCCGGACGCGGGGCATTTCGATCTGATCGATCCCCGCACGAACGCGTGGGCGCAGGTCCAGGACTCAGTGCTCGGCCAGTTGAAGTAAGCCTCTCCGCCCGCGTGCTATCCTCGTCGGTGTAACGAGGAGCAGCGATGGCAGTGGAACATTTCGACGTGCTGATCATGGGTGCGGGCCTGTCCGGCATCGGCGCCGCCCATCACCTGCAGAAGCTCTGTCCTAACAAAAGCTACGTCATCCTTGAGCAGCGCGAACGCATCGGCGGCACCTGGGACCTCTTCCGTTATCCGGGCATCCGTTCCGACTCGGACATGCTGACCATGGGTTACTCCTTCCGCCCCTGGACTCACCCCAAAGCCATTTCTCCGGGCGACGACATAAGGGACTACATCACCGCCACCGCGCGCGACGCAGGCATCGACCGCCACATCCGCTTCCGTCATCGGATTCAGCGCGCCGCGTGGTCATCGCAAGAGGCGCAGTGGAGCATCGATGCCGTGCGTACCCTCCCGGACGGGCGCGAAGAGCCGGTCGCACTGAGTTGCAACTTCTTATTCTCCTGCGCGGGCTATTATCGCTATTCCGCAGGCTACACGCCGGAGTTTCCCGACATCGGCCGCTTCCAAGGCCGTGTCGTCCACCCGCAAGCCTGGCCCCAGGACTTAGACTATGCCGGAAAGAGGGTGGTGGTCATTGGCAGCGGCGCCACCGCCGTCACGCTCCTGCCCGCCTTGGCCAAGACCGCCGCGCACGTGACCATGCTGCAGCGTTCGCCGACCTACATCGTTTCACTACCCGAGCAGGACAAGATCGCGAATTGGCTGCGTGGCGTACTGCCCGCGATGTGGGCCTACAGGCTGAGCCGGTGGAAGAACGTCGCCTTCATGATCTATATCTACCAACTGGCGCGGCGCCGCCCGGACTACGTGAAGGCCGGCCTGCTGAAGTTAGTGCGCAAGGAATTGGGTCCCGAATACGATGTCGCCACTCACTTCACGCCGCGCTACAATCCGTGGGAGCAGCGGCTCTGCCTGGTTCCGGACGCCGACCTGTTCCAGGCCATCAAAGCCGGCCGCGCCAGCGTGGTCACGGATCTGATCGAAGCGTTCACCGAAAAAGGTATCCGGCTGCAATCGGGCCAAGAACTCGAAGCCGACATCGTGGTCACTGCCACGGGCCTCGTGATGCAGGCGTTCGGTGGGGCCGAGCTTTGCGTCGACGGGCGCAGCATCGATCTCGGCAAGACACTGGCTTATAAAGGTGTGATGGTCTCGGGCGTGCCGAACGTAGCCTCGGTGTTCGGCTACACCAACGCATCGTGGACGCTCAAAGCCGACTTGATCTGCACCTACGTGTGCCGGCTGTTGAACTTCATGGACAGGAAGGGCATGCGCCAAGTAACGCCGACGAATCACGGCGAGACGGCCGCCGCGCCTTTCGTGGAGAACTTCTCACCAGGCTACATCGCACGCGCCCTGGCGAGTTGGCCCAAGCAGGGTTCGAAAGCTCCATGGCGCGTTTATCAGAATTACATCCGCGACACGATCAGCTTGAAGTGGAGCCCGATCGGCAACCGCGCGTTGGAGTTCTCGAACCCGCCAAGAACGTCGGAAAACCCCGCGCCCCGCGAGTTCGCCGGAGCGGCCAAGCAGGCTTGAAATGAGCCATCACCGCGGTGCCGGGTTCGCAACGGCGGCCGCCACTTTCGCCGCATCTAACGAAAGCGGGTTCGCCAGCGCCATCTCGAATCTCCAGCCAGCGTGCAGATAGAGGTCGGTCCCACGGTGAGCCAGGATCGCTATTACTGCGATGCCGACTGCGGCGCTCCCGGCCGTTAATCCAACCACCACTCCAATATCGGGTCCAGGCCTTTGTGGTTGAGAGACTGTCGGCGGGGTCGACTGAAGCGCCATTCCGCCTGCCGGGGCATCAAGGCTGGTGGAGGCCGCCGACAACGGCTCACCGGTGCGCAATACGCCAGCCCGTATGTCCGCGTGGGCGCCGGACAGCGTCACGGTGTAGCCGTTGCTAAAGACCATATTCGTGAAGTGCATGGTGAACCCGGCGTGACGGCCGCGGCGGGTCACTTGATCGATGACGCCTGCCACGTAGGTGCCGGGAGGAATCGCCACGGTGTTGGCAACCGTCACGGGAAAAGCGATCTCGGCATGCACGGCGTCACCCCGCCGCGCGGTCTTGGTTCCCAGAGGGCTGGTCAGTCGCAAAGGAACCTTGGTCCCCGCGGGGACGGCGATCGATGGCGACCCGGCGTCGGGTGGGGCTGGCTCTTGCGCCAGGCATCCCAATGCTGTCAGTAGGGCGGTCAAGGCGAACAGTCGCATTTTAATCGTCTCCCATGCTGCGCGAGTTTCTACGCGAACCGTTCAGGGATCGAAGCGCAGGGCGAAATTGCGTCCCTTGAACTGAAGTAACTCCAATGAGAATGAGCCATCCGGATTGGTGCGCCACGCCGTGCCGTTAGCCGGCGCATCTTTGCCCAGCGCGACTACGGTCGCTTGCGCGCTTACGACCGGCTTCCCTCCTTTGAGAATTCGCACCTGAGTCAGCGGCCCCAGCCCTTCCCAGGCAACTTCGTAAGTGCCGGCCGGCAGTGTCTGCCCGCTTTCGCGAACGGAGCGGACTACCGCGAACGGCTCCTTGTGCGCGCCGGGCGCGGAAATCACTGCGGGCGGCCCAGGGCACGCCACACCCGGCGATCCCGGAGCGCCTGGGATGACGGTTGCGGGCGTACCAGGCGTCCCTGGAATGCTCGTCGACGGCATGCCGGGACCACCCGGTATCTCGATGGAGGGTGTACCTGGGGTACCGGGTATATAGGTGTTCGAAGTCCCCGGCGTTCCGGGGATGGGGCGGCACAGCGATGCCGATTTCCAGTCCCACGGTTTGGGCGGTCGGGACAGGTGGGCCGCGGCGGCGACGGCGGCAGGGTCCAATGCCAGCGGTTGCTCCAGGACCATCTCGAACTGCGTGCCGTTGTCCAGCAAAACATCGCTGCGCGCCGCCACCCGCACATTTACCGTGGCAGTCCCGGATAGCGCGGCTGCATAGCCGTTGGCAAAGACGATCTGCTCGAAACTAATCCGGAATTCGGCGCGATCCGACCTCGAACTGGTGCGAAATAGTATATCGATGGTCCCCTTCACATAGGTGCCGGGCGGGATCGCCATGGCGCCGTTCACAGCTACCGGGAAAGTGGTCTCCGTGTAGATCGTCTCTCCAGGTTGGGCGGATTTGGCCCAGACGGGGATCGTCACTCCTAACATGATCTTGGTGTATGCCGGAATCGTCAGCGCTGGCGACGTAGCCGTTGAATATTGCGGCGGCTGTTGCGCCAGGCATTTCCACAAGGTGAAAATCGCTGCCAACAGAAACAGGCGCATAAGTTGTTGCCAGTCTCTTAGGCGCGCGGACGGCGCGATAAGTTACTACGGATAAGTGAAATGTAACTTGTCAGTTTGCGCCGATCGGCAAGCGGAGTGCAGCATGCCGTCCCGTCCGCATTGCCCTCGCGCCGTCAACGGCGGTGAAGACACTTGGCGGGCAGGTTTGCCCGCCCTCCCACGCCGCCCCATTAAGAAGGCGTCCGCTTGCGGCGTTTGGGCGCCACTGCCGTCTTCTTCGCCGCGCGCTTTGGCTTGGCCGGTTTGCGCTCGCTCTGCGCCATGTCGAGGCCGAACATCTCGGAGAGATCCGCGCCCCCGAGAAGCTTGCCGCCAGCCGGTCCCTTCTTCGCTAGGGGAGCCGCCTTGCCGGCGTTTGCGATTAATTCCATCTCGTCCACCGCGCGCAACCGGAAGAGCAGTTCGGGCTGGCGATCGAACCGCGCGCCGATACCATACATCACCGCTGCGACATGCTTGCACATCCCGGCCCAGTCCGGACAACTGCACGAAAGCGCGATCTCGGCCGGCGAAGGAAACAGGCCGTGATTCTGCCGGCAAATCCGCTCCATGACAGCCTTGGACAACCGTCCTTGCAGCAACTCGACCAGCGAATCGATCCCGCCGGCGCAGTCCGTGCAGATGGATTTCCACTTGGCCTTCGCCACCGGCGTCACTTTCAACGCGACCTCGTACAACTCCGAGCCGCTGACATAGGCAAGGATCGTGCCGGGTTTGATTTGCAGATCCACCACCGACCCGTTGCGCACGTAGGTGCGCCCCCGCGGCAGCCGATTGGCGTAATCGCTGTACCGCTCAAGGTTCTCGCACCAAGCCTTGCCCCAAAACGTCTTGACAATGGTACGGCCTTCGACGCTGACGGGTGAGACGGCATGCCCTTGCTTTTTACGCTTCTCCATTTCGCGCGCCGCTTTGCGCCGCCGTTCCCCAACCGAAATGTAAGGTCTCCAACCCCAATCGTAGTAAGCCATCGATCACGCATCCTTTAGCGCCTTATTGATATCCAACGCCACCAGCTTCATTAGTTCGTCGTCTTTCATCTCCGTCAGCAGCAAGCCCGCGCCGCCTTCCAGCAGCTCTTGCGACAGGTGGCGCTTGGACTCGATAAGCTGGTCGATTTTCTCTTCCACCGTACCGCGGCATACGAACTTGTGCACCAGTACGTTCTTGGTCTGGCCGATGCGGAAGGCGCGGTCTGTAGCCTGATTTTCCACCGCCGGATTCCACCAGCGGTCGAAATGCACTACGTGCGATGCGGCGGTCAGATTCAGGCCCGCGCCTCCGGCCTTGAGCGAAAGCACGAAGAAGCCCACGGCCTCGTCTTCCTGAAAGCGCCGCACCAAGTCCTTGCGCTTCTTCACTTCGGTCTCTCCGTGCAGCACCAGGCCGGGCCGTTCGAAAACCGAGCCGAGGAAGGCGGCCAGCGGCGCGGTCACCTCGCGGAACTGGGTGAAGACCAGCATCTTCTCCTGCTTGGCCGCCACCACCTCGGCAATATCGCGCAGACGCGCCCATTTTCCGCTGTCGCCTTCGTCCCAAGCGCCGTCCCCCAGCCATTGCGAGGGATGGTTGCAGATCTGCTTGAAGCGCATCAGGAACGACAGCACCAGCCCTTTGCGCCGCATCCCGGTGGCCACCGAAATTTGTTCGGCCATCTCATCGACTGCCTGCTGGTAGAGTGCGGCCTGGCGCCGGCTGAGCGCGCAGAACGCCTTGATTTCGGTCTTATCCGGCAGGTCCGCGATCACCGACTTGTCCGTCTTCAAACGCCGCAGTATGTACGGCCGCACTAATTCGCGCAGCGGCCCATAAGAACCGTCGGGCCGCGCGGCCAGGCGCTTGGCAAACCTCCCGAATTCCTTCGACGTTCCCAACAGTCCCGGATTGACGAAGTCGAAGATAGACCACAGATCTCCCAGCCGGTTCTCCACCGGCGTGCCCGTGAGCGCCAGCCTAGCGCCAGCCTTGAGCTTCTTGACCGCGCGGGTCTGTTTGGCGTCGGGGTTCTTGATGGCCTGCGCCTCGTCCAACACCGCCAGCCGCCAGGAAATCTCCGCCAACCACGGCACGCGGAGCAGCGAGCCGTAGCTGGTGATCACCAAGTCGACATCCCGCAGCCGCGCGGGGGCCAGCGCCTTCAGGCCGGCCGCGGGCATAGCCGAGGGATGCGCGACCAGCGCCTTCAGCCCCGGCGCAAAGCGTTCGATCTCCCCCGCCCAGTTGGCCAGCAGGGATGCCGGCGCCACCAACAGGCTGGGCTGCGGCTGGGCGCCGTTCCGGCGCTTGACGACCAGCAGCAACGAAAGCACTTGAATGGTCTTACCGAGACCCATATCGTCGGCCAGACACGCGCCCAGACCGAGTTTCGTGAGCAGATAGAGCCAGCGCACGCCGACTTGCTGGTAGGGCCGCAGCACACCCTGCAACCCATCGCCTGGGTCTACCTGCGCCAAACCCTGCGGGCTACGCAGCCCCTGCAAGGTCTGCGCCAGCCAGGGGCCCGCCACGACTTGCGCCCAGTCCGCACCGGCGTCGTCATCGGCATCTGCATCCCCAGCGGCGACGTCCGCGCCCGCCAGCAAGCGCATAGCCTCGCCGAAAGCCAAGCCCGTGTCCTTCGCCGTGCGCTCCACTTCGCGGAAGCGCTCGATCATGCCCTGCAGGTGTTCGCGGTCGAGTTCGATCCACCGCCCGCGCACCCACGCGAGGCCGTCCGTCTTCGCCAGCAGATCGCGAATCTCAGCGGCGGTGAGCGTCTCGCCGTCGAGCGTGACTGCCATTTGGAAGTCGAGCAGCGCATCCTGTCCCAGCTTCGATGGCGCCTTGGCTCCCACGGTGCCCGTCACGCGCGGCCGCGGCGGACGATTCCCGCGCCACGCAGCCGGCATGCGCACCACCACGCCCGCGGTCTCAAGCTGCGGAACATCCCGCAGAAGTTGCAAGGCTTCCTGCGGCGTCCAGCGCAGCGGATGAAAGATCTCGCCTGCATCGACCATGGCCTTCAGCCACGCGCAAGTCTCCGACGCCCGCTGCACCGGGACCAGCAACGACAGCAGGCGTTCCTTGTTTGCCGCGCCCGCGTACTCGCTCAGCGCCTGCCCCAGCGGCAGATGCTGGGCCTTGGCCTGCGCCGATAACCGCGTAGTGTAGGTCGCCAGAAATGCGAAGGGGGCGTCCGCGTCCTTGCGATTTTCGGCGATGTTGAAATGCACGCGGCCCACCAGGTTCCATGCCGGATTCCGGCGCTTCAGAAAGTCCTGCACGCCGCACTTGGATTCGGACAACTCGATGCCGAAGGCCGCGTCAAGCTCCCGCCACAAGGCTTGCAGCACCGCGGCCGTCAGATACTCCGCGCCAAACATCGGTGGCGCTGCCTGCGACATGCGCTCCAGTTCTTCGTCCGGAGGGGCGGCCACCCGCAGGTTCTTCGGCGGCGCGTCGCTTTCCTGCCTGGTGCAAAGCGCGGTGACGTAGCGCGCGCCGAATTCACGCCAATAGGAGTACACTGGCGGCAGCGCGGTTCCGGCTTCGCCGGCGCCCAGCAGCAGCAGTCCGTGGCCCGATCCGCGTTCGAACGCTGCCAGCAATCGGTCGCGAAGCCCGCTATCAAGCGGCGGCGCGCCGCCTTCGTGAGTCAAGGCGAGGCGCCCGTGCGGCGTGAGACTCAGGGACAGAGGGGCAGCGTCCATTTTGCGAGCTTTTCAGCTTAGCAGGCTGCGGGGGGAGTAACACCATTTGCACGAATCAAGTCACGCTGTCGTTCCCTCAGCTTTTCCGCACCGATGATCCGGAGCAGAGAGTTTAGGCGTATTCGCGCAGTCGGGCGCGATCCCTACGGATCTCGCCAAGGCTCTATTTCCAGACTACGTCGATATGTTCGGGCGCTGACAAGCTTGAGCAGGTTTGCCATCCCAGATCTTGAGATCGGCAGAATTCGTCGAGTTATGTCCTGTGTCCGCCAACCCCGGCCGGGTCGCGCAATGCAGAGGCATCCGCCAAGGGCAAGAACATCTCCGCGGCGGACAGATTTTAGGCTGTCCAAGACGAGGGCACGCGTTAACCGATGAAATGAAGAATGGCGACAGAACCAAGAATCGATGTATCTTGGGGGCGCAGGAAGCACGCATGACGAGTGGACATTGCCAACAGTCTCCTTTTCGCGATGCCCCGTCCCGGCGCGGGCCCCTCGACCCAACTTGCATTTCTCCCCATCCGTTGTACAATAGTTTTTGGAGTGTCGAACCTGTCGAGTGGGCGAAAGCCCACTTTTTTGTTGGAATGAAGCCGGAAATCTCATCGCGCATTGAAGAGATCGCCCAGCGTGTGGCGCTCTCCGAGGGCATTGAAGTCGTCGAAGTGGAAGTCAAAGGCGGCGGGAAAAATCAGTTCGTGCGCATTTCTATCGACAAGCCGGAAGGCGTATCCCACGCCGATTGCGAGTTGATCTCGCATCAGGTCGGTACGATTCTGGATGTCGAAGATGTGGTGCCCGGCCACTATACGCTGGAAGTCAGCTCACCGGGCCTTGAGCGCAAGCTGATTAAACCGCGCGACTTCGAGCGGTTCCAGGGGAAAAAGGCCAAGGTAACCTTGCGCGCGCCGGTGGAAAACCAGCGCCATTGGGAGGGCGTTCTGGCAGGCTTCGCCGATGGCGTCGTCAGCCTGGATGCCGCTGGCCGGCAGATCCGCTTCCCGCTTGAGCAGGTAGAAAAGGCGAACTTGAAGTTTGAGTGGTAAATCCCTCCTGGCCATCGGGTTAACAATCCTGAGACAGAATAAAAGAGGAACACTTTGGAAACGATTTTTCAATCCATCGAGATACTGAGCAAGGAAAAGGGCATCGATCCGCAGATCGTTCTGGACGCGGTCAAGGACGCCATGCTGATCGCCGCGCGCAAGCACTTCCGCACCACGGAGGACTATATCGCCGAGTTGCACGAGAAGACCGGCGCCCTGCAGCTTTTCGCGGTCAAGAAGGCGGTCGAAGTGGTTGAAGATCCGGCCAAGGAAATGACCCTCGCCGAGGCGCGGCGTATTAATCCGGAAGCCGAGGCTGGCACCGAAATCCGCATTCCCAAAAAGACCGACCTGCTCGGCCGAATCTCCGCACAGACGGCGAAGCAGGTGATTTTCCAGAAAGTCCGCGAGGCCGAGCGCGAAACGGTCTTTAACGAGTACTCGGGCCGCACCGGCGAACTGGTGAACTGCACCGTGAAGCGCGTGGAAGGTCCGGATTACATTCTGGATCTGGGCAAAACCGAAGCGCGGCTGCCCAAGAAGGAGCAATCGCGTTTGGAAAGTTACAGCGTGGGCGACCGCGTGCGCTGCGTCATCCGCATCGTGGACAAATCCAGCAAGGGTCCCGGGGTGGCGGTATCGCGCGCCGCGCCCGAGTTGGTGATGCGCCTGTTCGAGCAGGAGGTGCCGGAGATTTACGACAGCACGGTCACCATTAAGGGCTGCGCGCGGGAAGCCGGCGAACGTACGAAGATCGCCGTGCAGAGCCGCGACCGCGACGTGGATAGCGTGGGCGCGTGCGTGGGCATGAAAGGTATGCGCGTGCAGTCCATCATCCGCGAACTGCGCGGCGAAAAGATCGACATCATCGAATACTCGGACGATCCGGTCACGTTCGCCACGCACGCCTTGAGCCCGGCAAAGATCAGCCGCGTCACTATTGTCGACGCCCTCGAAAAGCACATGGAAGTGATCGTGGACGATTCGCAACTCTCGCTGGCCATCGGCAAGAAGGGCCAGAACGTCCGCCTGGCGGCAAAACTGCTTGGGTGGAAAGTGGACATCAAGAGCGAAGAGGAGAAGCGCCAGGAGGTGGAGTCCGCGATGGCCGCTCTGGTCAACCCGCCGGAGCCTCTGTCCTCGCTGATCGCGTATGGCATGGGCGAAGAACTGGCCGGACGGCTCGCCGAGGCTGGCGTGGGCACCATCGACAAGCTCGGCGGGATGACGCCGGAACAGTTGCAGGAGATCCCCGGCGTAGATCCGGAGATGGTGGAGAACATTCGCGATTCAGTAACTGCTTATTACAGCCAGTTTGAAGATGCCGCACCGCCGCCGGCGGCGCAGGATGCTGAGGAAGTCCCCGTCCCCGTAGAATTGGAAGCTGCGGAAGGGGAAGTTGAGCCACCCGCCCAGGACGTGGATCTGGTGCCCGATACTCCGCACCCAGCACCCTCCCCTGAGGCGCAAGACATTGAGATCGCTGGCGAGTCTGATACCATAATAGACTCGGGGCGCGTTTTTCACGACGAGTCGGACAGCGGCGGTACGCCAAGCGAGTGAGGTGCGTCTGCCAGACAGTTTTGTATCTATGAACAAGATTCGTATTAATGAGCTGGCTCGGGAGTTGGAAGTCAAGGCGCACGAGATTCTTGACCGGCTCCCTGAGTTGGGCGTAACCGAAAAGAAGACCCATTCCAGCTCCATCGATGAAGATGTCGCCATCAAACTACGGCGGCTGCTCACTGGAGAGGTCGTTGAGGCGCAACCGGAAGAGCGCGCCGCAACACCGCCCGACCGGCCAGCCGCGGCAGTCGAGGCGTCCCCCGCCCCGGCGCAGGAGACTTCGCCGGCTGCGCCTCTAGGGCAGCCGGTGGCTGCGGTTGTTGAGGAGAGGGCTGCGGAGCCGGTGGCGCCGGAACGTCCTGCGGGCCGCCCGTCGCTACCGATTCGTCCGCCATTGGCGGGCAGTTCTCCTCCAGGTACGCCTGCCCATGCCTCCGTAGCCCCACGAGTCGCCCCGGCCCCACTGCCGCCGCCCGCACCCGCGGTATTTTCACCCGGTCGCCCGACGCCGCCTCCTCCCCGTCCGGTGCCGCCCGCGCGGCCTGGCCAGGTGCTGTCCGGGCCACGCCAGCCAATGCCGGCAGGCGCCGGCGAACCGATCGCTCCTTCGCCTTCCCCCTCCGCTCCGATTCTTAACAGACCGAGCGTGGCTGCGCGGGCCCCCAGCACCCCCGCACCGGCTAGCCCTTCACCCGCGGCGCCCGGGATTCCGACGCCACCCGCGCCCAGACCGCCTGCGCGCCCGCTCGCCGGACAGCCTGCCGCGCGTCCGGTGGTGCCCCCGCGTGCGGATCTGGCAGCCAGGCTGAACCAGCCGCGCGCCGCTTCGCCCGGTATGCCTGCGCCGCCCGCGCCCGGCCGCTCCATGAGCCCTGGCGTTCCGCGGCCGCAAAGCGCTCCCGCGCCGGGACAACCCATCTACCGTGGACCACTCCGTCCAGGCCAACCCGCGGTTGCCCGGCAGGCACCCGCTCCGGGTGTCCGCCCAGGCGTTCCGATGCGCCCCGGCGGCGGGCCGCGCCCGATGCATCCTACATCGCGCCGTCCGGGTATGGAACCTGCCGTCGCGCCGCCGCCGCCCGATCAGCAGCGCCGTCCCGGCAGTAACCGCGGCCGTCCGCAGCGGGATCGCAGCGCGGAGCCGGAAGAGAAGATTCTGCGCCCTTCCACGCGCCGCCAGACGCCCTCCGGGCCACCGCCAGTCAGCCGGGAGATCACCGTCACGGAAGGCATTACGGTCAAGGAGCTTTCCGAGAAGCTGGATGTCAAGGCCAGCATGGTCATCAAGAAATTGATGGATCGCAACATCCTCGCCACGATCAACCAGACGTTGGATTCCAAACTGGCGACCGAGATGGCGCGCGAGTTTGGAGCCTCTACTAGCACAATTACTTACGAGGAAGAATCTCAACAAAAAACTGAGGTCGCCGAAGAGCAGAAAGATTTGCTCAAACGGGCACCCGTAGTCACCATCATGGGGCATGTGGACCATGGCAAGACTTCATTGCTCGATGCCATTCGGGAAGCCAATGTGGCGGGCAAGGAGGCCGGCGGAATTACGCAGCATATCGGCGCGTACTACGTCGAAAAAGACGGCCGCAAAATCGTATTCATCGACACCCCGGGTCACGAGGCCTTCACCCGCATGCGCGCCCGCGGCGCCAAAGTCACCGATATCGTTGTCCTTGTGGTGGCGGCGGACGACGGCGTGATGCCGCAAACCCTGGAGGCCATCGACCACGCCCGCGCCGCCAAGGTTCCCATCGTCGTCGCCATCAACAAGATCGACAAGCCCGACGCGCAGCCCGAGCGGATCAAACAGCAACTCTCCGACCGCGGACTGCTGGCTGAGGATTGGGGTGGCGATACCGTGATGGTGCCGGTGTCCGCCAAGATGAAGATCAACCTGGATCTGCTGCTGGAGATGATTCTCTTGGTAGCCGATTTGCAGGATCTCAAGGCCAATCCCGGCCGCCCGGCCATGGGCAATGTGCTGGAAGCCAAGCTGGACCGGGGCCGCGGACCGGTGGCCACCGTGCTGGTGCGTAATGGGACGCTGCGCGTGGGCGACTATTTCATCTGTGGCGCCGTCTTCGGCAAGGTACGCGCCATGCTAAACGACCGCGGCGAACAGATTCGCGAGGCGGAACCTTCCACACCTGTCGAGGTACTCGGCCTGGAGTCCATGCCCGAGGCGGGCGACGATTTCCAGGTGGTGACCGACACCGCCAAGGCCAAGCAGATCGTGCTTTTCCGCGAGGCAAAAGTGCGCGAAGCCACCCTGGCCAAGAGCAGCCGCATCACTCTGGAAATGCTGCACAAGAAGCTGGCGGCCGGCGAAGTCACCGAACTGCCCATCATCCTCAAGGCGGACGTGGGCGGCTCCGCCGAAGTGCTCAGCGACACGTTGCAGAAACTATCCAACGATAAAGTCAAGATCCGCGTGCTGCGCTCCGGCGTGGGCGCCATCAACGAGTCCGACGTGCTGCTGGCTTCCGCCTCGGATGCCATCATCATCGGCTTCAACGTGCGCCCGGAGCGCAATACCTCGGCTTTGGCCGAGCAGGAAAAAGTGGATATCCGGCTGCACACCATCATTTACAACCTGACCGATGAGATCAAGCGCGCCATGACCGGCCTGCTTGAGCCGGTGTTTAAAGAGGTGTACAAGGGCAAGGCCGAGGTACGCGATACCTTCCGTATTACCAAGGTTGGCAACGTGGCCGGATGCCAGGTGCAGGATGGCTCCATCACCCGCGATAGTGAAGTACGTCTGCTGCGCGACAACGTGGTGGTCTACACCGGCAAGATCAGCTCGCTGCGCCGCTTCAAGGATGACGTCAGCGAGGTGAAGAGCGGCATGGAGTGCGGCATCACGCTCGAGAACTTCGGGGATATCAAGCAGAACGATATCATCGAGGCGTTCGTCACCGAGCGCGTGGCCACCGAAGTTTTCGCCTGAGGCGCTCGTGGCCACGATCGGTGTGCTGACGCTCGAAATCGTCCTTCAAAACTCGCACTCATTGAAGGACAAGCGCCAAGTGGTGAAGAGCCTGAAAGACCGCCTGCGCGGCAAGTTCAACGTAGCGGTGGCGGAGATCGACTGTCAGGATCTGTGGCAGCGGGCCGTAGTGGCCGCGGTGACGGTGTCCTCCGACCACGGATTCGCCGAAAAGGTATTGCAGTCGGTGGAAGAGGAAGCGGCCGCGTTGCTGGGATCGGCACTGACCGGCACGGCGGTGGAATGGATGTGATGCATGGATGAGCATCGTTCCAGGCGGGTCTCCGTGGCGGTACGGGAGGAGTTGTCCGAGATCGTCGGATTTGAGCTTTCCGATCCTCGTTTGGCTTTCGTCGATGTCACCGACGTAACCGTGAGCCCGGACTCGCGCCACGCCCTGGTCAAGGTTAGCTTGGGCGGCGGCGAACAAGAGCAGAAGCAAGCCATGGCCGCGCTGGAGCATGCCCGTAACTACCTGCGGCATGAACTGGCCAGCCGCCTCAATCTCAGGAAGATTCCCGAACTGCATTTCGAGCCGGACTATTACCCCGACGCCGCCACGCGGGTCGAGATCCTGCTGAAGAGGGCGAAAAAAAAGCGTGCGCCAACGGAAAATCGGCCCTAAAGTCAAACAAAATGTGGTAGTTTTGTTTTTGTTGACGGTGGGGCAGGCCTCCTGGCCCGCCCAGGCTGGCCGGGAGCTCTTGCGCCTGGAACAAAGCGCCGAGGCCATGGGCTCCGCCTATTCCATTGCCGTCTACGGTTATGACCGGAATCAAATGGAGGCCGCCGTCGAAGCCGCCTTCGACGAAGTACGGCAACTGGACAGTATGCTTTCGAACTATAAGCCCGATAGCGAGTGGAGCGAGGTGAACCGGGAGGCTGCCCGCCATCCGGTGCACGTCTCGGCGGAATTGTTCCAGTTGCTGGCCGCCTGCCAAGAGTACAGCCGCCAGAGCGAAGGGGCCTTCGATATTTCCGTCGGCCCGTTGATGAAAGTCTGGGGATTCTACAAAGGAACCGGGCACTTGCCGCACCGCGCCGAAGTGATGGCGGCCATGCAAAGCGTCGGCTACCGGCACGTGCATCTCGATCCCGGCCAAAAGACCGTAAGCTTCGACCGGCCGGGTGTGGATCTCGATCCGGGTGGCATCGGCAAAGGCTACGCCGTGGACCGCATGGTCGACGTGTTGAAGCGCAAGGGTGTCGCGATCGCGTTGGTGGCGGCTTCCGGCAGCAGCATCTACGGCCTGGGCGCGCCGCCCAACGAACCGCGCGGATGGCGCATTACGATCCGCGATCCGCGCAACGAACGCGCCACCGTCGCGGAGGCTTTTCTGAAGAACGAATCCATGTCCACCTCCGGCAGCTACGAGAAGTTTTTCCTCGCCGAAGGTCACGTTTACAGCCACATTATGGACCCCCGCACAGGCTATCCGGCGCCGGGCATGCTTTCGGTTTCGCTGATCACCCCGCGCACCATCGACAGCGAGGCGTGGGCCAAGCCGTTTTTCATCAATGGCCGCCAGTGGGCGGCGCAACATAATCCCCAAGGATTTCGCGCCTTTTTTTGCGAAGACAGGACGGAAAAGCCATGCGCGTGGCTCCCATGACAAGCCGGTTTTTGGATGCGTGCAAGCGCAGACCCACGGACGTTCGCCCCGTATGGTTCATGCGCCAGGCGGGCCGCTATTTGCGTCAGTATCGGGAAATCCGGTCGAAGCACGGCATCCTGGAAATCTGCAAGCGCCCCGACCTGGCGGCTACAGTCACTTTGCAACCGGTGGAAATACTGGACGTGGATGCCGCCATCATTTTCGCCGATCTGCTATTGCCCGTCGAGCCTATGGGGCTGAAGCTGCGCTTCGCCAACGGAGAAGGTCCGCGAATCGATAATCCGGTCCATACCAATGCCGACGTGGACAGCCTTTCCACAGCCAATACGGACGACTTGGGCTATGTCGGCGAGGCCATTCAGAACGTGGTGCGCGCGCTAGCCGGCAGGGTGCCGGTGATCGGCTTCGTGGGCGCGCCGTTTACCCTCGCCAGCTATATGATCGAGGGCGGCGCATCGCGCAATTACATCCGCACCAAGCGCATGATGTATTCCGACGAAATCCTGTGGCGCCGCCTGATGGGCAAGATCGTGGATGTGCAGGCACCCTTCGCCAGCCTGCAGGTGACTGCCGGCGCCCGTTGCATACAAGTCTTCGACAGTTGGGTGGGTGCGCTAGGGCCGGACGATTACGTGCGCTTCGTACAGCCTTATTCGCGCGCGCTCATCGAGCGCATCCGCGCCACGGGC
>DATNMW010000206.1:0-8779 GCA_035602155.1 Bryobacteraceae bacterium | reverse complement strand
CGTTCAGCGCCCTCCACAACCACTGCAGCTACCCTCGGAGGTCTGGATCAACAAGCCGGTTCCACCCGGCCAAAAGACGAAGGAAGATAGTCAGTAAATTCTTATGCCAGGTGTCTCAAAGTGCTTGACACGCGCCGTGCGCTGGTGAGTCTACTGCTGGCGCTGGGCTACCAGCCGCTGCCTTATCGCGACCCGGGGCGGCTGGTTGTGGCTTGGGAGCGCCCCGAGTCGAGCGACCAGATCATCGGGATATCGGGCTCGGACCTCGCGGACTTAGGGGATGCTACCCACAGCATCTTTGCCACATTCGGGGGCTTTAATCCCATACCACTCTGGGTGCTCGACGCCCGAGGGGCGACAAAAATCCGCACTTGCTATATCCACGCGAGCGTGTTCAGCGACCTAGGCATCCGCCCCGTCTTGGGGCGCGAAGTGCGGCCGGACGACGAACCCGTAGGCCCCAAGCCCCAAGCTGGCGCCGTGCCCCCGGCCTGGATAAGTTATGAATTTTGGCAGAGCCGCTACGGTGGCAGTCCCTCGGTCGTCGGCACGACTATTGGACTCGGGCCAAGCGCGACAGGGGAGTATGAGAGGCTCGTGCGCATAACCGGCGTACTTCCGCGCCGCGTCAGCATCCCGCTCCCGTTCACCAAAGACGCGACGGACGTGTGGTACATCCTGGAGCGCGATAGTGCGGCCCGACCGCGGCAAGATCCGTCTTTTTTTGGTCTCGGGCGCCTCCGTCCTGGAATCAGCGTCGCGCAGGCGGAGGCGGCGCTGGCGGCGGTCGCGGAGAGGCTGGGGCAGCGCTACAGCTTTGATAGGCGGAGACGCCCGGTAGTGCAGAGCCCGGAGGCGATAGCACAAGGCCCGGTGCGTCAGACCATGGGCCTGCTGGTACTGGGCGTGGCGTTGGTGTTTCTGGTGGGCTGTGTCAATCTCGCCATCCTGATGGGGGCTGAGGGCAGACGGCGATGGCGGGAGATTGCCATTCGGGCCGCACTCGGCGCGAGCCGCTGGCGATTGTGGCGTGAAGTGGCGTCGGAAAAATGCCTGCTCGCGCTCCTATCGCTGGGACTGGGCGTGGCGTTTGCACTCGCCCTGTTGCGAGTGCTGGCGTGGTTGGTGCCGGCGGCCGGCCTCGGGCCCCCGCTGGAGCAACCCCCGCCGTTAAACCTTGCCATTCTGATCGGCTTCGCGGCCTTTGCACTGGCCGCGGCGCTGGTTTGGTCGGCGTTGCTGGTAGCCGCGGCTACCACGGACGGGCCAGGGGCTGCGCGCGCGCTGTCAACGAGCGGATCGGGATACACCGGGCTCAGCGATCGCAGTCCACGGGCTGGCCGATGGTGGTTGATCCTGCCAGCAGCCCAAGCCGGCGCCGGAATTTGTCTGCTGGCGGCAGCGTCGCTGACAGTCGGAGCCTATGCCACACGCTCCGCCGCCAATCTTGGGCCGGCTCCGCGTCGCACGGTGCTGATGTCGCTCGACACACGCGCAAACGCCTTAGGCACCGACGCCCAAACGCTGGACTTCGACCGGCAAGTGCTGTCCCAGCTCGAGCGGCTGCCGGGCACGGAGGCGATCGCGCTCGTGGATGTGTTCCCTCCGCCCGGTTCTCCCGTGCCCTTTTTGAAGCAGGGCGATGCCGCCGACGTCCAGCGTGCAGCCACATATGCCATCTCTGTTTCGCCTGGCTACTTCCGCACGCTCGGGATTCCGATTCTGTACGGCCGCGGTTTTGACCGCACCGACAACATGCACGGTGAGAAAGTGGCGATTATCAGTCTGGACATGGCGCAGAAGAACTGGATTTCGCCGAAGGACGCGGTGGGTTCCCTGATCAATTTCGGGTCGAAGTTCCAGAATCACCTCAGGATTGCGGGTGTTACCGCGAATTTCACCGGTTACTGGTCTCAGAAGCCGTTTCCGATGGTCTATCTGCCCGAGGCGCAGTCGGCGAATGGGTGCGGGGAAGTGATTCTGCGCACGACGGCGTCGGCTGACTCCGTCGCCGCCCTGGCGCGACAACTGTTCGACGGAATTACGATCCCGGCGGTGATTACGGACGTTTCCACGATGCAGGCGCGCTGGCAGTCGACGCTGACGCGACCGCTGGCGCGCATGGCAGGCATGCTTCTGACAGGGCTTCTCGGGCTGGCACTCTGCCTTCAAGGCGTGTACGCCGTGGCTGCCGGGACCGTGGCCGCACGGAACCATGAGCTTGCGGTCTGCTTGGCGCTCGGCGCGCCCCCCAGCCGGATGGCCTGGAACGTAACACACGGCCTGGTTCTGGCCGTTACGGCCGGCGCAGCGTTGGGCGTGGGTGCGGCGCTCGGATTACGACCGCTGCTGGAGCAGTGGCTCGGCGCCATGGCCACATGGCAGTTCCCGGCAATCGCCGCGGCGGTCGTGCTGCTTGCGATGGCGGCAGCGGCCGGCTGCTGGTTCCCGGTGCGCGCGGCGATGCGGACGGACCCAGCGGAACTGCTGCGGCGGGGCTGACGACCGCATGTGGGGGCTGCGAAGGATGGTGAGCCCACTTACAGGCAATATCGCTAGCGGTTTTGGCCGAGGCCAAGCGAGGCCAGTCGCTCAGCCGGTCGGAACCGCGGCGTCGGGTCACTACTCGACACACCAGGCCGGGAGGACTGTCCGACCGATACAATAGCACTGAGGTGCCCATCGCATGAATTACTACCAGGAGAACCAGGCTGCCTTCCTTGAAGGGCTGAAGACGTGGCTGCGGATCCCCAGCATCAGCACTCTATCCGAGCACAAGCCCGATATCCGGCGCGCCGCTGAGTTCGCCCTGAATGAACTGTGCGCCGCGGGGCTTACCGGCGAGTTGATCGAGGGCGAAGGCAATCCGCTGGTGTTCGCCGAGTGGACCGGCGCGCCGGGCAAGCCCACGCTGCTGCTGTATGGCCATTACGACGTGCAGCCGCCCGATCCGCTGGACGAATGGAAATCGCCGCCGTTCGAGCCGGAAGTGCGCGGCCACGATATCTTCGCGCGCGGCTCCTCCGACGACAAGGGCCAGACTTACATCCTGATCAAAGCCGTGGAAGGGCTGCTGAAGACCCGCGGTAAACTTCCGGTGAACGTGAAATTCCTGATCGAGGGCGAGGAAGAAACCGGGGGCGAGCACATCGAAAGCTACGTCGGAGGGAAGCCCGCGCGTCTGGCATCCGACGCGGCCGTCATCTGCGATACCGAGATGTTCGCGCCGGAGCTGCCCACCATCTGCGTGGGGCTGCGCGGCATGGTGTACGCCGAACTGCACGTGGAAGGAGCCAACCACGATCTGCACTCGGGTGTCTACGGCGGAGCCGCCCCCAACCCTTTGCAGGCAATCGCCGAAATCATCAGCGCGTTGAAGGATCGCGACGGCCACATTCATATTCCGGGCTTCTACGACCGGGTGGTCCCGCCCAGCGACAAAGAGCGCGAGGCCTGGGCCCGCCTGCCCTTCGACGAGGGCGAGTACACGGAAAAAGAGGTGGGCGCGCGCGAATTGGTCGGTGAACCGGGAGTCCCGCTGTTCGAGCGGCTGTGGGCGCGCCCCACGTTTGAGGTCCACGGCATCCGCGGCGGTTTTACAGGAGAGGGCGCCAAGACCGTCATCCCGGCGCGCGCGGTGGCCAAGATCAGCACGCGGCTGGTGGCCGACCAGGACCCCAAGGAAGCCGCGGAGCAACTGAAGCAGGCGGTCGCGAAGGCCTGCCCGCGCGGCGTTACGGCGGAGCTGAAGTCGCTCCACTCGGCGCCGCCCTCGCTGGTGAACCCCGACAATCGCTTTATACACGCCGCGGCGGACGCCATGTCCGAGGTTTTCGGCAAGCCCACGGTGTATATTCGCTCCGGCGGTTCGATTCCGATTGTCGCGGCCTTCGAGCAGAATCTCGGCATCCCCAGCGTGATGATGGGCTTCGGCCTGCCGGACGACAACCTGCACGCCCCCAACGAGAAGCTGCACCTCCCGAACTTCTACCGGGGCATTGAAGCGGTGGCGCGCTACCTGGATTTGCTGGGGTGATCGGTGGACAGGCAGGTAGGACTGTCCCACCAGATGCTATAATCCAAAGGAACTGGAGGGTGCAAACGTGAAGTTCTTTCTAGATACCGCCAACCTGGACGAGTTGAAAAAGGGCGCGAATTGGGGAATCGTCGATGGCGTGACGACCAATCCGACGCTTATCGCCAAGGAAGGCCGGCCGATCGAGGAGCAAATCCGGCTCATCTGCGACATCGTGGACGGCGATATCAGCGCCGAAGTGGTGTCCACCGAAGCCGGCCAAATGGTTCGGGACGGCCGCGATCTCGCCCGCTTGCACAAGAACGTGGTCGTAAAATGCCCGCTGACGCGGGATGGCATCAAGGCTACCTCGATCCTGAGCAAGGACGGCATCCGCGTCAACGTGACCCTGTGCTTTTCGCCGGGACAGGCGCTACTGGCCGCCAAGGCCGGGGCCTATATCGTGAGCCCCTTCGTGGGCCGGCTGGACGATATAGGCTGGACTGGGATGGATCTGATCAAGAACATCTGCCAGATTTACAAGATCCACGGTTTCAAGACGCAAGTGCTGGCCGCCTCGCTACGTTCGCCTACGCACGTAATCGATGCGGCCATGGCGGGCGCGCATATCGGCACAATGCCCTTCAAGGTGCTGGATATGCTCTTCAATCATCCGCTTACCGATAAGGGCCTCGATCAGTTCCTTAAGGACTGGGCCAAAGTCTTCCAGGAAGCCCCGGTCGCCGGTTAGCGGCAGAGACGGTGTTCACCGCGGCTAATGGCATTACGGTGGCGCTGCTGGGCGTCCTGGTTATCCTTCTCGTAACCATCGGCGTTCGCGCGTGGCTGCGCTCCCGGATCGCACCCGACGACAAGGAACGCCGGCGCCGGTTAATGTTGCTTTCGGCGGGCAAGATGGGCGACGCGAACCTGGTGGACATCCATGACGATCTTCTGGTCTATTCTTACGCGGTGCGCGGCGTGGAATACACCGCTTCACAGGACGTTTCCCGGCTGAGGCTTTTCGTGCCCGACGGCGTCGCCTCACTTGGGGCAATCTGCGTGAAGTACGACCCGCGGAACCCGGCCAATTCCATTGTGCTGGCGGAAGAATGGAGCGGGCTACGGCCCTGAGCGTTTCATCCGCGGCCGACGCCCCGTCGGCCTCTGGCGATTTAGATCCTTTCTGCCGGTACAATGCCCGACTGTGGGGAGCATAGCAGAGGGCATTCAATCATAGCTACCCTCGGAAGCGCCAAAATGCCAAAACGGGCCGCACAAGTTGCGAACCTGCCCCGCGGTGAAGACTTCAGTCGCTTACCGCGAGATACAGCGTCTGCGTCCCGGCCACCCCGCCGACGGTAAACGTCAATGGCACGGCGCCACTGCCGGCGTTAGCCGGCACCACGATATTGAACTGATACAATCCCGTGAAACCCGGCGCCAGTCCCGCATACGGCACGTTGGGGCCGGTGACGAGCACTCCACCTATGGAGATTGAAAAGGACGATGTCAGCGTGTTGGCCTGCCCCACAAGCTGTCCCGCCGGTATGTTTGGCGTGACCGGCCCGAAGCCTATGCCATATAGAACGATCTCGTCGCCCGGCTGGGCGGGCCGCGACGTGAGGCCCGCCATCGCGCCCGTGGGGAGGACGTACGTGCCATCGGCGAAGAGCGCCACCGCGTACTGGATTCCGCCGACCTTGAACGACGCCGGTGCGAGCAGGCCCGGTTGAACGGCATTGACGGCGACGTTATACGGCGCGCCGGTGAGACTCCCGACCGTAACCGTTATGGGCTGCATGCCGGTCGCGACGTTCGATGGCACCAGCACGTTCACCTGCCCCGGGCTGATGAAATCGATGAACGCGGCCTGCCCGCCGATAGTTACGGAAGTGCCGCCGAGCGAAGTGGGAGCGTTTACGCCGCTGAAGTCGGCGCCCGCCCAGGATTGCGTGCCAACTCCCAGATTCGAGCCATAGATCTCGATCCAGGATCCCGGCGAGACGGAACTGAATTCTCCGAAAGCGCTTGCGCTGACGACGCCGCCGGCGCCAACCGCCGGGCTCTGAGTCGTAAGCGGCGCCGCCACGCCCGAAATCTCCCGCACACGGTTGTCGGTGAGGTCGCCCGGATACACGCCGTCGCCCACATACAGGTTTCCGGCGTTGTCCAGCGTCATGGGAAACGGGCTGTCCAGCTCCGCCTGCGAGGGCGCGCCACCATCGCCCGTATACCCCGCCGTCCCGGTTCCCGCCACGGTCGTGATGCCCCCGCCTTTCACTTCGCGGATCCGGTTGTTCGAGCCGTCCACGATAAACAGGGCACCGGTGGGATCCACCACGGTTCCACCCGGGTAGCCCAGGCTGGCCGAAGTGGCCGGTCCTCCGTCACCCGCGTACGTGTTGTCTCCGTTCCCCGCCACTGTGGTGATCGTCCCGCTGGCGGCATTCACCATCCGGATGCGAAAGTTGAACTGGTCCGTCACATAAAGGTTCCCGGAGCCATCTACTGTGACCCAGGTCGGGTTGTTCATTTCCGCCTCCGTGGCCGGTCCATTATCCCCGGAGAAGCCCTGCGCGCCGGTGCCCGCATAGGTCGTGATTGTGCCGCTTGCATCTACTTTGCGGACCTTAAACGCGCCTTGGTCCACGATGAACAGGTTGCCGCTCGAATCCACCGCGCAGCGAATTGGAATCACAAATCCGGCGGCCGTGGCCGGACCGCCATCACCGCTGGTCCCAGCCGATCCGTTCCCGGCCACCGTCGTAATAGTCCCCGAAGGGGAGATTTCGCGCACTCTCAGATTGCCCTCGTCGTTCACATAAATGCCGCCGGAGGGCGCCACGCACACACCTAGCGGCCCGTTGAGCTCCGCCTGCGCCGCAGGCCCGCCATCGCCGCTGAATCCGGCAGTGCCCGTACCGGCGAATGTGGTGATCACACCATGCGTGTCCACCTTGCGCACACGGTTATTGTCTTGGTCGGCCAGGTAGATATTCCCGGCCGCGTCCGTCGCCAGTCCCACCACGCGGTTGATTTCGGCCTGGGTGGCCGGTCCTCCGTCGCCCGAATATCCTGCGGTTCCGTTTCCGGCAAATGTGCCGATCGTCTGGCCGGACGCGATAGCCGCCGCCAGCAAGGGCATCAAGAGTCTCCCGCGCATACCAGCCTTCCGGCGATTTCGGATCATAGAACCAGTATGAGCCTATATTAGGGCGCATTGAAGGATCTCCGCGAGCGAAACGTACAAACGAGGACATTCGGGCTGAAGCACGTAGAGTAAGCTGCGTCACTGAATCGCGATTGTGGGGGCCGTCCTGCGCGGGAACGGCGGGGAGAGGGTAAGGGTCGAGGAATCCCGCGGCAAACATAACGGCGCGAAGTTGCAAGGGCGCGGCGGCACTCGTGGCGCTGTCATTCGTTACGATCGCGTTCACCTGCTTGCAGCCGGGATGCTACTTTTGGATCATCACCTCGGTGGACTTGATCACCACGGTAACCGTGTCGCCGTTCTTGAGATCCAACTCTTCGGCGCTGCGCCGGGTGATGACGCTTTCGATTTCATTCTCGCCGACCTGAACCACGATGTGCGCCATCACGTCGCCCAGTTTCACGTCTTTGATCCGACCACGAAGTTGATTGCGTGCGGATAGGCCCATGCGACTAGGATAGCCCACGGACTGGTTTGATTCAATGACCCGCCAGGAGGCCTGTCCTACAAGGTTAAGATGGTAAAAGTGAAGAAACTGCTGTGGCTGTTCACCATTCCGCTGGCCGCGGCCGGCTGGTGGGCTTACCACCGGAACAACGATGCGCCGCAGATCCCATTTGCCAAAGCCGTCCGCGAGACGCTGGTCAGCACGCTGCCGACCAACGGAAAAGTCGAGCCGATCGAGTGGCAGGCGGTGCGCGTGGAGCAGGCCGGGCTGGTGAGCAAGGTCCACGTGCAAGAGGGACAGACTGTGGCCAAAGGCGCCGTATTGGCCATCCTCAGCGATACCGGTTTGCAGGCCGATTTGGATGCGGCCGAGGCACGCGCGGCGCAGGCGCGGGCGGATTTAGCTACCCTCGATGGGGGCGGCAAACAGCTTGAACTGACTGCCATCGAAAGCGATCTGGCGCGTCTGCGGGTGGAAAAGGAGCACGACCGGAAAGAATACGAGTCACTGCGCCGGCTGGCCGACAAGCAGGCAGCCTCGCTGTTGGAAGTGGACGAGACGAAAAGCAAGCTGCAGGCCGCGGACATGGGGATCGAGGCGCTGGAGAAGCGGCGTGCGGCGCTGGTCACGCAATCGGACAAGACGGTGGCGCTGGCGCGATTGCGCGACGCCGAGGCCGCCGTGGAAGTGGCCAAGAGCCACATCGCCCAGACCGCGATCCACGCGCCCATCGGCGGGGTAGTCTACGATCTGACGGCGCGCCCGGGAGCCTATCTCAATGTCGGCGACTTGGTGGCGAACGTGGGCCAAGTCGAGCGTTTGCGGGTGCGTGTGTATGTGGATGAGCCCGAATTGGGGCGCGTGCAGGAGGGCCAGCCGGTGACCATCAACTGGGATGCCCTGCCGGGCCGCGCATGGCAGGGCGCCGTGCAGCGGAAGCCGGCCAACGTCGTGACTTTGGGGAGCCGACAGGTGGGCGAAGTGCTGTGTACCATCGACAATCCGGGGCGGGCGCTGCTGCCAGGCACGAATGTGGATGCGCACATTCGCACGGCCACGGTGGACAAAGCGCTGACGATTCCGAAGGAATGCCTACGGCGGG
>DATNMW010000205.1:0-6509 GCA_035602155.1 Bryobacteraceae bacterium | reverse complement strand
AGCCACGCGGGACTGGTCACCACGCGCGAAGTCCTCGAATGCACGCCGCTGGTCGATGAGTTCATCCCCTATCGGTTTGAGGAGCCAGTCCATCGCAGGGCGCGGACAGCCTGCTCGCTTTGGCGGCAACTGCGCGCGCGGCGCTTCGATGCCGTCGTCAGCCTCTTGCCCAGTGAGCGCTCCCCCGCGGCGTTGCGCCGCGACGCCTTGTTCTTTCGCGCCTGTGGAATCCCCCGCGCGATTGGCTTTGAACCTGTTTCCGATTCCGTTGTCCGCCCCCGCGAGAACGGGCGCGCCATGCCCACGCGGAACGAAGCCCAGATCCTGTTGCAGCGGTTGCGCGACAACGGCATCCCCGCCGATGCCAACGTGCATCTCCGCATTCCGCTGCTGCAGCCCGGTCCCGCGCATCTCCACAATGCCGCCGCATGGCTCGCCGCCCACCGCCGGTACCCGAGGCGCGCGTTGGTGGCCGTTTGCCCTGGATGCAAGAAGCCGGCCAACGCCTGGCCCCTGGATCGCTTCGTCGATCTGGTGCGTCGCGTTCTATCCACCGGCAGTGCCGAGGTGGTGATACTCGGCGGGCCTGCCGAGCGCATCTTGGCCCAACGCATGCGTGCCGAGTTAGGCGGTGAAATTCTGAACGCGGCCGGCGAATTCTCGGTAGCGGGATCCGCGGCCTTGCTCAGTCGCTGCCAATTGCTGATCGGTCTCGATACCGGCACCACGCACTTGGCCGCCGCCGTGGGTGTCCCCTGCGTGGTGATCCAGAGCGCCAACAGCTACGCGGGCCACTGGGACCCGCTGGGCGATTCGCACACCGTTTTACGCCACTCCGTGCCCTGCGCCGGCTGCCTGTGCAGCGACTGCCCTGTACCCGGCCACCCCTGCATGACGAACGTCTCCGTCGACGAAGTCTGGCAAATCGTAGGGCGGGCAATCCAACCCGCAGCCGCCTATCAGGCGGCCCAATATGCCGGTGCATAAAATCCTCCACGTGATTCCCTCCGTCGGCCCCCAGCGCGGCGGACCCAGCGTCCTGATGCGCACCCTCGCCCGCGCCCTGTCGCAAGCGGGCATGGAAGTTCACGTGGCCACTACGGACGATAACGGTCCCGGCCGCCTGCAGGTTACGCACGGCATTCCGCAACAGGAAGACGGCGCTACGTTTTGGTATTTCCCGCGCCAGACGCGCTTCTACACGTTCTCGTGGCCGCTCACCCGCTGGCTGGCCCGCCACGTCCGTGAGTTCGATCTGGTCCATATCCACGCCCTCTTTTCCTACGCGGCGCTTCCGGCGGCGCTGCTGGCGCATCGCGCGGGCGTGCCCTATATCGTGCGGCCGCTCGGCACCCTCAACCGCTGGGGGGTCGCGAATCGCCGCCCCTGGCTGAAGAAGGTTTCCTTCCGCGTTTTGGAGAGCCGCATCCTGTCCGGCGCCGCGGGCATCCACTACACCAGCGAACAGGAACTCCTGGAGGCCGGCGAACTGGGCGTCTCCGGCAAACCGCTGATCGTCCCGAACGCAGTAGAACTCCCCGTAGGACAGGCCTCCCGGCCTCTCCCGCTCAAGCGCAACGTGATCCTCTTTCTCTCCCGCATCGATCGGAAAAAAGGCATCGACCTCCTCCTCGCAGCTTTTGCGCGCGTGCGCCGGCAGTGCCCCTCCGCCTCTCTGGTCTTGGCGGGCTCCGGCGACCCGCAATGGATTGCCACTCTGAAAAACGACGCCGCACGCCTCGGCATTGCCGCCGATGTGACCTGGGCCGGCTTCCTCACCGGACAAGATAAGTGGACCGCCTTAACCAGCGCGAGTGTCTTCGTACTGCCATCCTATTCCGAAAACTTCGGCATCGCCTTGGTGGAAGCCTTGGCTTGCGGTTGCCCCGTAGTCCTTTCCGATCAGGTCGGCATACACCGCGAGATCAGCCGCGCCCAAGCCGGCCTGGTCACTCCCTGTCGCGTCGAGGAACTGGCTCAGGCGATCCTCGACGTTCTGACCGACGCCGCCCTCCGCCGCCGCATGAGCGAAAACGGCGTGCGCCTGGCGCAGCAACAATTCTCGCTCGAAGCCGTCGGCGGTCAACTGGCGGCAGCCTACGCCACGGCCTGCGCCGAGGCGGCCCTATGAACACGCTCGCCGTCGTCGTCCTGACCTACAACGAGGAAATCAACCTGCCGCGTTGTCTGGACAGTCTCGCGGGGCTGGCCTGCTCCGTGGTCGTCGTCGATTCGGGAAGCACCGATCGCACTCTGCAGATCGCCCAGCGCTACCAAGCCGCCCTGCTATCCCATCCATTCGAGAATTATGCCGTCCAGCGTAACTGGGTACAGGAGAATCTCCCCGTCGAGGCCGATTGGATTCTCCACTTAGACGCCGACGAGCGTCTCACTCCCGAACTGGCATCTGAAATCAATCGCACGCTAGCCGCCGCCGACGGCATCGATGGCTTCCTGCTCCGAAAACGGACCATTTTCATGGGCCGCTGGATTCGCCACGGGGGACACTATCCGTCTTATCACCTGCGCCTCTTCCGCCGGCACAAAGGCCGCTGCGAGGACCGCTTATACGATCAGCACTTCGTAGTCAATGGGAAAGTCAAGCCTCTCGACAGCGACTATCTGGACGTCGTAGCCACTAACCTGAGCACTTGGACGCTGCGTCACAAGCGCTGGGCGGAACTTGAAGCCAACGAAATGCTGGCCCAGGACGATAGCCGCCGCCAGGTGCATCCCGATCTCCTCGGCAATCCCATCGAAAGGCGGCGCTGGTTTCGCAACGCGTATTCCCGCGGCCCGCTCTTCGGCCGCGCATTCGCCTATTGGTCGTACCGCTATCTACTGCGTCTGGGCTTCCTCGACGGCAAAGAAGGACTGATCTTCCATTTCCTGCAAGGTTTCTGGTTTCGATTCTTAGTAGACGCCATGATCTACGAAGTCAGAACTGAGCCACGACCGTAAGGGAGTGGTTTCCGCACCGCGTTGTGCGAGTTACAACAACAAGGGGCACTAGGTTGAAAATTCTCGGACTAAACGCCTTCCATGGCGACGCTTCCGCCGCTCTTCTTAGCGACGGCCAACTAGTGTCGGCCATCGAAGAAGAGCGCCTGAACCGCATCAAACACTGGGCTGGATTCCCCAATCTCGCCGCGGCCGCCTGCCTCAACGGCTCGGACCGCAACGAAGTCGAACACGTAGCCATCTCGCGCGATCCCTTCGCCCACATCTCGCGCAAAGTCCTGTATGCCGCCGTGCGCCCCGCTTCCTGGCAGCGATCCATGTCGCGCGTCGCCAACATCGTCCAGGTGTCCCGCCTCGGCTCGGGCCGCCCCGGCACCATCCTTTCCGAGTTGAAGCGCGCCCGCATACACAAGGTCGAGCACCATCGCGCGCACCTGGCCAGCGCCTTCTTCGCCTCCCCGTTTGAAGAAGCCGCCGTAATTTCCGTCGATGGCTTCGGCGATTACACCAGCGTCCAATGGGGCATCGGCCGCGGCAACCGCATCGACGTGCTCGGGTCGGTGCTCTTCCCGCACTCGCTTGGCATCCTCTACACCGCCTTCACCCAATTTCTAGGCTTCCCGAAATACGGCGACGAATACAAAATGATGGGGCTGGCCGCCTACGGCGAGCCGCGCTTCGCGCCCCAGATCCGCCAGATCGTCAGGACCGATTCCGGCAATTGCCGCCTCGACCTGGATTACTTCACGCATCATAGCCAGGGCGTCAAGATGACTTGGGATGGCGGCGAGCCGGTGTCCGGCAACGTCTTCTCGCGCAAGATGCTGGATGTCTTCGGCGCATCGCGCGAGCCCCGCGCCGAACTCACCGATCGCCATGCCGATCTCGCCGCCTCCGTGCAAGCCGTCCTCGAAGAAAACTACTTCGCCCTGCTGAATCACGTCTACCGGCGCACCGGCCAGAAAGCCTTGTGCCTGGCCGGCGGCGTAGCGCTCAACTGCGCTGCCAACGGCAAGATTTTCGATCAAACGCCCTTCCGCGACATCTATATTCAACCGGCAGCCAGCGACGCGGGCACTTCCATCGGCGCGGCATTATCGGTCTGGCACGAGCGCCTGAATCAGCCGCGTTCGTTCGTGATGCGGCACGCTTACTACGGCGCCGAATACACCGACCGCGAAATCTACGCCGAGTTGGAAGCCTCCGGCGTCGCCTATCGCCGCTTAACCGAAACGGAATTAGTGGATCGGACCGCCGCCCAAATCGCCGCCGGCAAAGTGGTCGGCTGGTTCCAGGGCCGCATGGAATTCGGACCGCGCGCGCTCGGCAACCGCAGCATTCTGGCCGACCCCCGTCGCACCGACATGAAGGATCTGCTCAACAGCCGCATCAAGCATCGCGAGCATTTCCGGCCCTTCTGCCCCTCCGTCCTGGCCGAAGCCGCGTCGGATTTCTTCGAGACCGCCTATCCCTCGCCCTTCATGGTGACCGCGTACCGCATCAAAGGCGAGCGCCTGCGGGATATCCCCGCCGTGACCCATGCCGATGGCACCGGCCGCCTGCAAACCGTCGACCGCGAATCCAACCCGCTTTACTGGAAACTCATCCGCCGCTTTGGCGACATCACCGGCGTTCCCATCTTGCTGAACACGTCATTCAACGAGAACGAGCCGATCGTGCAGACGCCGGCGCAGGCGCTCGACTGCTTCCTGCGCACCCGCATGGACGTGCTGGCCATGGGTTCCTACATGCTTCTGAAATCCGATAATCGTGGCGCAGGCACTCGTGCCTGCCGCGCTGACACTCTTGTCGGCGCAGGCGAGTAAAACTCGCGTAGTGGGTCAGTTCGCTTTGTGGGGCGGCCAATCTTGGCCCCAGGCAAACTGACCCACTACCGAAACTCGCCCGGCAACTTCGCCCTTTCGAGGCCAAATCATGAAGATACTGCTGCTGAACCAGTGCTTCTATCCCGATGTGGTATCCACCGCCCAGCACGCCAGTGACTTGGTCGCTGCGCTCACCGATCGCGGCCACCAGGTGACCGTGGTCGCCAGCACGCGGGCCTACGACAACCCGCACGTCAAGTTTTCGAAAGAGGAACAGTGGCGCGGCTGCCGCATCCTGCGCGTGCCCAGCCTGGCCTTGGGCAAGACCGCCAAGTGGCGGCGCGTCGCGAACTTCGCCAGCTTCTTTCTCAGTTGCATCCTTCGCCTGATCTTCCTCCCGCGCTACGACGTCGTCATGGCGCTCACCTCCCCGCCGCTCATCTCCCTGCTCGGCGCGCTTTACGTAAAGCTCAAAGGAGGCCGCTTCATCTTCTGGGTCATGGATCTGAACCCGGACGAGGCCGTCGCCGCCGGCTGGCTCAACGGGCAATCCGCCGCCGCCCGCATCCTGGCCGGCCTGCTCAATTTCAGCCTGCACACCGCCGAGGAAGTCGTCGTGCTCGACCGCTTCATGCGTGCGCGCGTGATACAGAAAGGCGTGCCCGCGGAGAAAATCAGCGTGATCCCGCCCTGGGCCCATAGCGAAATCGTGCACTACGATCCGGATGGCCGCGACGCATTCCGCAACCGCCACGGATTCACCGGCAAGTACGTGGTCATGTATTCCGGCAATCACAGCCCCTGCCATCCTTTGACCACCGTGCTGCAAGCCGCCGCGCGCCTGGCCGGCCGCTCGGACATAGTGTTCTGCTTCGTGGGCGGCGGCAGCGAATTTCCCACCGTCGCCAATTTCGCCGCCGCGCACCATCTATCGAACATCCGCTGCCTCCCCTATCAGCCGCTGGCGCAGCTTTCGGCTTCGCTTTCCGCTGCCGACCTGCACGTGGTCGTCATGGGCGACCCGCTGGTGGGCATCGTGCACACCTGCAAGATTTACAACATCATGTGCATCGGCTCTCCCGTCCTGTATATCGGACCATCCAAGAGCCATGTGATGGATATCGCCGCCGGCAACGGAATCCCGCTGGCCTGCGCGAATCATGGCGATGTGGATCTGGTCGTCCGCCGCATTTTGTCGAATTCGAGGGACAGCGCCAACCGCAGCGTGCCCGACCGGCGCATGGTGGAGCGCGGCCGCAGTTTTCATCAGGACCAGCTCGTACCGCGCTTCGCCGATCTCGTGGAAGCGTTGCCCGAACAAGCCGCCGCGGCCGCCGTCGGCAGCCACGCCCTGGGAGATTGATACCCCTTGCTGCTGCTCCTAGCCGCGGCCCTGGCCCCTATCCAAACCTTCTCCATTCAAGAAGAATTCGGCGTGACGCACCCCACCCAAATCGTGGACTTCGATTTCACCCGCAAAATCGATCCGGCCCGCACTTACATGATCGGCCCCCAAAACGCCGAGGTCCCGTTCCAGCTTCTGCATGATGGCAAAATCGCCGTCGAAACCGCCCTCCCCGCGAACACCCATGCGGAGTGGAAGCTCTACTCCGCTGAACCGGGCCGCCCCCCGACGCAATTTCCAAACGCCGTGCGCGTCGCCGAAACCCCCGCCTACTACGAGATCGTCAACGGCTTGATCGGCGTGCGCGTCGCCCGCCC
>DATNMW010000204.1:0-22411 GCA_035602155.1 Bryobacteraceae bacterium | reverse complement strand
GTTGTCTCTGCCGCGCCGGAGCGGGTGGCGCCTCCCTGCCCGTATTTCGCCCGCTGCGGCGGCTGCCACTATCAACATGCGCCCTACCAGATGCAGCTCGCGCTCAAGCGCGGCATCCTGGAAGACCAACTGAGGCGTATCGGGAAGATCTCACCGCCGGCGGAGATCGGCGTGGTGGCGGGTGAGCCTTGGGGTTATCGCAATCGCGTGCAACTGCATTTCGCCAACGGCGCGCTGGGATACCGGGAGGCGCAATCGCGCAAGCTTTGCCCGATAGAGAAGTGCCCCATCGCTTCGCCGGCCATCAACCGGGCCATCGCGATTCTGCGCGAGATGCTGCGCGATCCGCGCTGGCCGCGGTTCGTGCGCCTGATCGAGCTGTTCTCCAATGAAACGGAAATTCAGCTTAACATTCTGGAAACCGAGCACCCCGTAGCCCGCCGATTCTTCGATTGGTGCGCGGAACGCATCCCCGGCTTGGTTTCCGGCGCGCTCGACTATCGGGCGGCGGGTCAGAGTTGGCGCGTGAGTTACGGCTCGTTTTTCCAGGTGAACCGGTTCCTGATCGACCGCTTGGTGGAGACGGCCCTGGACGGCGCGGAAGGGCAGAACGCGCTGGATCTCTATGCGGGAGTGGGCTTGTTCTCGCTGGCGCTGGCGCGGCGATTCGGCTCGGTGACGGCTGTTGAATCCGGAGCGCGGGCGGCAGGCGATCTGCGATGCAATGCGGAGCGGGCAGGGCTTGCGTTGCGCGTGGAACAGACGGACGCGGAAGTTTGGATGGAACAAATGGAGACCGCACCGGACTTCGTGCTGCTGGATCCGCCGCGAGCCGGGATCGGCAAGCGCATGGTCGAACGTCTGGCCCACCTGCGCCCTCCACGGCTGGCGATCGTTTCTTGCGACCCGGCTACGCTGGCGCGCGACTTAGCGGGGCTGGCAGGCGCGGGATACCGAATCGACTGCTTGACCCTGGTGGATTTGTTTCCGCAGACGTATCATTTGGAAGCGGTCGCGCGGCTCTCGCTGTAGCGCACAGCCGGGGCCAAAGGCGCCACAATTTCAGCCTGCCCGCTTGTCGCCAAAAGCAGTTCATTCACGCTCCCTACCAGGCCGCCGATCAGATCGCGCTAGGATTTTGCAGCCGGCGTGCCGACAATCGAGTAGTATGAATAGGTTCGCAACTTGTATCCTTGTCTGTTTTACATTAATGCTGGGTTGCGCACTGTCTGGCTTAGCCCAATCCAACAGCGGAACGATTCACGGATCGGTTCTCGATCCTTCGGGAGCGTCCATCGCCGGCACCGTCGTCACGATTCAGAACCCGGTTTCGCACTACATTCGCAGCGCCACCAGCGATAGCCAAGGCAAGTTCGAGTTCGCCAACGTTCCATACAATAACTACCACCTGACTGCCGTTGCCGCCGGGTTTCAGGCCGCCACACAAGATGTAAACGTAAGGTCCGCCGTGCCGTTGGAGTTGGCCGTCAACATGGCGCTAGGCCAGGAGGTACAGTCCGTTACGGTGGAGGCCGGCGCGGATTTGGTCGAGACCACTTCCACCACCCATACGGACATCGATCGCGACCTGTTCGACAAGCTTCCGTTGGAGAGTTCGTCCTCCTCGCTCAGTTCCCTCGTCACCCTGGCCACTCCGGGAGTCGCGGCCGATTCGAACGGCCTGTTTCACGGGCTGGGCGATCACGCTTCAAACTCCTTTTCCATCGATGGGCAGGCGATCAGCGATCAGCAAAGCAAGGTATTCTCGAACCAGCTTCCGGTGGACGCCGTGCAGTCGATGGAAGTGATTGAAGGCGCCCCGCCGGCCGAATACGGCGACAAGACCAGTCTGGTGATCGTGGTGACGACGCGCTCGGGACTCGGGCAAACCCAGCCGCACGGCGACGTCACGGCCTCCTACGGGAGCTTCGGCTCGAGCAACGCCGGATTCGACCTGGCTTACGGGGGGCAGAATTGGGGCAACTTCATTTCCGCCAACGGCATGGATACAGGACGGTTCCTGGACGGGCCGGAATTTCAAGTCATGCACGATCATGGCAACCAGGAGAACTTCTTCGACCGCGTGGATTTCAAGCCTTCCCAGCCGGACTCGGTCAACGTGAATCTGGGCTTCACGCGTTCCTGGTTCCAGACGCCCAACTCGTACGACGCGCAAGACGCCACCGCGTGGTCGGGACTGGTGGTGAACAACAACGGACTAGGCCCTAACGGCTTGCCGGTAGGCTCCACCGACCAGCGCTCGCAGATCCGGACGTTCAACATGGCGCCCGCCTGGACGCGGGTGATGACAGCGAACGCCGTATTCACTTTCGGAGCCTCTGTGCGGCAGGATCAATACAACTACTATCCGAGCGATAATCCTTTCGCCGACCTGCAACCCGATCTGCAACTGCAGACCATCGGACAGAGCCGCACGCTTACCGACGCCGGCTTGCGCGCCAGCCTGTCGTACGTGAAGGGTGTCCACAACGTGAAGGCTGGGATCACTTACTCGGACACGATCTTGACGGAAAAGGATGCCTTCGGAGTTGTGGATCCGACGGCCAATGTGGTATGCCTGAATGCGGACGGCAGCGCCTATACGGGAGCGGGGTTGACGGATCCCGCGCAATGCACCGGGCCGCTGACGCCGAATCCCAGTTTTAGTCCGCTGCTGGCCTGCTACGATCTGACCAGAACGGCGGCTTTGCCGGCGTCGGACAACTGCCCGAACTCCAACAGCGGCTTGTACCATTTTTACGGGCACGCCGACATCCGGGAACTGTCCTCGTATATCCAGGACACCATTACGAAGAACAATTGGACCTTCAACCTGGGTCTGCGCTTCGACGACTACGATGGCTTGGTTACCGCTACGCAGCCGGAGCCGCGCCTGGGCATTGCGTACAACATCAAGCCAAGCAGCACGGTGCTGCGCGTTTCCTACGCCCGGACGCTCGAAACCCCGTTCAACGAAAACCTGGTGCTGGCGAGCGAAGGATGCAACAATCCGGTGATAGCCGCGCTCGAAGCGTCGACGGTCACGCCCTGCGTGAGCAACGTGCCCCTAAGTCCCGGCTGGCGCAATGAGTTCCACGCGGGGCTGGAGCAAGCCTTCGGAAAACACCTGGTGATCGATGCCGAATACATCTGGAAGTATACGCATAAGGCGTACGACTTCAGCGTGCTGGGCGATACGCCGATCACCTTTCCGATCGAGTGGGACCGCTCGAAGATCCCTGGATACGCTATCCGCGCGAGCGTTCCGAACTGGCGCGGACTGACGGCCTTTGTGGTGATGTCGAGTGTGTCTGCGCGCTTCTTCGAGCCGCAGGTCAGCGGCATCGGGTCCACCCCGGTTGGGTCGGAGGTATTCCGCATCGACCACGACGAGCACTTCAACGAGACCACCCACTTGCAATACCAGCCTTGGAAGAACGGTCCCTGGTTCGGCTTCAACTGGCGGTACGACAGCGGCTTGGTTGCCGGTCCGGTACCCTGCGCGGGAGGCAACTGCGCGAATGGTCCGAACGGCTCGGATACCGAGGTGGATGTCTCCGGACTGTCGCCGGATCAGCAGTTCCAAGCGGGACTTTATTGCGGGAGTGTGCATGCCACTCCGACCACGCCTATCAGTCCCAATGGCTTGTGTCCGGCATCGGAATACGGCTCCAACCTGGTGAAGATACCGGCGCCCGGCACGGAGAGCGACGACCATAACCCGCCGCGTATCGCGCCACGCAGCCTGTTTGATGTGTCGGTGGGAGAGGATAACCTCTTTCACGGCGAGAAGTACAAATGGAGCGCCAGGCTGACGGCCGTCAATGTGACGAACGAATACGCGCTGTACAACTTCCTGTCGACTTTCAGCGGTACGCACTACGTCTCGCCGCGCGCCATCACGGCCACAGTGGGGTTGCACTTCTAGCGTGGTTGGAGGGCGGCCAATCTTGGCCGCAGCCGCCTCTTTAGGCGGCTGAAAGCCGGCTGCGGGCAGGATTGCCCAATGCCACTTAGTTTTCTTCGGTTTCGGTCGGTCTTCGGTCGGCAACGCATTGAAAACCGAACCTGTTGCGGATGTTGTTGTTGAAGTGGCGGCCCTTGGAATCCGACGCTAGCAGTTGTTGAAAACAGCTCGCTGGCGCGGCGAAGAAGCGATATCTGGCGCCGTCGCGGAATTCCACTTCGAGCAGGGATTGGTTGTCGGGCAGGAAGAGCAGATCGACCATGAGGCGGATGACTTCGCGCGGGGTGAAGTGGTCGCCGGCCTCTTCGTTGGCGGCTTCGTTGAATTTCCGGACTTAACTCTTCGAGGGTGCGGCCCATATCGAGGTGACAGACCCGATCGGGATGGAGGTCGACTTCGGCGAATTTTTGAAGCAGCTTGAAGAGGCGGTTAGTCTTGTCGAGTTTCTGGATTTGCTGATCGAAGGCGAAGTGTTCGAAGAGCGTGCGGACTTCCGGGGAGAAGCCGTGGATGTAGTGCAGCAGGTTCTGGGCGAGGCGTCGGGATCCGCCTTCAGCTTTTCAAAGTCGTATTTGCTAGTGTTGTAGAACTGCTGGCCGGCGGCTTTCTGAAGCATCTTGTGGACGTAGCCGGGGCTTTCGCCCTTCAGCTTCTTGCTTTGTTAGAGGACCTTGGCTTTGGTATCGGCAAGGACGCAATCGAGGCGGCGGAGGACGGTCATGGGGAGCATGACCTGGCGGATTCGGGCGGCCGGTATGGGCCGCGGAGGAGATCGGCCACGTCCCAGATAAAGCCGACCAGATTGTCACTGTAGTTCGTCAAGTTCTGCCTCTGCTGATGGGTAGTTCGCGGCGGCGTTCCTGTTGCGTCCGCGCACACGACTCGCATGCTCTCAGGTGGCAACCTGCCCCACAGCGGCGTACACCTCCAGCGCGCGCGCGGCCATGCACGCAACGCTGTAATGCTCGCGCACACCCGCCACCCCGCGCTTCCCTAGCTGTTCTAGGAGAGCCGGGTCCTTCCACAGCGAGTAGATGCCCTGCGCCAGCGCGGCCGTATCGTCCGGCTCCACCAGAATGCCGCCGCCGGTCTTCTCCACGATCTCCGTCAGTCCGCCTCGCCGCGGCTCGACGACGGGCACGCCATTGGCCATGGCCTCCAGCAAGAACAAGCCCTTCGGCTCGTCGTATGTGGCGGGGACCGACAGTACGTCCAAATTGCGCAGGAAATCGATTTTGTGCGGACGGTCCAGCACGCCGCGATAGCGGAATTCGTGGTCCAGTCCCGCCGCCTTGATGCGCCGCTCAATGCCCTTCAGATAGAGGCGGTGCTCCGGCGCCAGATAGCCGGCGACTTCCAGGGTGCTGCCGCCGAAGTCCGTCTCGCGCCGTAACTTCACGTAAGCGTCGGCGAGCACGTGCAGCCCCTTTTCCGGCGCCACGCGCGCGAAGTATCCCACGGTGAAGCAATTGCTATGCAGCCGCAGGGATGCGTCGTATCCCTTCAAGTTCACGCCCAGCGGCACCACGTGCATCTTGCGCGCTGGGATACCCAAGTAGCCGCACATATAACCCGCGTAATATTCGCTGACAGCGGCGAAGCCATCTACGTAGGCGATATTAGCCCGAATCAGGTCCAGCGCCTGAGTTAGGTACGGCTCCGGAAGCTGGCTGAGGAACAGGTCCTCGCCTTGCAGCGTGCAGAGGATCGGACGATGCACGGCTTCGCGGATGGATCGCGCCAAGCCGATCAGCAGCGAATTCGGCAGCGTCACGATATCGGGCGCAGGCTCGGTGCGCAGCCAAGCCGACAGCTTGTGGACCTCCTTGCGCTGGCGCCCGTCCCCACCGCGCAGCATGGAAACCGTCATCTCGCCCAGCATGCGCGCGTTCACCGGAATCGAGCGGCGGGCGGCGAGTTTCAAGGCCCATTCGGAATCCCAGAGTTTGTCGAAAAGGGCGGGCGTGTTGCGGAACAGGCTGGAATGCTGTTCAAGATACACGCTGATGCCTCCGAAGACGACCTTGTGCGCGGATACGTTGGTCTCGTCCGTGAGCGTGGGCGTATAAATGGGAAGCAGGATGACGTCGTGCCCCTGGCTCTTCAGTTCAGCGGCCAAGGCGTTGTCGCGGATGCAGCTTCCGCAATACATTTGCGCGGCGCCGGCGGTGAAGGCCAATATTTTCATGAGTGGGGGAAGAGCCGGCTGAAAGCCGGCTGCGGGCAAGATTGCCCACCCTCCAATTTCTGAAACGCCCGGCGGGCGTACAGATGATCGAACAGGTTGCCTTCGTGCGGCTGATCCCAACTGATGCGTTGAGTGGGAATCGCGCCGAGGTTCAAGCGGCCCACATTGGGGGATGCCAGCAGCCGCGCGATCAGTTTGCGGTCGTGTGTGATGGCGGTGACCACCAGGCTGGGGCCCAGCGCGCGCGGGATGGCTTCCTGGTTCACCGGCACTACGCCGGCAAACGGGAATAGGAACTCGCGGTTGGCCAGGGGATGCGCGGGCGAGTCGCACAAAACAATCGTCGGCAGCAGATACGCACAGCCTTGAAAGCTCGCCAGGCGCGGGCCTTCCCGATAGGACGCGGTGACGTCGCGGGCGCCTTCGCCGTCCAGTTCGCCATCGATCGTTTGCGAAATCCGCTCGGCCAGCGCGGCATTGGCGAAGGGCGCGATCTGCGCCCGCTCGTCCCCTTCGTCGCGCGGAGCTACGGTTGCCAGCCGCGCAGCCAGCGCTTCGGCGATTTCGCCCGCATGCGACGGAACCCATACGCCCGAGGCGTTAATGCAGGAACGGCCGGAGTTTTCCAGGATTGAGGAAACCATCACGTCCAGATACTGCTCCCACTGGCCGATGCAATCTTCGCCGATGATGATTTTGCTGTAGCCCGGGCCGTGCACCTCAATGCGCGCGTCGCCCTGCCAATGCCGCGTGGATGAAACATCCCCGAACACCAAGCCGCGGCCGCAGCGGCGCAGGATCTCGGCCGCGCCCGCGTGGTCGGCAGGGTAGTATCCGAACACTTCCGGCGGCGCGCCGGCGTGGATCAGCGATTGGACGATGCGATATGGCGTCCAGGGCTCGGCCGCACCGGGCTTCAGCACCAGCGGCGTCTTCAACGCGAATGCCGGCGCCCATAGCGAGTGTACGCCGGGCGAATTGCTAGGCAGCACCACACCCAGCGACTCGCTGCGCGGGAAGTAGCTCAAGCCTTCTGCGTGGCCCGTGTCGAGCACCTGCAAATCCAGGTTGCGCGTCAGACCGTTGACTACCGCTTCCATCTCCGCCAACACCGTGCGGATTTTGTGCATGTTCCGGCGCACCATCACGTGCGGCAGGCCCGTGGTGGCGGAAACCTGACGGACATAATCTTCGGGCGATTGGGTGGTGTCCCCGAGCGGGAGCTCGGACGCGGCGAATAGATCCGCGGCGCGGGCGCACATGCGGAACAGTTCGCGCGTGGTGAAGCCTGCCAGGATCGCGCGCGCCATCTCCTGGTCCAGCAGGTCGCGCCGGATCAGCCCCACATTCGCCTGGCTGATTTCGACGAACGGCTCGCCGGTGCGATAGTGCGGCGTGTGGACGGTATCGAGACTGCGGTACGGCCGGCCGTGCCGCAACAGCGGGATATGTACTGGCTGTTCCATTAGTAAACGCCCTCGACCACCGTCTTCTGGAACCTGGAGAACGGCCGCACATTGCGCACGCCGTCCCAAGGGTACTCCGTATATGACGGCTCCCGCTCCGCCTCGTCCCGTTCCAAAAAGCGCGGCATGAAGAATTCGCGCGTCAGGGTGGTCAAGCGCACGCGGCCGGTTTCGCCGTAGCCAACCACGCGCGAGGGATTGTCGGGATCCACCACTTCGATCATGGCGCGCGGCGCAGGAGGGTAATAGATGATGGCGTAATTGTCTTCGGGCAGGCGCGGTTTGTGGACCGCCAGCCCCATCAGAGTGTTACCGTAAGTGGGCGCGAAATAGACGCCATCCAACAATTCCTCGACCGCGAAGCGATGGAATTGCGGCGTCATTTCGGTGCCGCCGCAGAACACGCCGCGGATGCCCATTTTTTTCAGCGATACCTTTTCGCAGAGTGCTTCCAGCAACTTTGGCGTGGTGAACATGCAGCGGATATTGTCGTGTGCGCGCAGCAGCGTCAGGCCCTGCTCCACCACGTGTTGCTTGTAAGCCTCGGCCTCTTCGATCTTCCCGCGCTTGATCAGCTTGATTACCCAGCGCGGGTCCAGATCCGTCATGAAGCAGATGCCGCCGCGGAATTGTGCCAGATGCTCGACGGCCAGGCGCAGGCGGCGCGGGCCGCTGGGGCCGAGCATCAGCCAGTCGGAGCCGGGGGGAAACGCATCGTCCGGCAGCGTGGCGCTGAAGGCTTCGTAGTCGATGCGGAAATCGTCGATGCTGATGCGCGACTTGGGCACGCCCGTGCTGCCGCCGGTCTCGAAGACATAGACTGGACGCGCGGTGTAGGCTTTCGGCACCCAGCGGCGGACGGGACCGCCGCGCAGCCACTCGTCCTGGAAGAAGCCGAAGCGGTCCAGGTCGTCGTAGCCGCGGATTTCGGTGCGCGGATCCCAGTCGAGCTTCGCGGCATAGTCCAGCCAGAACGGGCAGCCGGTTTCCGGGCTGAAGTGCCACTCGACGATCTCGCGCGTCCAGGCGTCCAGCGCGGTGCGCGCGGCAGCGATCTTGGCCGGGAGGCCGGTTTCGATGAGAGTGTCCACGGTTTCCTTAGTTTAGTATGACGGGCGCGACGGGCGGAGGTGAGGGGGGGTGGTGGGCGTTAGGTTCTGGGTCCTGGCTTGCGCCCGCGTTCAGGCGGCATTTGTCTTGGGCCGTACCTCGCGCTCGATCTGCTTGAGCTTGGCTTGCCGGGCCAGCCGAAGCTCGTAGTCGAGCTGCAGGCCCAGCCAGAATTCCGCGCTGGTACCCAAATAGCGTGCGAGACGCAATGCGGTGTCGGCGGTGATTCCCCGCCGGCCCCGGACGATCTCATTTAGGCGCGCAGTATCGACACCGAGAGCTTTGGCAAGCTGGTTGACGCTCATGTTCAGTGGGTCAAGCACGTCCTCTCGAAGAGTTTCGCCGGGGTGAATGGGTGACCGCGAGTTTGGCATAGGTTTTTGCGTCCTTAACGGTAATCCACGATCTCTACTCCATGCGCATCGCCTTCCGACCAAGTGAAACAGATGCGGAACTGGTCGTTGATCCGAATACTGTATTGCCCGGCCCGAGCCCCCTTGAGAGCCTCCAGCCGGTTTCCAGGGAGCGCCGAAAGATCCGAGAGGCTGCGCGCCTGATGAAGCTGATAAAGCTTACGGCGAGCCGTTCTCTCAATGGCCTGAAACCGTTTGCAGGGCTCGTCGTGGAAGAGCTTCCCGGTTTCCGCGTCCCGGAAGGAACGAATCACACTCTTTAGTGTATAGCGTTCAACGATAGACTTCAAGCCGGTGAGGCCGATTTGGCATAGGCTCCGCCTCGGCCGGAACGGCTATAGTGGCATCATGATGCTGTCTCGCGCCGAAAGCAAGGCCCTCTACGACAAAATCAGCAAGGTCTACGATCTTCTATCCGAGCACACCGAAGGACCCGTGCGCGAGACCGGCCTGCGGATGCTCGCGGCGCAGCCGGGCGAAACGGTCCTCGAAATCGGATACGGCACCGGGCATGCGCTGCTCTGGCTGGCTCGCGCCGTGGGGCCGTCCGGCAAAGTTCATGGCATCGATCTCTCCGACGGAATGATGGCCGTCGCGGGAGATCTGCTCCGGCGCGAAAGAGTCGCGGACCGCGTCGAACTGCGGACGGGAGACGCGACAAGTTTGCCCTATCCGGCGGATAGCATGGATGCCGTCTTCATGAGCTTCACCCTCGAATTGTTCGACACACCGGAAATTCCAGTCGTACTCGCGCAATGCCGGCGAGTTCTCAAGACCGGCGGACGCATTGTGGTGGTAGGCATGTCCAAAGAGGGAGCGCACGGAGTGGTTTACGAGGCTTATGAATGGACCCATCGCCACTTTCCTAACTTTGTCGATTGCCGCCCAATTCTGGTTAGGCAGGCGCTGGCTACGGCTGAGTTTCAAGTTACGAAAAAGCAGAATGTGCAGATTTGGGTGCCTATGGAAATCGTGCGGGCGGAAAAGCGGGCTACGGAGCAAGAAAGTCAGTGACGGTCTTGATGAACAATTTCGGTTGATCCACGAAGTTCATGTGGCCGCTCTGCGGGAAAATCACCAGCTTCGACCCTTCGATCAGCCGATGCATATCCTCCGAGAGCGAGGGCGCGCACTCGTCGTGGTCGCCGGCGGTAATCAGTGTGGGCACCTTGATCGTATTCAATCGGCCGGCATATTCCACTGATTTCAAATTGCCGTCGATGACGTATTCGCCGTTCGATCCCCACATTTCGCGATATAGGTCCCAGGACATGTTGCCGTTGGCAATGGGATCGTAGTTCGGGTCCGGCCGCCGCTGGTAGAGGTAAGGGAAATAGCCTTCCGCCCACGCCGCGATCATGTACTGGTTGGAGTAGCGGTTCTTCTCATAATCCTTGCCCTTGCCGTATAGCCCTGTCTTCTCCAGGGAAAGGATACGGTCGCGCAGTTCCGGACTCATATTGGCAAGCATGCGGCGGAACACTTCGTTCATCTTGCTGGTGCTGTGAAAGGTGCTGCACAAAATCAAGTGCGTGAGATTGGCCTGATACTTCAGCGCGTACGCCTGCGCCAGCACGCCGCCGTAGGAGTGGCCCAGCAGGCTGACGCGGCCCAGGTTGAGCCCTTGCCGCACCGCTTCGGTATCCTCCACCATGTTTTCGACGGTGTAGCCGGACGGGTCGTCCAGCTTCTCCGATTTTCCCGAGCCCCGCTCGTCGAGGAAGATCAGCTTGTGATGCCGGGCAAGCGGCAGCAAGTACGGGAGGAAATAATCGTGCGATGCGCCCGGACCGCCATGCACGATCAGCAGCGGCGCTCCTTGGCCCAGCGTCTGGTAGTAGATCAGCACGCCGTGCGCATCCACGAAACCGTCCTGAAGCGGATAAGTTGCGGGTGCCTGTGCATAAACCGAGGTGAGCGGAAGCAGCAAGAGCAGCAGCGTCGGCAGCATTTTCTTGATGGTTGTTTTGATGGTTTTCATGAAAAGAGGATAGCGCACGGCTGGCCGCGCGTTGACTGTTCCCCTCCGCGTCCGCTATCCTTACCGTTTATCTAAGCGCCCCTCGACCCCCACATGACCGCCGACGGCTCCTCGACCACCGAAGCCAAGCCGCAGCTCAAGCGCGCTCTCGGCCCGTGGGACCTGACCTTCCTCTCCGTCGTCGCCATCGCGAATCTCAATCTCGTTCCGGTGATCGCCGCCAACGGGCCCATCACCGTGTGGCTCTGGCTGGCCGCGCTGGTCTTCTTCCTGCTGCCGCAAGGCATCACGGTCATCGAACTGGCGCACCGCCATCCGGCCGAGGGTGGACTCTACGTCTGGACTAAGGACGCTTTCGGCGACTTCCACGGTTTCATGTGCGGCTGGGCCTACTGGACCACCAACATGTTCTACCTGCCCACGCTGCTCTTCTACTTGGGCGGGATTCTGGCGTATGCGGGTCCAAAGAGCGTGGCCGGCCTCGCCGATAACCGCGTCTTCTTCTTCCTGCTCACCGTGGGGCTGCTGTGGCTGACGGCGCTGCTCAACATCCGCGGCCTGGGCGTCGGCAAATGGGTAAACAACATGGGCGGCCTGGGTTACCTGATCGGCGCGGTGGTGCTGGTGTGTCTGGCCATTGCTGTCGTGTTGCGCCACGGCGTCGCGCTGCCAGCCTCCAGCTTCGGCATCAGCGGACTCGACTGGAGCATAATGTCTTCATTCGGCGTGATCTGCTTCGGGCTGGTGGGTCTGGAACTCGGCCCGGTAATGGGCGACGAGATTCGCGATCCGCAGCGCAGCGTGCCACAGGGCGTTTTGTGGGGAGGCATTCTGGCCGGGTTGATCTATATCACCTCCACGCTGGCCTTATTGCTGGCGGTCCCGCAGCAGGAGGTCAAGGTAATTCAGGGGGTGTTGCAGGCGGTGGACAAAATGACTGCCATGGGTGTTGGCGCACGCTGGATGCTGCCCGCCCTCGCGGTGGTGCTGGCCATCGGCATCGCCGGCGCCAGTTCGGCCTGGCTAGGCGGATCGGCGCGCATCCTGTTCGTTTCCGGCATCGACCGCTATATGCCGAAAGCCATGGGCAAGGTGCATCCTAAGTTCGCGACGCCGCACATCGCCATACTGGCCATGACGGTGCTTTCCTCGCTGCTGGTGAGCATGAGCTTTATCGGCGCAAGCGTGAAGGAAGCCTATGTGACTTTGCTGGATCTATCCGTGCTGTTGCAGATGATTTCCTATCTCTATCTGTTCGCGACCCTGGCGAAGGCGGCCTTCTCTAAGACGGCCGGCGACGGCCTCTACGGCAAAGCATGGCTGCGATTCGCGGCAGTCGGCGGGCTGGCGGCGACCACTGTTGGCGGAGCGGTGGCCTTCGTGCCTCCCCGGCAGGTCGACTCGGTCTGGCGCTTCGAATTCAAGATGGTGGGAAATTGCGTCGTGTTCATGGGGCTGGCGGCGGTGCTGTTCTGGTACTACTCGCGCCGCCGCACCGATAATCCTACATAATCTAAAGAATGCCAATCGCTTCCATCAACCCTGCGACCGGGGAGACGCTGCAAGTCTTCGATCCCCTTTCGGCCGGCGGGATCGAGCAAAAACTGGCGCACGCATTCGCCACGTTTCAGAGCTACCGCAAGACTTCCTTCGCGCAGCGCGCCCAATGGCTGCACAATGCCGCTCGCATCCTCGATGAAGGGAAGCGGGAATACGGCCGCATCATGACCCTCGATATGGGCAAGACGCTGAACTCCGCGATCGCCGAAGCGGAGAAGTGCGCCTTGGGCTGCCGTTATTACGCGGAAAACGGCGAGCGCCACCTGGCCGACGAAGCGATCGCCACGAATGCCTCGCGCAGCTTCGTGCATTACGAGCCCATCGGCCCCGTGCTGGCCGTGATGCCCTGGAATTTCCCCTTTTGGCAGGTGTTCCGCTTCGCGGCGCCCGCGCTCATGGCCGGCAACGTCGGTCTGCTGAAGCATTCTTCGAACGTGCCGCAATGCGCCTTGGCAATCGAAGATATCCTGCGCCGCGCGGGTTTCCCGGATGGCGCGTTCCAGACCCTGCTGATCGGCGCCGCGCAGACGGCATCCGTGCTGGCAGACGACCGCGTGGCCGCCGCCACTCTCACCGGCAGCGAACCGGCCGGCCGCGCGGTAGCCGCTCAATGCGGCGATCTTGTCAAGAAGACCGTACTCGAATTGGGCGGCAGCGATCCTTTTATCGTGATGCCCAGCGCCGATTTCGATGCAGCCGTTTCCACTGCGGTGAAGGCGCGCACTATCAACAATGGGCAATCCTGCATCGCGGCCAAGCGCTTCATCCTGGCCGACGGCATTTACGATGAATTCGAGCGGCGTTTCGTCGAAACCATGAGCGCGCTAAAAGTCGGCGATCCCATAGCGGCCGATACCGATGTCGGCCCGCTGGCCACCAGCGCCATCCGCGAGGAGTTGCACGCGCAGGTGCAACGCGCCGTGGGTGCAGGAGCGCGTCTGCTGCTGGGTGGACGGATGATCGACGGCCCAGGCTACTTCTATGAACCAACGGTGCTAGCTGGCGTACCCCGCCAATCGGACATATTCCGCGAAGAGCTGTTCGGCCCGGTGGCCATGCTCTTCCGCGTGAGGGACACCGCCGCAGCCATCGAACTGGCGAACGATTCACCCTTCGGACTCGGATCGAGCGTGTGGACGCGCGATGCCGCCGAGCAGTCGCAATTCATCGACGAGATCCAAGCGGGCTCGGTCTTCGTGAACAGCATGGTGGCGTCCGATCCGCGGCTGCCCTTCGGCGGTGTGAAGCGCTCCGGCTACGGCCGCGAGCTAGGGGTCTTCGGCATTCGCGAATTCGTCAACATCAAAACCGTGTGGTGCAAGTAACTTGCCGTTCCGCTAGCATTTTGCTAGTATAATCTTTTGAATGTGATTAGCAGGCGTGGACCCTTCGAGCGGGCGGCGAAGCATTCGGATGCAAGCGCCGCCTTGCAGGTTTGGTACGACACGGCTGTCCAATCGGATTGGAGCAGCCTCGATGAAGTTCGGGAGACGTTTCCGGCGACGGATATGGTCGCGGATCTGGCAATCTTCAACATCCGGGGCAACCGATACCGCCTGATTGTCCGCATGGCGTTCCGGTATAAGCGGATCTATATCAAAGAGTTTCTCACGCACGCCGAGTACGACAAGGGGAGGTGGAAAAAATGGCTGTAGCAGCGATCGACAAGCGCACTTACGCAAGGCTTCTGACGCGCGTGTTGCCGCAGATCATTACCACGGAGGATGAGAACGAACGGATGATCGCGGAATTGGAGAAGCTCGATACGCGGGGCCGTCCCCTCACCCCGGAAGAGGAGCGGCTGGGAATGTTGGTGAATCTGCTGATCCGGCAGTTCGAGGAATCGCGCTATTCATTGGGACACGCCGAGCCGGTAGAGGCGCTGCGCGTTCTAATGGAGTCGCGCGGCTTGCGGCAACGCGACATGATTCCCGTGTTTGGTTCGAGCAGCGTAGCTTCGGACGTGCTCAATGGGAAGCGCTCGCTGAGCAAGACGCACGTGCGTAAGCTTGCCGAATTCTTCCACGTCCCGGTGAGCCTTTTCATCTAAGCAGTCTGCCTGTAGGGCCAAGCCGGCAAGGTGTTCGACTGCAACGCACAGGGGCGACAGTCTACGAATAGCTCTGCCTTGGTATAATCCTTGTAAAATGCCGGAAATCCGCCATTCCGTTTGCGCCTTGGACTGCCCGGACGCTTGCGCCGTTCTGGTTACGATTGACGGCGGCGGCAAGGCCACTCGCTTGCGAGGCGACCCGGCGCATCCCGTAACGCGCGGATTCTTGTGCGGCAAAGTGGCCCGGTATTTGGAGCGCGAGTACGCGCCCAGCCGCCTGCTCTACCCCTTGCGGCGAGCCGGAGCCAAAGGCGAGGGACGCTTCGTGCGAGTCGCATGGGACGAAGCCCTCGACGAAATCGCCGCGCGCCTGAAAGCCATCGCCGCGGAATTCGGGCCGGAGGCCATTCTGCCTTACAGCTATGCGGGCACCATGGGGCTGCTGAACGGTTCTGGCATGGACCGGCGCTTCTTCCACCGGCTGGGCGCATCGCGCCTCGACCGTACCATCTGTTCGTCGGCGGGCGGCGCGGGGCTGATTGACGCTCTGGGCTTCAAATACGGCACCGAGCCGGAGCAGTTCCGGCACTCGAAGCTGATTATCGCCTGGGGCGCGAATGTGCTCGGCACGAACGTGCATCTGTGGCCGTTCATCGTGGAGGCGCGCCGCAACGGGGCCAGATTCTACACCATCGATCCACGCCGCAATCGCACGGGCGCGGCGGCGGACAAGCACTTCTTCATCAACCCTGGCAGCGACGCGGCGCTGGCGCTAGGCATGATGCACGTGATCGTGGGCGAGAAGCTCTATGACGACGATTACATCGCGCGGCATACATCGGGATTCGCGGAACTCGCGGAGCGCGTCAACGAATTTCCGCCCGAGCGCGCCGCCGCTCTGACCGGCATCCCGAAGGACGACATCGTAGCGCTGGCGAGGGAGTACGCCACGACGCGCCCCGCCGCCATCCGGCTCAACTACGGCGTGCAGCGCAGCGACCGCGGCGCGATGGCGGTGCGCACAATTGCATTGCTGCCCGCGCTGACCGGCTCGTGGAGAGACGTGGGCGGCGGCTTGCAGCTCTCCACCTCGCAAGCGTTTCACTTGAACAAAGCCGGCCTGGAACGTCCCGATCTGCAATGGCGCGCGCTGGGCCGCGAGGCGCGCATCGTGAACATGTCGTCGTTGGGCCAAATACTATGCAATGCCCCGACCAACATCGGCGACCCGCCCGTGAAGGCGCTGGTGGTCTACAACTCGAACCCTGCCGCCATCGCGCCGAACCAGAATGCCGTGCGGCGCGGCCTGCAGCGCCCCGACCTGTTCACCGTGGTGCTGGAACAGTTTCAAAACGATACTGCCGATTATGCCGACTTCGTGCTGCCGGCGACCACCTTCCTGGAGCACACGGACCTTTATTTCGCTTACGGCCATTATTACCTGCAATTGGCGCGGCCCGCGCTGGCGGCGCCCGGCGAGACCAAATCCAACGTGGAGGTCTTTCGAGCCCTCGCCCAGCGGATGGGTTTCGACGATCCGTGCTTCGCCGATTCGGACGACGACATGATCCGCACCCTGCTCGATTCCGAACATCCCTTCGTGCGCGGCATCACATTGGAGGAGTTGGAGCGTGAGCGCTTCGTGCGGCTACGAGTGGCGCCCGCGGGCGACCCTTTCCTCCCGTTCGCCAATGGCGGCTTCGGCACGCCCTCCGGCAAATGCGAGTTTCATGCGGAGTCGATCGCGTACACGCCGCCGGTCGAGTCCCGCTTTGGAGACGCAGACCTGCGCGCGCGCTTTCCGTTGGAATTGATCTCGCCCAAACACGACGACAGCATGAACTCGACCTTCGGCAACCGCCCGGAAAACGACGCGGCCACCGCCACGCTGCATATCGAGTCGGCCGATGCGGCGGCGCGCGGCATCTCGACGGGCGATCAGGTGCGCGTTTACAATGACCGGGGCGCTTGCCTGCTGCGCGCGCAAGTAGATGGCGTGGTGCGGCAGGGAGTGGTCTGCGTACCGGCCGTGCGCTGGGCCAGTATGGCTGCGGACCACCGCAGCGCAAATGCGCTCACTTCCGAGCGGCTGACCGACAAGGGCGGCGGCCCTACATTTTTTAGCTGCCTGGTACAAGTAGAGAAGAGCGGAGACTAATGACGATTTCCTTTTCGGGCCAGCGCCGTTCGGCCAATCGCGTGCCGATCAGTGCCGCGATTCTGGTGTCGATCCTGGCCATAGCGCCGGGCTGCAAGCGGCACAGGCCGGTAACGGTGCGGACCGTTGAAGAAGCGCCTGCGCTGGCGAGCGTGGTGGCTACGGCGGATCCGAACGCCGCGGTGCAGTTGATCGGCGGATTCTACGGCGTGGAACAAAATTCCTGGAGATGGACCGCCGGCAGGTTCTCCGTGTTATTGCGACCGCCGCGGACGGCCGCGGCGAACGGCGCCGTTCTGCAACTCAAATTCACTCTTCCGCCCGTGGCTCTGTCGAAAATGAAGTCCGTGTCGCTCTCCGCTTACGTGAACGGCACGGCGCTGACGCCCGAGACCTACAGGAAGGCGGGCGACTATATCTACAGCCGCGACGTTCCCGCCAACCTGCTGGTGGGCGATCAGGCCAGGGTCGATTTTTCCCTGGACAAGACTATTCCGCCGGGCGCGGTCGACCGGCGGGAGTTGGGGGTAGTGGTGTCGCTGGTCGGCTTTCAGCCGAGCAGCACGCCGCGATGAGTCTGATTGACACATCAGCCGGTCAGGGTTGTGGGTTAATTTGCGCGGCGATTGGCAATCGGCGTGCCATAGAAGTGGATTATGTTCGCTAAACTGTCCCTCTGGTTCGCTCTACTGAGCGCCACCACGGCAATGGCGGCTCAGGATTTTCTGCTCGGCGTGAACTACTCCGAGTTAATCCCCACCGGTTCTGTAACCACGCCTAACACTCCCTTTCAGGTCGGAGCCGGCACGGACTCGCAGGGGGCCGTCTACCTATTGGTGAATGGCAACTTAGTAGCTCAGTCGATCGCCAATGTCTCGTACCTCATGAAGCTGACCCCGGCGGGGGACCGCGTCGTGTACCAGAACGCTCTTGCATTTCAGGCGGCGTTTATGGCGGTGGATCCGGCTGGAAATGTGTATCTGGCCGGGAGCGACTTCGTGCAGAAGTTAGGCGCCGACGGCGCGACAGTGCTGTACACCACGACAATTGGGCAGAACCTGACGCCGACCGGTCTGGCGGCGGATACCACGGGACGCGCCTATGTGACAGGCTGGTCGTCCGGCAGCGGGTTCCAAACCACCCCCGGCGCGCTGCAGCAGACGCCTCCGAGTTCGGCGGGCGGCCAAGATGCTTTCGTGGTGCGCCTGAAACCGTCGGGCGCCATCGACTATGCCACGTACCTGGGGGGCGGCAGCCAAGCGCAGCCCGCGGGAATCGCGGTGGATGCTGCGGGGTCGGCATATATTACCGGCTTCGCATTTTCGGCAAATTTCCCGGTGACAGCCGGCGCCTACCTGGCCGCTTCCGGCATCCCCAATTCCGGCGCTTCGTTCCTGGTGCGCTTGTCGCCGGACGGCTCGACGCCGATCTATTCCACGTTCACGGATGCACAAGACGACCACGCCATCGCTGTCGCGGTCGATTCGGCCGATAACGCGGTTGTGCTTCTCTCAAACGCGGCCTACTCGGCCTCGGTGGTGCTGCGTTTCAATCCGCAGGGAACCACCCAGTTATTTTCAACGTCGCTGCCGGCGTCGCATCCGGATGGATTGGCGGTGGACGCGGCAGGCAACACCTACCTCGCATCGCCCACCGGGGCCAATTATCCGGTGAAGAACAGTTTGGCGGCGTGCGACGCGAACGGATCCTCCGCGCTGACTGTGCTCGACGGCAACGGAAACGTATTGCAGGCGACTTACATTCCGGGATCGCAGGGCTACAGTAGCCCGCCGGCGGTAGGCCTCGGCGTAAACTCGACGGTCTACGTGGTAGCTTCGCCCACCGCCTCCTATGCGCCGACGCGGCAGTTGGCCGGTTCGCAGCCGGGGGTCTTGTTTCTGACAAGCTTCGCACAGGGAGCGAAAGCGCAAGTCGTGCCACTCGCGTGCCTCGGAAATGCGGCTAGCTACGACAGTACGGGAATAGCCGGCGGTGAAATGGTGAGCCTGTTCGGACAAAGCCTTGGGCCGGCCAACGGCGTTCAGCCGCAAGTAGACGTGCAGACCGGGCTTCCGAAACAACTGGGCGGCGTCGATGTGACCTTTAACGGTATCGCCGCTCCGCTCTTGTATGTTCAGGGCGGCCAGGTCAATGCGATCGCGCCGTGGTCGCTGCAGACGAGCCAAACCGTCCAGGTTTGCGTTGTCTACAACAGCGCCGCGAGTAACTGTCTAGAGCGCACGGTGGTGGCGGCGGACCCCGGAGTGTTCACGGTGGATGGCTCGAATGCTGCGGCGCTGAATCAAGATGGAAGCTTGAACTCGGCTTCCAACCCCGCCCAGGTGGGTTCCACTGTGACGGTCTTCGCCACCGGACTTGGGGCGATCGACCCGCCGCAAACGGACGGGGCAATCGTGGATCTTCCATTGCCGGCCAACGTTTTGCCGGTCCAGGTTTTTTGGCGCGGACCCACGTTTTTCGGCCTTTTCCCCATGAACCTCGCCGTGAACTATGCCGGTCCGGCGCCGTACGAGGCGGCGGGGGTGAGTCAAATCGACTTCGTCGTCCAAAATAGCGCTGACGAGCCGCTCTACCTGGTTGTGGGCTTCGCGCCAGCGGATGTGGGCGGGGCGTATAGCGCCGGTTTCCAGGTGTACATAGCGCAGCAATAGGCGACGGCAAGCGTGTTGGCCACGCCGGATCCAAATACCGCGCGGCGCCGCCCGAGCGGCGAATGGCAAATATCCGCCGTCGACGCCCGATGTTCTGAAGGTATGATGGGAAAAGCGATGAAGCTATCGACGATATCGTTTACGCTGGCAGCCCTGGCTTTTCCCGTGCAGTCGCCGGCCGCGGATTGGCCGCGCTTCCGCGGACCGAACGGCACAGGCGTGGCGGAAACCGCGGCGCTGCCGGATAGCGTCGGGCCAGACCAGCATGTGGTGTGGAAGACCGCGCTGCCGCCCGGCCATTCTTCTCCGGCGATCAGCGGCGATCGTATCTTTCTTACGGCCTTCGAAGGAGACAAGCTGTTCACGCTGGCGCTGGACCGGGGCAGCGGAAAAATCCTGTGGCGCCGGGAATCTCCGCGCGACCGTCATGAGAAACTGGACACACAGAACAGCCCGTCATCGCCGACTCCAGCGGCGGACGGCCGCAACGTTTACGTCTTTTTTCCCGATTACGGGCTGCTCTCCTATACCTTCGACGGCAAGGAACGGTGGCGCACCCCGCTGGGGCCGTTCGACAACATGTATGGAATGGGTGTCTCGCCTATTCTGGCCGGCGACAAAGTTGTTTTGATCTGCGACCAGATGCACAATTCGTTCGCCGCCGCGTTTTTTCAAGCCGACGGCAAGCAAGCCTGGAAGACGCCGCGTCCCGAAGCTCTCAGCGGACATTCCACGCCGATCGTGTATCGGCCGCAGGGCGCGGGCGTACAGGACGCGGGTATTCAAATCATTGCGCCCGGCTCATTTCGCATGGATGCCTACGATCTCGCATCGGGCAAAAGCGTTTGGTGGGTAAACGGCCTGGCTTCGGAGATGAAATCGGTGCCGGTCCTCGATGGCAACACGATTTACATCAACGGCTACAATTCATCGTTCAACGATCCGGGTAAGCATATCGCAATTCCCTCGTTTGCGGACGCGCTGGCGAAATACGATATCAACCACGATGGCGCGTTGCAGCAAGCGGAGCTGCCCGAGGGTCCGATGCGCCTTTTCTTCCCGTTCGAAGACGCCAACCACGACGGAAAACTGGACGCCGCCGAATGGAACTCCTTCGAAGCGGTGATGGCCGCGGAGAATGGTCTGCTCGCGCTGCACGCCGGCGGACTTGGCGATATGACCGCCACCGCGCTGAAATGGAAGTATCAACAATCGATACCACAGCTCCCCTCCACGCTGCTCTATCGTGGAGTGATCTACATGATCAACGATGGCGGTATTCTCACGACCGTAGACCCGGCCAACGGGCAGCCGTTCAAACGGGGCCGCTTGCGGGGCGCGGTGGACAAGTATTACACTTCGCCGGTGGCGGCCGACGGCAAAGTTTTCTTCGTCGGAAACTCCGGCGTGGTCACGATCCTGAAGGCAGGTCCGGAACAGGAGATTCTCTCGGTTAACGAACTGGACGACGACTGCTTTGCTACGCCGGCGATTGCCGATGGACGCGTCTATATCCGCACTCGCGGGATGCTCTATTGTTTCGGCTTGTGATGGAGAGACAAACGATTGGGGGCGCTCAATTTGATGCGGACTTGCCACGAATCGTCGCACCCGGAGCCGGGAAGGCAGGCGAAACCGCCTGCCCGCCACCCTGCCGGCCAACCTGCTATACTAGCAGCGGATGGTTTTTGACCACCCCGCACCGCGGACATCCTGTTTACCAACCGGCCGCGTAGCACCGGTCGTTATCCCCTGTTTGCGTTTTGCATCTCTTGGAGGTACCCACACACCAACTCAATGAAAGCCAGCGTGCAAATCAGCCGAGGCGTTGAAAGCCTGTTCGGCACCCGCGATGAAAACATCCGGTTGATCGAATCGGGCCTGAAAGTGAACACCCAACTCATCGACAGCCTGCTCGAGATCGAAGGCGAAGCCGAAGCCGTCTCCCGCGCCGAAAACATTCTGGAAGATTATGTGGCGCTGGTGCGGGAAGGGCACGTTTTCAATAACGGCGACCTGAACAGTTATCTGCGCGTGGTCACCGAAGACCCCGAGGTGAATTTCCGCGCGCTCGTGCAGAGCGGCCGTCAGCGAAATTTCGGTAAGAAAATGCTGGCGCCCAAAACGGTGAACCAGCGCCGCTACCTGGAAGCCATCGAGCGCAACGACTTGGTTCTCGGCGTGGGACCGGCCGGCACCGGTAAGACCTATCTGGCGGTGGCCATGGCGGTGTCCGCGCTGCTCTCGAAGCGCGTCTCGCGCATCATCCTGACGCGCCCCGCCGTGGAAGCCGGCGAACGCCTGGGTTTCCTTCCGGGCACGTTGCAGGAAAAAGTCGACCCCTACCTGCGCCCGCTCTACGACGCATTGTTCGACATGATGGAATCCGAGAAAGTCGACAAATTGCTGGAGCGCAACACCATCGAGGTCGCGCCCATCGCGTTTATGCGTGGCCGCACGCTGAACGACAGTTTCATCATCCTCGACGAAGCCCAGAACAGCACCACCGAGCAAATGAAGATGGTGCTTACGCGTACCGGCTTCAACTCAAAGATGGTGGTGAACGGCGACATTACCCAGATCGATCTGCCTCCTGGAAAACGCAGCGGCCTGATCGACGCGCTGGAGGTGCTGCGCGGCGTCGAAGGCATCAGCTTCGTGCAGTTCGACGAGCGCGATGTCGTCCGCCACAATTTAGTGCAGCGCATCGTGAAGGCCTACGAGCGCTACAACGAAGCTGTGGGCGCAGGCCGCCAGCTTAGCTTGAAACTGACCGAACCACCCGCCGAAACGGCTCCCGATACATGTCCGCCGCAGACGACAATATAGTTTTGTTCCGCCGG
>DATNMW010000203.1:0-8623 GCA_035602155.1 Bryobacteraceae bacterium | reverse complement strand
GGTCAGACCCATTGGGCCGATCGAGCCGATTGAGCCCATCGAGCCAGTCAAACCCGTTGAGCCGATCAAGCCGGTCAGACCTATCGGGCCGATTGAGCCGATCAAACCCGTTGAACCCATCTATCCGATCGAACCTATCGATCCGGTCAAGCCGGTCTAGCCGCAACATTCGCGGAATCGAGACGCCTCAGTGGACGTCCTGTTGCTCAACATGCCGTTCGTATCGCTGGCGCGCCCGGCCATCGGCATCAGTCTGCTCAAAGCCTGCCTGGCTGAGGAGGGCTTCGCCTGCTCCATCGCCTACGGCTCGCTGTTTTTTGCGGAGTGGGTCGGACTAACTTCTTACGAGCTCATTCTCGACCGCATCAGCCCCGCGATGTTTGCGGGCGACTGGCTGTTTTCGCGGTGGCTGTTCCCCGGCCGCGACGACTCCGTCTATCTCGCCACGTTGCGCCGGCAATTGACCGGAAATGACGCCGATTTCGCGCTGGTGCTGGCCATGCGCGAGCAAATCGGCCCGTTCCTCGAAGCCTGCCTCAGCCGGTTCCAGGTCGCCCGGTTCGACATCGTTGGCTTCACTACAACCTTCGAGCAGAATCTGGCATCGCTGGCGCTGGCGCGGCTGATCAAGACGACCTATCCGGAGAAGACCGTCGTTTTTGGCGGCGCCAACTGCGAGGGCGTCATGGGGTTGGAGCTGCACCGCCAATTTCCCTGGATCGATTACGTGTGCTCCGGCGAATCGGACAACAGCTTCCCCTCCCTGGTGAAGCGACTTGCGTCGCGCCAGCCGCCGGACGGCGTCGCAGGCTTGATTCACCGCCACTCCGGCGCGTCCTGCCTCTCCGCACCACCCGACCGCATCCACGACATGGATCGGCTGCCCGATCCGGACTACAGCGATTATTTCGCCGCTCTCGGCGCCAGCAGCCTCGCCCCGCGCATCCGGCCTGCATTGCTGATCGAGACCGCGCGCGGCTGCTGGTGGGGCGCCAAGTCGCATTGCACGTTTTGCGGCTTGAACGGCTCTACCATGGCATTCCGCGCCAAGAGCGCTGCACGCGTGTATGCGGAGCTGGTGCGGCAGAAGGCGCGCTACGGCATCGGCCGCTTTCTGGCGGTGGACAACATTATGTCGTACGAGTATTTTCGCGATCTCTTGCCCATGCTGAAACACAATAATCCCGGCGTGTCGCTGTTCTACGAGATCAAGTCGAACCTGAAGCGCGATCAGATCGAACTGTTGCGCGATGCTGGCGTGTTGGCCCTGCAGCCGGGTGTGGAGAGCCTCAGCAGCCACGTCTTGCGGCTCATGCGCAAGGGCGTAACCGCCATCCAGAACGTGCAACTCTTGCGCCTCTGCCGGGAATACGGCATCCAGATCGCCTGGAACCTGCTATACGGCTTTCCGGGTGAAACGCCGGAGGATTATGCCGAGACCGCGCGCACCATCGCCGCTATCTCCCATCTCAAACCGCCCGGCATGGCCGCTCCCATTCGCCTCGACCGCTTTAGCCCGAACTACAATGAGGCCGAGCATTTTGGTTTAGTAACGATCCATCCGTTTTCAATGTATCCTTATATCTATCCGCTCCCTGCCGAGAGCGTGGCAAACCTGGCCTACTTCTTCGAATATCGGTATGCCGACGGCCGCGACCCCGAGCTTTACATGCAACCGGTGCTTGACCGCGTGCGCGAGTGGCAGCGCGACCAAACCGGCGATTTGATCAAGCGCTATGGCGGCGACTCCGAATTGACTTTGGTGGATACGCGGGTCAACGGCGCTCCGAGGAATTATCCGTTGAACGGGAGTCAGCGGGAGATTTACGACTTCTGCGACGAGATCCAAAGTGGATCGAGCATAGCGGATTTTGCCGCGGCGCGCGGCGCGGAACCGGTTTCGGTGGATTCGTTCCTCCGGCAATTGGTGGAAAGCCGCCTGATGCTGCGGGAAGGCAACCAGTACCTCGGCCTGGCCGTCAATACCGGCCGGCGCGGCAGCTCCCAAATGGCGGCCGAAGCAGCGACATTCTGAACTCCCATGCCTGCCGTGTGCGGCCACTTCGACGTTCCACCCGAAATCGCGGCCTCGCCGCTGTACGCCGCCGGAGGCTTCGCCATAATACCGGACCTGTTCGCGGCAGATGCCCTGGCCGATTTGGTGGCGGAGGCTCTTTCCGTGAGGCCCACCGGACAACGCAATGTACTGGCGGTGGTTTCCGACGGAACCGAGGGACGCGGGGGATCCCCCGGCCGCGCGTTTACCTCCGCCCACGGGCGCGAGGTGCAATGGCGCTTATTCAGCGCCCCCGCGCTGCTCGCATCCCTTTCGCAATTATGCGGCTTGGCGGAGCCCACCGGAGGTGGAACGTACACTTACTACGAACAACCTGGCGATTTCCTCGCCCTGCACCGGGATATTGTCACCTGCGACTTGGCCCTGCTCACCTGCCTTGGCGAAACCTGTGCGACGCCCAGCGGTGGCGGCTTGTTGGTCTACCCCGGACACGCTACCGAGCCGCTGTCGAGCGCGCGCGCAGCGGGTAGATCCGCCGCCAAACCGGTGCTGCTCGGCCCCGGAGAAACAGTCGCCCTGCTGGGCGGCATTGTGCCGCACGAGGTCGCTCCGATGCAACTCGGCCAGAGCCGCATTGTATCCGTAATGTGCTATCGCCTGCCGGTGACTTCCGACTCCCGTCTCTGACTCCCGTCTCCCGATGGCGGTGCGAGCTTCGCGCGGCACTTCGCGGGAAAGCGCATGGAGTTGCATTCCATCGATATACGTAATACGTATCGGAGTTGAATCCATGTCCACATTCACGGGCTCCATCCTCCGGATGACCGGGACGAGCTGTTCCGGAAGGCGGAAATCACCGGTGCTGCATTGCGACGCCGCTTCGGGGACTAACGTGAGTCGTCGGGGCCGGATCGGATTCCGACTCCCTACTTCCGGCTCCTGACTCCTAACATCGACAGATTTTGTCGATGTTGGCGCCGCAGGCGCCTACCGCCGCGGCGTGGCGTCGCCCGGTATCAGGCCCATCGCCCACCTCACCGCCTCGGTCCACATTTGCTGAATGTCCGGGCGGTCCCAGATGTCCTCGCGGTGGCCCAACGAGGAATAGAAAACGCGGCCCTTCCCGTATTGGTGCACCCAGGTTACGGCGAAATCCTGGTCGGTGCGGTGCACGCGCGGGTTCTTGAGGTCGACCGATTTGGGATCGATGCTCATCAACACCCGTACTTTGTCGCGCGAGTACGGCTCCTTGAACTGATAGATCTCGTCGTAGATCGGGAAGTGTGCGGGGAAATGCCTGGTGGCGGGGAAAGTGCGGTCTTCCACGTTGATCTCGGCGTGCACCTGCATCCACGGATGCTCGTTGAAATAGCCGCCGATCAGGTCGCCATACTCCAGCCACTTGTAGAACGTGTCCGTGGCGCTGTGCGTGCCCAGGAAGCCTTTGCCATCCTCTTTGACAAACGACAACAGCGCGGCTTTCTGCTCATCGTTCAAATCCAGCTCTCCGGTGGTGTAGAACATTACGGCGTCGAAGTAATTCAGGTTCTTGGCGTTTCCCGGCAGCTTCTGCTTGGTCAGCAGTTCCGAATCCGTGCGCAGGTAGGTGTCCCAGATCCCGCTCTGCTGGCCCAGTTTTTCGATGGTCGCCATGGCGTGCGATACCGAATCGTGCTCGAAGCCCTTTACCTCCCCGATAAAGAGCAGCTTCTTCCTGGGCGGCGTTTGCGCCTGTCCAGGGGCCCAAACGCCGAGCGTCGTCAACAGAGATGTAAACAGCACGCAGTTCTTCATGGAGTTTTCCCGAAGGGCAATCATCTCACCAGTACTTGTCGCGCCGCAACTGCCTGCGCCGATGGGCTATTCTGAATCCTGTGGGACGGCGCATCCTGGTGCACGGTCATCGCGGCGCGCGCGCCATGCGCCCGGAAAACACGTTGCCGGCATTCGAGTACGCCATCGCCATAGGCGCGGACGCGCTGGAGATGGACGTGGCCGTCACCCGCGACGACGTGGTCGTGGTTTCGCACGATCCGAAGTTGAACCGGTCGGTTTGCAGGTCGCCCGACCCGCCGCGCCCCATCCGGGAACTGACTCTCGCCGAACTCGAACGTTGGGATTGCGGCGCCGTACGTAACCGGCGCTTTCCCAAACAGACGCTCATCCCAGGCGCGCGCGTCCCCACACTCGACCAGGTGCTGAATCTGTCGGATCGCGGCGATTTCCTGTTTAACATCGAAGTCAAGAGTTTCCCGGATCGTCCCGCATTGGCCCCTCCACCGGCGCATTTCGCCGAGCTGGTATGCCAAGCCATCCGGCGGCACAAACTTGAAGGGCGGGTGATGGTCCAGTCCTTCGATTTCCGCATCCTGCACGCCATGCGGCGGCTGGCGCCCGCGATCCGTTTGGCAGCACTCTATATGGGACCGCCGAAGAGCTTCGTCGCGATCGCGCACCGGGCCGGAGCGGGAATCGTGGCGCCCTATCACGCGCTGGCCTCCGCCAGGCAGATCCGCGCGGCGCATGCCGTGGGCTTGGACGTGGTAGCCTGGACGGCCAATCGTCCCCGCGACTGGAGGCGGCTGATTGCGGCCGGGGTGGACGCTATCATCACCGACGACCCCGCCGCGCTATTGGCGTACCTGCGGGAAATCGGCATGCGCTAGAGTAGGAATCGTGCCTAACCGCGTTGCGCCCGCTCTTCAAGTGCGGCGTCCCTGCGGACACCGTGAGAAACATGCGCCATCACGCCGGCTACGCCACGGTGATTTTCGGAGCGATGTTCCCCCTGGCCGTGTGCGCCGAAATCGATCCCACTGCGCTGCTCGACCAGGCCCGCGCGAAGATCGGCAAGAACATGGAGCGGTTGCCGAAGTATACCTGCGTCCAGACGGTGCAACGATTCCGATTCGAGACGATTCCCGCCATCCGTCCGCAGGGCTGCAGGCAGGATCCGCAGGCGGATTCGCGGCTGATGCTATTCTGGGCAGACCGCCTCAAATTGGACGTAACCGTTTCGGCAGGCGCGGAGATCTTCTCCTGGATAGGCGCCCGCGGATTCCAATCCGGAGACGTGGACAGGATCGTAGGCGGTGGAATGACGGGCACCGGCGATTTTGGTCCATTTCTGGGCAGCGTGTTCTTCGCCAAGGGAGTGGAGTACCGATATCTCGGCCTCCGGCAAAACGAGGGGCGAGCCTTCATGGCGTACCACTATCGCGTGCCGCTCGCGGCCAGCCGCTATCAGGCGAAAGTTGGTCCGCGAAGGGAAGATCTGGCGGCCATGGCTTACGAGGGTACGTTTTGGGTCGATCCGGAGAACGCCGAACTCGGCAGGATGACGATCGAAGTTCCGCAGCCGCCGGCCGGGTCGCGGGAGTGCCGGGTCGAGAGTACCATCGATTACAGACGCGTAGGAATTGGCGACTCCGATTTGCTGCTTCCGCGGTTGACGGTTCTGAAGATTTGGGACACGGAGGCCGAACGGTTTGAAAACCACATCGAGTACTCCGGCTGCCGCGCGTTTCAGGCGGAATCGGTTTTTCGGACCGATCTCGATGCGCCCGGCGGCGATTCCACCGTGGCGCAAGAGCCGGTGGCCATACCTTCCGGAATAGGAGTCAAGATCGCATTGCGATCGATCATCGACTCCGGGAACTCGTTTGCCGGCGACGCCATCGACGGGGAGTTGCTGAATGCGGTCTGGGCGCGCGGGAAGTTGCTGGTTCCGGCGGGCGCCATTGCGCACGGGCGGATTGTTCGCTTCGAGCGTCAATACCAGCCGTCGAATTACTTCGCGCTGGGTCTGAAATTCGATTCCATCGAGGTGCACGGCACCGAGGTTCCGCTGACGCTGGTAGGGGCGAATCGATCGAAGAGAGACCGCGTTTTGGCCGGCGCCATCGAGTCCCGCCAGGGGGTTGGGATATTCATGTTCCAAGCCGAACGGCTCACACTCGACCGCACGTTCGTTTCGGAATGGAAGACCGCGGCCGGTAAGCCGCTCGAATAGTTCCATTTCAGTCAATGTTGGAAGAGCGCTAGAGCTGCACCTCAATCCGCCGATAAGCACACACAGTGGCCGGCGATACGCCACCAAACAGGGAGCGAGGTGCATTCTTGGAAGAGATTCTCGAACATCCCACCGGTTCCGACGAGGCCATCGCGGCACAGGAAACGCGCCGCGTAGTTGTGGAACAGCGCGGCTCCCATACACTTCTTGTGCTGGAAGGCGAGATCGGCCTGGAAGCCGCGGCGGATCTGCGGTCCGAAGGGGAGCGCTTGCTGGCCGGCTCCGGAGGCGTGGCGCTCGATTGGCATGCGGCCACGCACGTGGGCGCCGGCGCGATACAGGTGTTGCTGGCTCTTCAAGCGGCGCTTGGGGCTCGCGGCATGGCTCTGGATGTGGCCCGCGATAACCCAAGCGTCCGCCGCTTCCTGGAATTGGCGGGTGTGTCCGGCCACTTCCCTGCTGCGGAGCAAACGGCGTGAACGTCCGCGCCTGGATCGGCGTACTGGGCGGCGGCTGGGGCCGCCTCGATCGCCTGGTGGAGCTCCAGCAGGTGGTTGCGTCGCATCTCCCGCTGCTGCCCGTTGTCGGCGCGCAATTGCGGGACACCAGCCGCCAAGTGGAGCGGGCCGTCGCGCAAGTGGGCGGAAATTTCGAACGCATGGTGGAATGTGCCCGCGCGGGCGTCAATCAGGCCTCCCAGCTCATTGGCGAGGGGGGGGCGGGAGAAGGTTCGGCGTGCGGCGTGCAAGCCATGTTGACCGCTTCCCGCAAGACTCTCGAAAGCCTGTTAGTAGACAATAGTGCAAGACGGCCAGGTGTGCAACATGCTGGTCGCGCGCATGGATTCGATCGAGCGCGATACGCAGAAGATCGTGCGTACGCTGGCGGATGTGGACCGCATTTCATTTGGCAATACAATTCTGGCCTTGAACGCCAGGATTGAAGCGGTACATGTCGGCGAGCGCGGGCAAGGCTTCGAGTTGATCGCCCAGGAACTCCGGGAGCAGGCGTGGCGCTCCGGGGAAATCACCGAAGGTATCCGCGAGACCATCCGGATCCTGGCGTCGGACGCCAAGGCTACCACGACGGAGATAGGCGCGATGGCCTGCGCCGACCATCGGCGGACCGCCGCACTGCGGCAGGAGGTCGGGGAAGCGCTGGACCGCTTCGAAGGCTTGCACACGGATATGCAGCGTTCACTCGCCGAGTCTGGCGGACGCAACGCGGCGCTGTCCGGGGAAATTGCCGGCGCGGTCCAGACCATGCAATTCCAGGACCGCGTCAGCCAGCGGATTGAGCACATCGTGGGTGCCCTGGAATCCATGCAGGCCGCCATTGCAAAGCCTTTCCATCCGGCGCAGCCCGGCGGCGCTGCGCCTGAATCCGCGGTTGCGGGAGCTGCTGGCGCCCGTCGAGCCCAGCGTGTATCGCTTGAACATTGGAGGAACAGACTCGTGAGCTTTCCTGCGCGGCGCGTGCGCGTGCTGGTGGTGGACGACTCCGCCCTCATGCGGCAGATTATGAGCGATCTTCCATCCCGCGACCCGGCCATCGACGTAGTGGGCACGGCGCCGGATCCGTTCATAGCCTGGGACAAAATCCAGCGGCTGAAACCCGATGTGATCACGCTGGACGTGGAGATGCCGCGCATGGACGGTCTCACCTTCCTCGAAAAGCTGATGCGCGCGCATCCCATGCCCGTGGTGATGGTTTCTTCGCTCACCGGGCGCGGCTGCGATACCACCTTACGGGCGCTGGAGTTGGGCGCGCTCGATTTCGTGACCAAGCCCAAAATCGATGTGGCGCGCGGCACCGGCGAATTGTGGGACGAGATCGTGGCAAAAGTCAAAGCCGCCGGCAGCGCCCGAGTCCGCGCCAAGCCGGCCTCCCGCCCCGCCGACACACTATCCCCTCCAGCCCGGCCCATCGCATTCAAGGGCACCTATAAAGTCCTGGCCATCGGCGCATCGACTGGCGGCACCGAGGCCTTGCGCGAGTTGCTATGCGCCCTGCCTCCGGACGCTCCCGGAATCGTCGTGGTGCAGCACATGCCGGAACGCTTCACGCGCGCTTTTGCAGACCGGCTGGACGGTTTAGCCCGCATCGGCGTCAGCGAAGCGGCCGACGGCGACCGGGTTCTGCCCGGCCATGCGCTCATCGCTCCCGGCAACTTCCACATGGAGCTGGTACGCAACGGCGCCGATTTTCGCGTACTGGGCGACGATGGCGCGCGAGGCTTGTTGGCTATGCGCGCGGCGGGCGCCCGCACCATCGCCCAGGACGAAGCCACTTGCGTGGTTTTCGGCATGCCGAAGGAAGCCATCGCCCGCGGCACCGCGTTGCGCAAACAGCTCTGCGGCTGGCCGCCGGTTGAGCGGCGGGTCAATAAACCTGGAAACAGAAAACCTGGTTCGAGTCCGTCGGCGAAAGCGAGTATTCGCCGTTCTCCAGAATTTCATCCACTTCGATCTTGTACAAGTTGTCGTCCAGGCGGGTGACGTTCAGCCGGATTGGGCGCGCCACCAGCTTGTTCCTGCGGCGTATGAGCACCTCGCGCTGGCCGCCCTTGGATTGTAGTTTATAAAGCTGCAGCC
>DATNMW010000202.1:0-13876 GCA_035602155.1 Bryobacteraceae bacterium | reverse complement strand
GGCGGGATGCCGACGGTGTGGCGGACTGCGGCCTCCGGATCGTGCGGGACGGACTGAGCCATGAAGTGCATCGCACGGCGCGGGGGACCAAGCTGGAGCCGGGCGATGAGATTCATTTCGGGAGAGCGGTGGCCCGGTTTCAGATCAAGTGATTTCGCTTCGCCACGCCACAATCAGGCATCGATCCCGGCCAGCGCAGAGTCCAGGGCGGGCAACAGCGAGGGGAGATCGTCCGTAACAGTCGTCCAGACGATGTCGAGGTTTAGGTCGAAGTATGCGTGGATCGGATGGTTCCGCATGGAAACCAACATCGTGTTCGACGTGAGGTCCGGCCGTTGACTCCCGGCTGCCATTTCAAGCGCGGATGCTACGGCTTCACGCATGTGGCGGAGGCGGATGGCGTCAGGGCCCTGCATAAATGACGAGAGCGTCCCGCGCGACCTGATCGCGAAAGTACCGGCTGAGACCCATGGGAGTACGCAGATCGATCTTACGTCCGCCGAGGAGCGGGCCCAACGCGTCCTCGATCTCGGCAAGCCGGAAGAAACCCACCCGCTCCCGAGGCTGAAAATCGACGAGAATATCAATGTCGCTCGAATCATTGAACCTGCTGGTGAGCACGGAGCCGAATAGGGCGAACTTGTGAATTCCGTAGCGCCGGCAGAGATCGGCGATTTTGACCTCTGGAATATCGATCTGCGCGACCGTCATGCTTCTATAATTATGCCTCAGACGCGGACGGTGGGGTTTCAAGCGCGCCGAGTCGCGGCATTTGAATTCGTGCGCGACGGACTGAGCCAGGAAGTGCAAGGCAAAGCCGTGGCGCGGTTTCAGGTCAAGGGACTTTCGTTTCGCCCCGCCAACTCCAGCCGCAAGCTCTCTTCCCCGCGCGCCATCGCCCACCGATGGTTCGCCGAGAAGAACGGCTTGAACAGGAACGACAGATGGCGCAACAGCGGCTTATCCGCGCGAATGCGCCAATCGTAAGCGATATCGGTGAAGGAGCCGTCCGGTGTGAAGGTCCATATGCCGCCGCCGTCGAAGTCGCCCCAGGCTTCCAGGCTGAACCCGTGCGGATACCGGCGCTCGGTCACGCGAAAGCTCCAGCGCAACGTGTAGGGCAGCCATCCCTTCGTATGCAGATGGAAGACGCCCGGTTCCGGCTCGGTCGCCTGCAAATATACGGACGGCCACCAGCGCGGCAAGTCCAGGGGTTTATCGAGCACATCCCAGACCTGCTCCGGCGTGCCTTCCACGCGCCAATGGGTCACGAAATGGTATTCGTTGGCGGGCATGTCCGTTTCCGGCTTCAATCCTAATTACGTACGATACGGACGCGGCGTACGAGATCCTGAAATCGCGGGTCGTCGTGCAGGTCGTCAACCGGTTCATACATTTCCAGGAAAAGCATCATCTCCGATTGGTCCTGGTAAGCCTTCTCCAACCAATCGAACGCCTGGTCCCGTTCCCCCAGAGCGACGTAAACCACGGCAATGTCGAAGGGCGCCACATACCGCTCCGACTTCATCTTCTGCAACTGCGCCAGCAACTGCATGGCTTCAGCGCGATTTCCGGACCGCGCCTGCGCGGCGGCCAAGCCAGACAGAGTGAGGGTGGCGTCCGGCGCCAACGCACGGGATCTTTCGAATTCGGCGATGGCTTCGGGTATCCGCCGCTCGGCCAGATAGGCGTATCCGGCCGCCATGTGCGGCGGCCAGTAATCCGGATGCGCTTTTATAGCTGCGCGATCGGCCGCCAGCGCGCCTTCAAAATCGTGCTTCAGACAAGGCGGAAATTCCAGCAGGAACAGGAGTTCCGGCGAGAGCGGATCGATCAGGAGCGCCTTGCGGATCTCCTCAGACGCCAGGTCCTGCTTTCCCAACGCCGACAGATATTCGGCATACGCAAAGTAAGTCGACGTGATATTCGGATTCAAAGCCAGGGCGCGGGCGAATTCCTTACCGGCTTCCGCGAGCTTCCACTCGTGCATCTCGGCGTGCGCCAACGCGCCATGCGCCTCGGCCAGGCCGTCGTCAAATTCCAGGGCGCGCCGGGCGGCCGCCTCCGCCTTGGGGAGCGCTTCTCGCGGGGAGAGGACCCAGTCCGAAGCCGTGGTATACGCATCGGCTGATCCGGCATAAGCCAAGGCATAGCTCGGATCGATCCCGATGGCCCGGTCGAAATACGCGATCGCCTGATTCAATCCGTCCGGCGTGAAGCGAAACTCGGAATAGCGCCCATCCAGGTAGTTCCGGTAAGCCTCCAGATTCGCCGTATAGCGCCGGTCCAGCCTCTGCTTCTCCCCTTGCGCCAGTTTGACGGCCAACGCCTGGGCGACCCTTTCCGAGATGGCATCTTCGATGGCGAAGATTCCGGTAAAGCTCTCGTCGAAGGTCTCCGCCCATAATGGCCTGCGGTCCGCCACACGCAGCAATTGGACCGTGACACGGATGCGGTCCCCGGACTGCTGCACCTGGCCCTCCAGAACCGCTTCCACGTCCAACTCGCGGCCGGCGGCCCATGGGTCCGCCGAGGCTCCGGCGTATTGCTGAATCGAGCTGGTTGGCCGGACGACCAACTGCCGGATGTTGCTGAGTTTGGTGATTACGGCGTCCGCCAGCCCCAGGCCCAATGCCTGCCCGCCTTGCGCGTCCAGCGGGTGGAACGGCAGCACGGCGATGGAGCGGGTCGCCGAGACATCCGGCGCGGGCGCGGCTTTTTCTTTTCGGATGCGCCAGACGGCCACGCCAAGAAGCGCCGCCAGCAACAAGCCCGCAATCGCTTTCGGGGGCGCCAGACGGCGGGCGGGGGACTTGGCGTCGTCGTCTTGGAACTCCTCCTCAACGACTACCTCGGCGGTCGTGCGTCTTTCCAGGGTCAACTCGGTCTCGGCCGCGCCAAGCTGCTTGACCTGCGCCACGAAACGATAGCCCCGCCCCGGAATAGTCGCGATGTAGCGATGCTCACCCGGTAGCTCGCCAAGGGCTTTCCGCAACGCCGAAACATTCTGCGCGAGGTTGGCTTCCTCCACGAAGCTGTTGGGCCAGATGGACTTCAGCAACTCATCCTTTTCCAGCACGCGGCCATGATTTACGATCAGAACCTGGAGCGTATCGAAGGCTTTGGACGTCAAGGGCACGGCTTCGCCGTCGCGCAACAGCAGACGCCGTACGCCATCCGCCCGGAATGGCCCGAATTCATACAACTGGCTGGTTTCCGCCGGCATAGCCCGCCTACGAAGGCCCGTCGCAGTCTCCGGAGACTATGCGGTACCCGGCAGACAGGGGCCGGATTTCCGGCTGCCCAGGCTCGCTCACCCGAGAGTTCCACTTTGGGACCCAGTTTCCAGCAATTGTAGCACCCGCCCGCCTCGCTTAGTCCCGTTTTTTTTATGTTTTTTTAATGTAGTCCAGGCCATTTTTAGAAGATTTTATAAAGTTTCAAAGCCCTCTAAAGACTTCCTAACCCTCCGGCGGGCACAATGCCCTTGTGAGAGCCGGCCTCCTGAGCGCCGATTGGAGGGCTAGTTTACCGCCATCGGCGAACCGGCAGACAAGAGGAATCGTGAGGATCAAACGAAGAACCAGAATCGCCTTCCACATCGAAGAAAGGCTGGTGGTTCGTAACCGGTCCGGCGACGAGAGCGCTATAGCTTCGGTGGGTTCGCCGCTCGACCCAACTAGTAAAGAAAACGCCGCTGCAGGAGGCCTGGTTCCCAAACCCCAAAAGCAAAAGGACTTACCATCATGCAAAGAAGAATGAAGACGATCGCAATTACCGGCGCGCTGCTGGCTCTATCCGTTAGCGTGGCGCCCTACGCAACCGCTTGCAGCCTGCCGGGTGTTACCGCGCTGAAGGCGCCGGCCATCCTTCCCCCAGGCTTGATCGCAGTGCCGGCTCAGCCAAACGCCGCGCCGGGCCAGAGTGACACTCCCATTGTGGGTCTTTGGAGTGTCACGTTCTACTCCAGCGGGATCGCAGTGGACCAGGCCTTCGACGCTTGGCACAGCGATGGCACGGAGATTCTGAACGATTTTACGGACCCGATTGAAGGCAACGTATGCCTCGGAGTGTGGACGCAAACGGGCCCGCAAACCTTTAAGCTCAAACACCCGTCCTGGACCTTCGATACCAGCGGCAATCTGACCGGCACGGCGTATATCCTCGAGACGGTTACCGTGGGTCCGGGCGGCAACGAATACGAGGGCCCTTACAGCATCGACTTCTACGACACTTCGGGGAATCCGACCGGCAGCTTTACAGGCAATATCAAAGCCTACCGCATCATGCCGGAATGACGTTGAGACGGGCGCCGCAATAAGGACGGCCAAATTCCAAGGGGCCGACTAACCATCGGCCCGCAGCTTTACAACGTCTACAACATGCCATCGCTCGCGTTTCGGTGCGAATCCGCGTATATACTTGAAATGCGACTTCGGTAGAAGGTGGTGGTAGATGGAAGCTATGTTTCCTTACGACGCTACGCTCCTCGACACGGTTCAGTCCGCTTCGCAATCGATCGCGGACGTTCTGCAAACCCTCGGGACCATAGAAACGACTTGTATCGACGGAGATGGCCTGAAATGGTTCAACTGGCTTTATCTGCAAGTAACGCAGGCGGTCGAAGCGCGAGTCGCTGGTGGTGGATTCAGCGATCCGAATTGGCTTGCCCAGCTCGATGTGCAGTTCGCAAATCTCTACTTCTCGGCCCTCAAATCCTGGCTCTCCGGCCAGGCGGCTTCCACTTGTTGGGAAGTCTTGTTCAACTGCCGCAACCAGGGCGCGATCGCGCGAATCCAGTTCGCGCTGGCGGGTATCAACGCGCATATCAATCACGACCTGCCTGAAGCCATTCTGAGTACCTGTCAGGTTACGGGTACAACGCCGGATCCGGGTGGAACGCACTACAACGATTACACCGCACTCAATTCCACGCTCGACAGTCTCATTGAATCCGCCAAGACGACGCTGAATGTGCGTCTGCTCGGCGGAGATCTCCCGCCGGTCTCTCATCTGGAGAATACCATCGCCGCCTGGAGCGTGAGCGCCGCGCGGGGTTCGGCGTGGCAAAACGCCGGATATCTCTGGCAGATTCGGACCGTTCCGTTGCTTGCCTCAGGCTTCATGGATATGTTGGACGGGTTTACGACGGTGATCGGCAAGGCGCTGTTGGCGCCAGTGCCGTAACATACCTTGGGTCCTTGCTCGCCGAGGCCCGTTCAATCTGCGCGGCAAGGCCCGAAACCGTAGGCGCTTCCAGGAGTTGCTCCGCAGTTAGAGCCGCGCCGAACACCTGCCGCACGCGGTCGAGCACCAGCGCGGCCATTAGAGGATGGCCTCCAGCTTGCAAGAAGTCGTCGTCATTGGAAATGCCGTCGACTTCCAACAACGCGCTTATAATTTGCGACAGGCGCGCTTCCATCTCTTCGCGGGCGGACGGCTCGGGTTCACAGTGCGGCGCGGGCAGCGCGTCGCGGTCCACTTTGCCGTTCAGGGTGAGCGGTATCTCGCACAAGCTGACAATCGCGGAGGGCAGCATGTACTCCGGAAGGCGATCCCGCAGCCAATCTACGAGGGCGCTCGGGGATGGCGCAGCGCCGGCCGCCGGGGCCACGTAGGCGACCAGGCGCTTCTCGCCGGGCGTGTCTTCGCGAAGGACGGCCACGCTGCTTTCGATCTGCGGATGGGCGTTGAGCGCGCTCTCGATTTCAGACGGCTCCACGCGGCAGCCGCGGATTGTAATCCGCTCGTCCAGGCGGCCGAGGAAAGCGAGTTGGCCGTCGGCGAGGCGGCGCACCACGTCTCCCGTGCGGTAGAGGCGCGCGTTGGGGTCTGGGCTGAAAAGGTCGGAAAGGAATTTGCGGGCGGTCAGCTCGGGCTGGTTCACGTAGCCGCGTGCGATGCCCGGTCCGCCGATATAGAGTTCGCCCGGCTTGCCGTTGCGCACCAGCTTCATCGACTCATCGAGAATCGCAAAGCGGACGCCATCGATGGCGCCGCCGACGGGCGGAAACTCCAACGGATTCGATAGCGGCGGTACCGCTCCGGATGTGGCCACGGCGGTGGTTTCGGCTGGGCCGTAGTGGTTGACCAACGTGAATGGCAGGCCCGCGGGCGGGTACTGCCGTAGGATGTCGCCGCCCGTCAGCAGGGTGCGCAGGGCGGTGTGGCGCGGCCATTCGAGCGCGATCAAGCGTTCGGCTAGGGCGGTGGGCGCATAGGCGATGGTGATGTATTCGTCGACCAGCCAGTCGCGCAGCGGCAGCGCCGACCGGCTGATGCCGGCGTCCAGAAAGTGCAAGCTGGCGCCAGCGGTAAGGTAGGGCCAAATCTCCCAGACGGCGGCGTCGAAGCCGGGAGCTGCAATCTGGCCGGCGTTGTCGGCGGCGGTCACATGGAATGCGCGCTGGTGCCAGCGGATCAGGTTCAGCAGGCCGGCGTGGGTAATCTCGACGCCCAGGGGACGGCCCGCGGATCCGGAAGTGTAGGCGATATACGCTATGTGGTTCGGACTTGGCGCGGCCACCTTGTCGATGGGACTGCTGAACAGGATGGGCGCTTCATCCAGGGGAATCACTTTCCATCTGCCCTTCGGCACGCGGCCGGCTATGGCGCGCTCCGCCAGGACGAAGGGCGCCTGCACGTCGCGCAGCATGAACGCCAGGCGTTCGGCCGGATCGTCCGGATCGAGGGGGACGTAGCAGCCGCCGGCTTTTAGAACCGACAGCGCGGCCAAAACGCCGGCGGGTGTGCGATTGGCGAATACGGCGATGGGAACGTCGGGGCCTACGCCCAACACCTGCAGCCCTCGGGCAAGGGCGGCGGAGCGCTCGTTCAGTTGGCCGTAGCTCAAACGGAAGGATCTGGCGGCCAGGGCCATAGCATCGGACGGCTGCGCGGCGATCATGCCGGCGATAGAGGAATCTCGAGTCAGCATATAGGTCGTTTGATGAGGATTCTAGCATCGGCGCCATGGCGAAGACGAGGTTGAGCGGGTCTATAAGCCGTACCAGAGGTTATATAATCGGGCGATATGGATCGACGCATGTTTGTGCAGAGTGTCCTGACCGGCGGAATGGCACTGGCCGCCGATGGTCCGGACTTGAAGCCGTTGTTCGCCGAAATCGAGAAGCGGCACGACGAAGCAGTCGCGCGCTTGCAGGAGTGGATCCGGCAGCCCTCGATCGCGGCGGAAAATCGAGGGATGCAGGAGGGCTGCGCCTTAATGATGCGAATGCTGCGCGAAGCCGGCTTTGAGCAGGTGACCAAGATCCCCAGCGATGGACAGCCGGGAGTCTTTGCCACGCTGGACGCGGGCGCGCCGCGCACGGTCGGCATCTACTTCATGTACGACGTGAAGCAGGTGGACCCCGCGGAATGGTCTTCGCCGCCGTTCGAGGCGCGCCTGGTGGATCGGCCCGGGCTGGGCAAGATCGTGGTGGGGCGCGGGGCGGTAAACCAGAAGGGTCCGGAAGCCACATTCCTAGCCGCGCTGCACGCCTTTCGCGCCACTGGACGCAAGCTGCCCGTGAACCTGGTCTTCGTGGCGGAAGGCGAGGAGGAGATCGGATCGCCGCACTTCCCGCAGATAGTCCATAGGCCCGAGGTGCTGGCGGCTTTGCGCAAGTGCACGGGCGTGTATATGCCCATGCCCCAACAGGCGCTGGATGGCACGGTGACCATCGCGCTGGGGGCCAAAGGCGTGATTGAAGTGGAGTTGGTTTCAAGCGGCGAGCGTTGGGGGCGCGGACCGAAACAGGATCTGCATTCGAGCAACGAGGCGCGCGTCGATAGCCCGGCGTGGCATTTGGTGCAGGCGCTGGCGAGCTTGGTGGGACCCGACGGGCACACGCCGGCCATCGACGGCTTTGCCGATAAAGTGCGCCCGCTGAGCGCTGCCGACAAGGCGCTGATCCGCGAGGCTGCGGCACGCCAGAGCGAGGCAGTTGCTATGAAGCAGATGGGCGTGCAGCATTGGGTGCACGACGTGGACTGGCTGGAGGCGCTGGAGTTGTTTGCTTCGCGGCCGACGGTGAACATCGAAGGGCTGGTGGCCGGATACACGGGACCGGGGGGCAAGACCATTCTGCCGCATCGCGCGGCGGCCAAGCTGGATCTGCGGCTGGTGCCGGATATGACCGCGGCGGGCGCGGCCGCCGCGCTGCGGGCGCATTTGCAAAAGCGCGGCTTCGGCGATATCGAAGTGAACGTGACCGGCGGGTACGATCCGACCACCACGCCGGCGGACTCGGGGATCGTGCGGGCCGCGGTAGCTGTGTATAAGCGCAACGGGATCGACCCGATTTTGTGGCCGCGGCTGGCGGGGTCGTGGCCCGGGTTTGTGTTCACCGGCGATCCGCTGCGGCTGCCTGCGGGTCACTTCGGACTGGGGCACGGGAATGGGGCGCACGCGCCGGACGAGTATTATGTGATCGAGTCGGGGAATGCGAAGATCCAGGGGATGGATGGGGCGGCGCGCTCGCACGTGGAGTATTTGTATGAGTTGGCTACGGTGTGAGCTTGAATACCACGCCGCCAGACCATTTCCCGTTTTCGTGAGTAGTGCCGTAGAGGTTGCCTGCCGAATCGCCGATCACGCCGGCGTAGGGAGCACCCCCATCCCCCCCGCCCGTAAAGGTGTAGAGCACCGTCTCCTGTCCGGCGGTATCCAACTTATACACCACACCCGCGTTGGCTGTGCCGCCGCCGTATTGCGTGGTCCCGTACAGGTTGCCAGCAGAGTCGCGGATCACGCCGGACATTGGCTCGAGCCCATCCGCCCCGCCGGCGAAGGCGTACAGTACCGTCTCCACTCCGGAGGTATCCAGCTTGTACACTACTCCCCAGTCTCCTGCACCGCCGAGATAAGTGGTCCCGTAGAGGCTGCCGGCGGAGTCCCGGACTACACCTGCACTCGGACACGCGCCGTCGGCCCAAGCGAAACTGTGCAGCACTGTCTCCTGTCCAGCCGCATTCAGCTTGTACACGATGCCAGCACCCACGGCGCCGCCGCTATAGGTAGTCCCGTACAGATTGCCCGCCGAATCGAAGATCACGCCGGCGTAGGGGTTCGCCCCGTCGCTGTCGCCGTAGTTGAAGCTGTGCAAAACCGAGTATTGACCTGCCGCATCCACCTTGTACACCACGCCCGCATTTGCCGCGCCGCCGTAGGTGGTAGTCCCGTAGAGGTTGCCATACGGGTCGACGATTACACCGCCGTTAGGGTACTCGCCATCCGCGCCACCCGTGAAGCTGTGGAGCACGGTCTCTTGACCGGCTGTATTCAGTTTGAACACCACTCCAAAGCCCCCTTCGCCGCCGTTGTTGGTAGTCCCGTAAAGGCTGCCAGATGAGTCGAGGGTCACCCCTGCGAGGGGGTTCGCCCCATCGGTTCCACCCGCGAAGCTGTAGAGCACCGCGTAATTCCCCGCCGTGTCCAGTTTGTAAACCGCCCCCATGTCCGCAGCGCCGCCGTAATAAGTGGTCCCGTAGAAGTTACCTGTCGAGTCGTGGATCAAACCAGCGAATGGGAACCAGCCGTCGCCGCCCGGAAAGCCGTAGAGTGTGGTCTCCTGGCCGGCGCTATTCACCTCGTACACTACGCCCACGTCCGCCACGCCTCCGGCGTTGGTGGTTCCGTAGAGGTTGCCTGCCGGATCCTGGATCAGACCCGCTACGGGATGGCCCCCATCGGCCGCGCCCGTGAAGCTATACAGTACCGTCTGCTGGCCGGTCGCATCCAGTTTGTACACTACGCCCGCGTTGGCGCCGCCGCCGCTATAAGTGGTCCCATAGACGTTACCCGCGGAGTCGCGGACCAGACCGGCTTGGGGGGCGCCGCCATCGGTCCCGCCCGTGAAGCTGTACAATACCGTTTCCTGGCCGGCTGCATCCAGCTTATACACCACGCCCGCGCCTTCGCGGCCGCCGTTGCCCGCGGCGCCGTAAAGGCTGCCTGCCGAGTCGCGCACCACACCTGCCCATGGCCTCCCACCGGCCTCGCCCGTGAAGCTGTACAGCACCGTGTAATTGCCGGCCGCATCCAGCTTGTACACGACGCCGAAGTCCGCCGTGCCGCCGCTGTAGGTAGTCCCGTACAGATTACCTGCCGGGTCGCGGACCACGCCCGCGTAGGCGATGCCCCCATCGGTACCCGTGAAGTTGTACAGCACCGTGAATTGGCCAGTCGGGTCCACTTTGAAAATGATGCCTGCGCCCGCCGTACCGCCATACGGGGTAGTTCCGTAAAGGTTACCCGCCCCGTCGCGAATCAAACCCGCGTACGGCAGGAGTCCGTCGGCAGCCGTGAAGGTATGCAGTACGGATTCGTGGCCGGTCGTGTCCAGCCGGTATACTACGCCCGAATTCGACGAGCCACCGTAGGTCGTCGTCCCGTAAAGGTTGCCGGCGGAGTCGCCAACCACGCCGCCAGACGGCGCAGCCCCATCGTCGCCGCCCGTGAAGCTATACAGCACCGTCAGATGGCCGGTCGTATTCACCTTAAACACCACGCCTTGGTTCGATGCGCCGCCGTAGGCGGTAGTCCCGTATAGGTTGCCCGCCGCGTCGCGAATCACCCCGGCGTAGGGGTTCGCCCCCTTGGGCGGGCTGGAGAAATTGTGCAGCACGGTTTCGCTATACGTTGTCTGCGCGTAGGCCATCGATGTGGCGGCTAATACGTACGCAAGCCATAACATTTTGCGCCGGTGGGTAGCGGGAAACCGACAACCGTCTTGCATTCTCTCCATAAGTCTCCTTCTGGCGCGCGAGCGGGCAAGCTTAAGTGTATTGGCGATTTAGGGCAGGCGCAAGGAGTGTCTGACTTCGATTCAAATTATGGGTGTCTTTAGGGTCCAGGCCGTACAGTACCATTCTGCCGCGGTTCGGGTGGACGAGACTCCAGGGAAGAATCCTCGCGCTATACGGGCGATGGGCCACCGGTACGATCTCCGGGGACTTGCTCAGATCCGCTTCGACCGAAACGCCAGCGCCATCGCCCTGCAAGGAGTTACTACCGTGGTGGTGGCGGCTGCGGGCGATTCCTCTCAAAGAAAAAAAAGAAAAAATGCATGCGAAGCAGGTTGGCAACCTGCGGGCCGATTGTCTCTCGACCCAGTTTGCGCCGATCCGGACGGTTCAATCTTGAACACAATGCCGGTGGAGTGTTTCCCACCTAGATAGGTTGTGCCGTAGAGGTTGCCTGCCGAGTCGAGGGTCAGGCCGGATTCGGGGCTGCCCCCATGGGCGCCGGCCGCGAAGCTGTACAGCACCGTGAAATTGCCGGCCGTATCCAGCTTGTACACCACACCCGCATCGGCTGCTCCGCCAAGTTCGGTGGTTCCATAGAGGTTGCCTGACGAGTCACGGATCACGCCTGCGTAGGGGTAGGCCCCATCGGCGCCGGTGAAACTGTACAGCACCGTGAAATTGCCGGCCGTGCCCAACTCGTACACTACGCCCCGGTTCGCTGTGCCGCCCCGGTAGGTCGTCCCGTAGAGATTGCCTGACGGATCGAGAGTCAGCGCATTGGGGTTTCCCCCGTCGGCCAAGCCCATGAAACTGTACAGCAGTGTGTAATTGCCGGCGGTATCCAGCTTGAACACCACTCCCGCGTTCGCCGTACCGCCTGCCCCGGTGGTCCCGTACAGGTTGCCTGCCGCGTCGCGGATCACACCCGTGTACGGGTTGGCCCCATCGGCGCCGTCCGTGAAACTGTGAAGCACGGTCTCATTGCCGGCCGTATCCAGTTTGTACACCACACCTACGCCCTCAATGCCGCCGTCGCCGCCCACGCCTGTGGTCCCGTAGAGGTTGCCTGCCGGGTCGCGGATCACGCCGGCGAAGTAGGGGTTCGCCCCATCGGTCCCACCGGTGAAGCTGTACAGCACCGTCTCGTTGCCGGCTGTATCGAGCTTGAACACCACGCCCTGGTCCCCTGTGCCGCCCCGGGTCGTAGTCCCGTAGAGGTTGCCTGCCGGGTCGCGGATCACGCCAGCCCCGGGAAAAGCGCCATCGTCCCCGCCCGTGAAGCTGTAGAGCAGAGTCTCATTGCCCGTCGAATCCAACTCGTACACCACACCTGCATTTACGGGGTTGCCACTGGAAGTAGTCCCGTAGAGGTTGCCCGCCGAGTCGCCGGTCACGCCGGCGGTCGGGAAGCTCCCATCGGACGGGCCTGGGAAACTGGCAAGCACCGTCTCGTGGCCACTCGTGTCCAGCTTGAAAACCACGCCGGAGTCGGCTGCGCCGCCGCGATCGGTGGACCCGTAGAGGTTGCCGGCCGAGTCGCGGATCACGCCAGCCAGAGGGTAGCCTCCCTCGGCCCCGTAGGGTCTTTCCGCCCCTTCCGTGAAGGAGTACAAGACCGTCTCGTGGCCGGCTGCGTCCAGCTTGTACACCACGCCGCAACAGTAATCCGGACCGCCGCCCGAAGCGGTTCCGTAGAGGTTGCCGTCCGAGTCTCCGATCACACCCGCCGAAGGGTACCCTCCGTCACCTCCGCCCGTGAACGTGTAAAGCACCGTCTGATGGCCGGCCGTATCCAGCTTGTACACCACCCCCGCGCTCGAGGAGCCGCCTTGGTTCGTAGTCCCGTAGAGGTTGCCGGCCGAGTCGCGGATCACACCTGCGTAGGGAAATCTCCCGTCGGCGCCGCCGGTAAAGCTGTACAACACGGTCTCATTGCCGGCGGTATCCAGCATGTACACCACGCCCGCGTCCGTTGCGCCGCCCTGGGAAGCGGTTCCGTAGAGGTTGCCGGTCGAGTCTCGGATCACACCGGCCTGCGGGAACACTCCATCGGCGCCGCCGGTGAAACTGTGCAGCACCGTCTCCTGGCCGGTGGTATCCAGCTTGTATACCGCCCCCGCTTTCTTGGCGCCTCCACGGTAGGTGGTTCCATAGAGGTTGCCGGCCGAGTCGAGGATCAAGCCGGCTTCGGGGTTTCCGCCATCGGCTCCGCCCGTGAAGCTGTAGAGCACGGTCTCGTGACCGGACGTATCGATCTTATACACCACGCCCTTCTGTGCGGCGCCGCCTTCGTAAGTGGTCCCGTAGAGGTTGCCTGCCGCGTCGCCAATCACACCCGCCTCGGGGTAGCGTCCATCGGCCCCGCCCGTGAAGCTATACAGCCAAGTCTGCTGGCCGGCCGCATCCAGTCTGAACACCACTCCCGCGTTCGATGCGCCGCCCTGGTAAGCGGTTCCGTAGAGGTTGCCCGCCGCGTCGCGGTAGACTGCGTTGGGGAGCGACCCATCCGGAGGGCTGGCGAAATTGTGCAGCACGATCTCAGTTGCCGTCTGCGCCTGTGCCAGCGTTATCGCCGATAACGCGCACGCGATCCATAGCGAGACGGAACGTGCAGATCCCGTCCGCGGTTGGCTGGCGCACATTGAGGTTGGGGGCCAACCAATGACTTCGTGCCGGTTGGCTGCGCGGAGAGTGAAGCCGTTCTGTATTGCCATAAGTCCCCTTTCAAGCGTCGCTTCCCCAGGCGGCACTTCGCGATGTAAGTATACGTCCGGCTTCGGCCAAAATCAATGAAAAACCGTTTGATTTAGTACTGCCTGATTCGAGGATGGCCGTAACATTGGTTACTGGGGTTGGCGGCTGGAGGACGCAGGAGCGCTCAGCTTGAAAACGTCCGCAGCACTCAGCGGCCGGGCTTCCGAACTTTACCCATGCCGGATCACCAGCACGTCGCCATCCTTGACAATATACTCCTTGCCCTCCAGCCGCAGCATGCCTTTCTCGCGCAGCCCGGCATACCCGCCCAACTCCACCAGCGACTTCCAGTTCACCACTTCCGCCCGGATGAACTTCTTCTCGAAGTCCGAATGAATCGCACCGGCCGCTTTCACCGCCGTACTGTGAAACG
>DATNMW010000201.1:0-20327 GCA_035602155.1 Bryobacteraceae bacterium | reverse complement strand
AACGTCTTCCACAGCTATTCCAAGGCGGTATTTGGGTGAAACATCCGAGCCGACTGTCAAGCTGCTCCGCATTAGGGGGCCGCATCCTGCCGGATACCGAGCCTAAAACGCGCCGGCGCATCTTCCGCGATTTGGACGAACATGCAATGCACAAACAGATCAGTTGTCGGGACGATCAGTCTGGCCGAAGCCAGGCCGCCGCGCGGTTCATCGACCACAAGGCCCTCCACGCAGGAGTTCGACGCCATCTGGCAGCGGACGGCGAAGCACAGGCTAGAATTCGGTAATGGGTCAGTTTGCAGCTTGTGTGGCGGGATGGTATCCTGCGCGCCGATTGGAAATCGGCGTAAACTGGGCCGATTGACAATCGGCCCGGCAGGTTGCCAACCTGCCCCACAAAGCAATTGGCATCGCCGCGGACGTGCTCCGCTACGGTCCTGCGTGAGCCGCATGAATGTATCCCAGCACTCCCAAATAGCCATCGCTGGCAACCTTGGCGGCTCGTTCCCGAAAGCCCTCCGGGTCGGTGGGCGACCATGTAGCCAAGCCGTCTACATAGCGGTTGTACATGCAGAAGGCCGCCGCAATCAGCACGGTGTCGTGAATCTCCAGGTCGGTGGCGCCCTCTTGCCGCGCGCGTGCGATATCTTCGGGCTGAACGTTCTTTCCGCCACTCTGTACTTTACCGGCGATAGCCAGCAGCGCCTTGAGTTTGCCGGAGATATCCGCGCGCTCAAAATCGCGCTTTACCGCCTGAACCGTATCCTCGTGTCCACCGAGGTGATGCGCCGCAATCGCGCCATGGGCGGTCTGGCAGTAGTAGCAATCGTTGCGCGAAGAGACATAGGTGGCGATCAGTTCGCGCTCCCCGGGTGTTAGGGTACCGGGCTGGTGCAACAGAAGCTCGGCCAGCTCGGATAGCGGCTGGGCGGTCTCCGGACGGAATGCGAAAAGGCCGCGAATACCCGGCAGGCCTTCACGAATTTGGATGTACGGCATGGGTCCTCCTCTATCTGACGGATGCTACATACCCCTCGCGAGCCAGCGTAGCGGCGGGCTCCCGGTACGCCTCCGGCTCGCGCGGCGCCCAAGTGCCTAGCCCGTCCACATACCGGTTGTACATGCAGAAAGCCGCGGCGATAAGCACCGTGTCGTGGATCTCCAGGTCGGTGGCGCCGGCCTGCCGGGCGCGTTCGATCTCGCCGGCCGTGACGTGCTTGCCGCGGTGCTGCACTTCGCCGGCAATTGCCAGCAAAGCCTTGAGCTTGTCCGAAACCGGCGCCCGCTCGGCGCTCCGCTTCACGTCCAGGACAAGCTGTTCATTGCCGTCGAAATGATAAGCGGCCACAGCGCCATGAATGGACTGACAAAAAAGACAATCGTTCCGCGAGGAAACGTAAGCGGCAATCAGTTCCCGCTCGCCCGGCGACAGCGTACTTGGGCCGCGCAGCAGGGTTTCCGCCAGTTCGTTCAATGGCTTCGCCGTCTCCGGGCGAAAAGCCATGGGTCCTAGGATGCCCGGCACTCCTTCCGGAAGCGCTATGTGCGGCATCGCTATCTCCCAGCCTCTCTATGCATCTCTCCGGCGGGCCTCGTATAGCCTTCATGCGCCATGTGTGCGCCCATCTCGTCGTATAGCTTGAAGTCATCCACGGGAGTATAAGTGGCGAGGCCATCTACATATCGGTTGTACATGCAGAAAGCGGCCGCGATCAGGACCGTGTCGTGGATTTCGGGCTCGGTAGCGCCTTCCTGGCGCGCCCGCTGGATATCTTCCGGGGTCACATTCTTGCCGCCCTGCTGGACTTTTCCGGCGATCGCGAGGAGCGCCTTCAACTTGGGACTGACGGGCGCGTTCAAAGAATCGAGACGCACGGCATCCACCATTTCATAACTGCCTCCAGCGTGATGCGCGGCGGCGGCGCGATGGCTGGTCTGGCAAAAATAGCAGTCGTTTCGCGTGGATACGAATGCCGCGATGGTCTCGCGCTCGGCGCTCGTCAGCGAGCCTGGACCGCGCAGCAGGATCTCGGCCAACTCGCGCAGAGGCTTGGCTGTTTCAGGGCGAAAGGCGAAGGCGCTCGTAATTCCGGGCAGCCCTTCGGGCAATGCGATATGCGGCATTTGCGGCGCTCCCTGCAAAGAGTGGATGGTACGGACGGCTAAGTCTAACCCCCGTGAAGTGGCCACGTCAATAATCAAACTTGATTAGTTGCGATTAGTTACCGAACGAACAAAGACCATTGTTGGACGCCCTTTATCCGTAGCCTGACGGCGTTCCCGGTGGCCGCATGTTTCCGCGAGGCGAATCGATGGTTTTCAGGGTGGACGATGCAGGTCGTGGCGGGCGATCCGAAGTGCGCATCATCCCACTCGATGGCGGCGCGCACCTCTCTGCGGCAAAGGTTCCCCCCTTCGGTATGGGGATGGCCGCCTACCCGAAGCGCGATTTGTCGATTCCCGAGGTAGCGCAAGCGCTGGGAGAGATGCGGCGCGTCCTAAAGCCGGAAGGCAAGTTATTGTTTGTGGAACATGGGTTGGCGCCGGATGCCAGCGTGCGCCGCTGGCAGCGGCGTTTGACTCCGGCATGGGAGCGGATGGAGGTTGCTCACTATTGAAGGGTGCGCGCGGAGTCGCACGGGCCGATGTCCGCAAGCTGGGCCGATTGACAATCGGCCCGCAGGTTGCCAACCTGCCCCACAATCAAATGGACCTACTACCGCCCTCACCCCGCCGCTCTCGCCGCCGCGGGCGCGAAGGTCAGTTCGCCCTGCGGGTCGACATCCACCAGAAGCTGCTGTCCGTCGCGGACGTCGCCTTTCAGGATCATGCGGCCCAGCGGCGTCTCCACCTTCTTCTGAATCGCGCGCTTCAGCGGACGCGCGCCGTAATGCGGATCAAAGCCCGTACGCACCAGGTTCAGCCGTGCGGCATCGGTCAAAGTCAGGGTGATGTGGCGGTCCGCCAGGCGCGCCCGCACACGGTCCAACTGGATTTCCACGATCTGCTTCAAATGCTCTTCGGCCAGCGCGTGGAACACGATCGTCTCATCCACGCGATTGAGGAACTCCGGCCGGAAATGGCGGCGCATCTCTTCCAGCACGGCCTCTTTCATCCGTTCGTATCCCTCGCCTTCGAACCCGCCGCGGTATTCCAGAATGCGCGCGCTGCCAATGTTGGAAGTCATAATCGCGATGGTGTTGCGGAAGTCCACCGTGCGGCCCTGGCCATCGGTGAGCCGGCCATCGTCGAGCACCTGCAGCATCACGTTGAACACATCGTGGTGGGCCTTTTCAATCTCATCGAACAGCACCACCGAATACGGCCGCCGCCGCACGGCTTCGGTAAGCTGGCCGCCTTCGTCATAGCCAACATATCCCGGCGGCGCGCCGATCAGCCGCGACACGGTGTGCTTCTCCTGATACTCGGACATGTCGATGCTAATCATGGCGCGCTCGTCGTCGAAGAGAAACTGCGCCAGCGCGCGCGCCAACTCGGTCTTGCCCACACCGGTCGGCCCCAGGAAAATGAAGCTGCCGATGGGCCGGTTGGGATCCTTCAGCCCGGAGCGCGCGCGAATTACGGCTTCCGCCACCGCGGTGACGGCTTCGTCCTGCCCGATTACGCGCTGGTGCAACTCGTCTTCCAGGTGCAGCAACTTTTGCATCTCGCCTTCCAGCAGCTTGGTCACCGGCACGCCGGTCCAGCGGCTGACCACCGCGGCGATATCCTCTTCGCCCACCTCCTCCTTGATCAGCGGCGATTGCGACTGCTTCTTGGCGAACTGTTCCGACTCAGCCTGCAAGCGCCGTTCGAGGTCCGCCAGCTTGCCATACTTCAGCTCCGCCGCGCGATTCAGGTCGTAAGCGCGTTCGGCCTTCTCGATCTCCACTTTGGTCTGCTCGATCTGCTCGCGCAACGCGCGCAAACTGCCCACAGTCTGCTTCTCGGCTTGCCAGCGGGCCTTCAGTGCGTCGCCTTCCGCCTTCAGGTTGCCGAGCTCCTTTTCGAGCTTCTTCAACCGCCCGCGCGAGGCCGCATCCTTCTCCTTCTTCAGCGCCTCGCGCTCGATTTCAAGCTGCATCGTGCGGCGCAGGATTTCGTCCAGTTCCGCCGGCATGGAGTCGATTTCGGTGCGCAGGCGGGCGGCCGCCTCATCCATCAAGTCGATGGCTTTATCGGGCAGGAACCGGTCGGTGATGTAGCGATTCGACAAAATCGCCGCAGCCACCAGGGCGGCGTCCTTGATGCGCACGCCGTGATGCACTTCGTAGCGCTCCTTCAGGCCGCGCAGAATCGAGATGGTGTCTTCGACCGAAGGCTGGTCCACGCGCACCGGCTGGAAGCGCCGCTCCAGCGCCGCATCTTTTTCGATGTGCTTGCGGTATTCATCCAGGGTGGTGGCGCCGATGCAGTGCAACTCGCCGCGCGCCAGCATGGGCTTCAGCAGATTGCCGGCGTCCATGGAGCCTTCAGCCTTGCCCGCGCCCACCACCGTGTGCAGCTCGTCGATGAACAGGATGATGTCGCCCGCGGCGTCCTGCACTTCCTTCAGAACGGCCTTGAGGCGCTCTTCAAACTCGCCGCGAAACTTGGCGCCCGCGATGAGCGCGCCCATATCGAGCGACACGATGCGGCGATTCTTCAAGCCTTCGGGCACGTCGCCGCGCACGATGCGCAGGGCGAGGCCCTCCACGATGGCGGTCTTGCCCACGCCCGGCTCGCCGATCAGGACGGGGTTGTTTTTGGTGCGCCGCGACAACACCTGGATGACGCGGCGGATTTCCTCGTCGCGACCGATGACCGGATCGAGCTTGCCCTGGCTGGCGAGTTTGGTGAGGTCGCGGCCGTAGCGTTCGAGGGCTTCGTAAGTGGCCTCGGGATTCTGGGACGTGACGCGCTGGCTGCCGCGCACCTCGCGCAGCGCCTGCATCAGCCGCTCACGCGTCGCGCCGTATTCGCGCAGCAGGCGACCGCTGGGGCCGCTATCGTCGGTGAGCGCGAGCAGCACGTGCTCGACGGAAATGTATTCGTCCTTGAGCTTCTTGGCCTCGTCCTCGGCCTGGGTGAGGAGCCGGTTCAGGCGGGCGGTGACGAAGATCTGGTCGGGCGCGCCGGATGGGCCGGAGACCTTCGGCAGGCGGTCCAGTTCCTGTTCGAGGCGGGGGCGCAGCGTGTCGACGTTGACGCCCGCGCGCGAGAGGATGGAGCCGGCCAGGCCGCCCGGCTGTTCGAGCAGGCTGGAAAAGAGGTGCTCGACGTCCAGTTGTTGATGGCCGTAGCGGGTGGCCTGGCTTTGGGCGGTGCGGATCGCCTCTTGGAGTTTTTCCGTGAAACGATTGATGTCCATATTTATATTGTGGACCGCAATTTGTCTCCTGAGCTGTTGGGTAAACTTTCAATCGGTTCTTTTGGCCCCAACTTGGCGGCTTCGACCAAGCGGGTAACCGTGTGAGATGCCGTCGGTTTCACCGATGAAACCTTATCTCCTGGTAGCGCAACCCATCTGAAATCGCCGGGTTCGGTAGTTTCAACCCGGCGGCGCTACCAGACGGCGGACGTCGTCACAGGCCTCGGAAATGGCTGGCAACCTCGCACGACTGGCAACGTTAGCTGCAACTCACTTCAAGTGCGATTAGTATCCGAAAGACCACGCAAGATCTGTTCGATGTGATTGGCTCGCGGTCCGGTTTTGTCGCGTATCCGGGCTTGTACAAGAGCTTTCTCAAGGTATGGGATCGCTTCGGAAGGGCGGTGAACCTCAATAAGGGCCATGCCAAGCGCGTAATTGCCATTTCCGTTCAACGAATCGAGATCGACAACAGCGTGAAAATAGGTCAAGGCCGAATCCCGGCTCGTTCTCATGAGCTTGCGAGAGGCAGCAAGGTGGGGGTAATTGAGAGCAATTGCGAGCGCGTGCCCAACCAGACCTGCCCGGCGGTAGGAACCTAAGCACGCTTCCATGGGGCTTTCGGGGTGATAGGGTTGAGCCAAATACCAGCCGAGAAGGTCATCGGGATTCACTAGTGCGAGATTCTTTGAAAAGAGGGCTGAGAACGTGTACGCGTCGGGCTGGATTCCGGCCGCCTGCATTTCGACAAGGACGGTGCGGGCCACTTCGTAATCCTGCGCCTTGTCGACGAGCGTGTTGAAAGTGACGACGTTGGGCGGGATTCCGGCAGCCTGCATTTCCGCAAGGACGGTGCGGGCGGATTCGTAGTCCTTCGCCTTATCGATCAGCGTGCTGAAAGTGATGACGTCGGGCTGGACTCTGGCCGCCTGCATCTCCGCAAGGACAGTGCGGGCTGATTCGTAATCCTTCGCCTTGTCGATCAGCGTGTTGAAAGTGACGACATTGGGCGCGATTCCAGCAGCCTGCATTTCCGCAAGGACGGTGCGGGCGGGTTCGTAATCTTTCGCTTTGTTGATGAGCGTGCCGAAAGTGATGACGTCTGGCCGGATTCTGGCAGCCCGCATCTCCGCAAGGATGGTGCTGGCAGCTTCGTAATCCTGCGCCTTATCGATGAGGGTGTTGAAGGTGATGACGTCTGGCCGGTTTCCCGCAGCCTGCATTTCCACAAGCGCGGTGCGTGCGGATGAGTAATCCTTCGCTTTGCTGATGAGGGTGTTGAAGGTGAAGTCGTTTGGCCGGATTCCGGCGCTCTGCATTTCCGCAAGCACGGTGCGGGCGGATTCGTAATCCTTTGCCTTGTCCATGAGCGTGCTGAAAGTGACGACGTCCGGATCGAGTCCCACACCTTCCATCATTTTCAACGTCCGCCGTGCCAGGGGAAACGATGGGCACAGCCAAAGCAGTTGATTCCTCGTCCTCTTCACTCCAATAGATGATGATTTCGATTTGGTCACTGTTTGAAACCAAGCCTCGCCTTTAGCATAGCCGTCCGGACCTGTTTCACCTGGTACGGCTTCGCGTTCTCCCGCTGCGCACTTGCTTGTCAAAACTGCGTGGCAGCGATTGACAGACCTCACCACCGGTGGCGGAAGTTCCAACTTATTCTTAGCCTTGGCGAACGCCGCCCCTGCGCCTGCAGCTTAACGCAGTCATCGTACATCGGGGGGATTGGCCGAAGCGAGGCCAGTCGACGGTTTGACAGATTTCTTGGTTGGCCTATAGAACTTGCCGACGACCGCCTTGCTCCAATCGAGTACCGGCGGAATGTCGGTCGTATCGATTTCCCGGTCTTTCATGCGTTTGAGCGCACGGATTTCATCCGCTTGCGTGCTTTTGGCTCTTTGCATATGCTCGCCTTTCATGCGGGACCGCCTTTCGCGCTGAAATCAGCCGAACCACCTCGTCGCCAGCTTCGTGGCGATAGGTATAGGCCACCATCAAAACCGCGCCAGATACCATTCCAACCGTCTGCCATCGCTCCTCTCCATCGACGACGCGATCCTGAATGCTGAGCGCCTCGGGATCGTCGAATACCAACTCGGCGGTTTTGAAGCTGACCTTGTGCTTTGCGAGGTTGCGACGGCTCTTGTCCTCATCCCATTCGAAGCGCATCAACAGTGCTTCACGTACTGTAAATATTTTAGTACACGCTCAGACCGGCGTGCGCGGGATGCACGACTTCGATGCCGGCATAGCGGAAAAATCCTGTCAAAGGTAAGAATTGCAATGAGGCCATGCACCTGCATGGCAGCCACCAACCGGGCGTCGTGCGCTGGCTTGCCGGAAACCCGATACTGGATCACCAGGTTCTCCCAAACCGGATAAATCGCCGGGGTATCGGGCAACAGCGGAAACATGCTCTTCAGGCGCATCAGTTCGGATGTCGCCTCCGGGATCGACAAGCCCAGGCCGTTTTGGGCGACCGGCCGCGTGGCGACCACCCACAGCTCGTAAAGATTTTGAGGAACGATGTGAAGGTCGCTGCCACGGCTTGGCAGAGCCGCAAGGGCGCGCGTAACCGTTTCGTATTGGGGGAGGCTGAACCTGTAGAGTTCGCAGAAGCGTGCTGCTGTCAACAAGCAATGATGCCCTACGTTATGTCGGGATAGATGCTCTCCCGGCTCATGGCCTCGTCGGGGAGAACTGGAATCTCGGGATCATGGCTGTCAGCCCAGGCGAGAAACTGCCGCGCCCACTCCTCGGGATCGGTTTTCTGCAGGTGGGTAATGGAAACCGGCTGCACGGACTGGTCGGCAAGCTCCAGCATCCACTGCTCAAGGCTTAGCCCTCGCGACTGCGCCTGGGCCTTCAACGCAGCTTCTTTTTCCGGTGGCGGATCGAGTGTGACAGTCATTTGCAACGCCAGTCTCCAGGTTAACGCGGCTATAGATCCACGCGCAATCGGGGGTGCGGAGCGCACCAGGCTGGTGCGCTTGATATCATGTAGGCAATGAACAGGCCGTCAAGGACACGTGCTCGAACGGCGCCGTCCGTCCGCCAGAGCGTAACCATACCGGCGGAACTGGCGGTCGAGGTCGAGCGTGTGGCCAGGAGAAAGCATCTTACGAAGAGCCGAGCCCTGGTTGTGCTCGCGCAGCGCGGAGTGGAGGCTGAAGCGGCAGCACGCGAGAATCTCGATGCGACGTATCGCCGTTTCATGGCGGAGGCCGATCCCAAGCGCAAGGGCGAAGCGGGGAGGGATCTGATCCGGACAATCTTCGGGGAAGACGCTGTTGCCGAAGATCCGATTCTCTAGTCTTCCCCGTGCCGTCTGGGAGCACATCCTTGTGCGTGTGGAGGAGCGTCGGATTTCACTGCAAGATCTTCGCCGGTTGCAGGATTGGGTGAACACCGGCCCACGGGCGCCTGCGGGCGATTGGTACAAGGACTTCGGATCGTTCATGATCTGCGGTTCCGGAGAATTTCCGAAGACCATACTTTCAAAAGGCATGACGCCGTTTGGGACTCGGATCGAATAGGACGTTGTAGAAGAGCGGGGCACGCTTGTCCCGCATAGTTGCATGACAAGCCGACTAGATCTTGGTGGGGAAACGGCGATACCCGCATGCACCCGCAGGGGCAGCCACCAGCCGAGCGTCGTGCGCCGGCTTGCCGGAAACCCGATACTGGATGACCAGGTTCTCCCAAGAACCGGATAAATCGCCGGTGTATCTAACTAACTAATTAACTCCTACCTTTCGCCGAGGGCGACCGCGGTGCGGTATGATCCGCAAGCTCCGGATGGCGTCATACATGACGCGGGACACCCATTTGGCCGCCGCCGGACTCCGATCCCGGGCCAACTCGTTGGGCCTGGTATCGGCGTGAGATCGAGTTCTATAACTGTGAGTATGGCGCTTGGGCTCACTCAGGTCACCCGCGCCGATTCTCGGAGGTCGTCGGCGGGAGGCCCTTCTTGCACATCTGGATCGATCAGGAAGAAGCTGGTTCCGGCAATCGCCTGCCCCGCGGAAATGGCCAAACTTAAGCGACAGGTTAGGATGTCAGTCGTTGCCGGAGATATTTACCAAGCTGTCGCTGAGCACGGCTTGGGCTTCCTCCGCCGTAAACTCCTCCACCTTCGCCGAAATATTCATCGAGCAAAACTTCGGTCCGCACATCGAGCAAAAGTGCGCATCCTTGAAGCCTTCCTCCGGCAGCGTCTCATCGTGCATCGACCGCGCCGTCTCCGGATCCAGAGACAGCTCGAACTGGCGGTTCCAGTCGAAGCTATAGCGCGCCCGCGACAGCTCATCGTCACGGTCGCGTGCGCCCGGACGGTGGCGCGCAATGTCGGCGGCGTGCGCAGCAATCTTGTAGGCTATGATGCCGGCCTTCACGTCGTCGCGGTTGGGCAGCCCCAGGTGCTCCTTGGGCGTGACGTAGCACAGCATCGACGCGCCGTACCACCCGATCATGGCAGCGCCGATGGCCGATGTGATGTGGTCGTAGCCCGGCGCGAAGTCCGTCACCAGCGGCCCCAGCGTATAGAAGGGCGCCTCGTAGCACATCTCCTTTTCCTTCTCCACCTGCATCTGGATCTGGTCCATGGGGATGTGGCCGGGACCTTCAATCATCACTTGAACGTCGTATTTCCAGGCCCGCTTGGTCAGCTCACCCAGCGTCTTCAGCTCTGCGAATTGCGCGGCATCGCTGGCGTCGGCCACCGATCCCGGCCGCAAGCCGTCACCCAGCGAGAAGCTGACGTCGTACTTTTGGAAAATCTTGCAGATCTCGTCAAAGGATTCGTACAGCATATTCTGGCGGTGGTTCTTCACCATCCACTCGGCCAGGATGGAGCCGCCGCGGCTGACGATGCCGGTGATGCGGCGCGCGGCCAGCGGAATGTGCTGCACCAGCACGCCGGCATGGATGGTCATGTAGTCCACGCCCTGCGCGGCCTGCTCCTCGATCACTTCCAGCATCAGCGCGGCGCTCAGGTCTTCCAGGCGGCGCACGCGGGACAGCGCTTCATAGATCGGCACGGTGCCGATGGGCACTGGCGAAGCGTCGATGATGGCCTGGCGGATGCGCGGGATGTCGCCGCCGGTGGAAAGATCCATCACCGTGTCGGCGCCGTACTTCACCGAGTAGCGCAGCTTCTCGAGCTCTTCCTCGATGTTGGAGGTGACCGCGGAATTGCCGATGTTGGAATTGATCTTGCACTTGGAGGCGACGCCGATGCACATCGGCTCCAGGTTCGTGTGGCGGATGTTGGCGGGAACGATCATGCGGCCGCGCGCCACTTCGGAGCGGATGAGTTCGGGCGCAAGGTTCTCGCGCCGCGCGATGTACTGCATCTCGCCGGTGATTACGCCCCGCCGCGCATAGTACATCTGCGTGCGGACCGCATCGTCTTGACGTTCGGCTATCCATTCTCTTCGCATGGGATTCCTCTGAATTGCGGGTTGCGATGATGGGTTGAGGGTGCTGGGATGAAGCGGCCAGCACCCATTCGCCTACTTCTTCTTCTTGGGTTTCTTGACTTCTTTGTTGCCTTTATCCCTGCTTTTAGCCATATCCGAATTATACCCGCTAACGGACGCGATGCAACGTTCTTCGTCTTTGTCCCAAGCGTCGGGGTCGACCGCGTGCGGCAAGATGAACCGCTGCGGTTCGCTGGTGGACGCCGGCAGAAGGGTTTCCTGTAGCCGATCGTCCAAGGCCTCGGTGAGCGGCTCGGGTCCCGCTTTATCACGCGGCAGGGCGGCGAGCCGGCGGCGGTACTTCGCGAAGAGCGCGGCGAACGCGTTGTAGTCTGCGCCTTTCCCCTTTTTCGACGGCGCCGGACTCTGCGCCGTGTGCCTGACGGAGAACATCTTTACTGCACGGGGATACCTGGGACGACTTGCGCAGGAACGTCATAGAGGCGACGAGCGCGTTCTTTCTTGACCGGGAGCGGCCCGAACTGGTCCGCCTTCAACTTTTCCGGGACGAAGTCCTTTCTGTAGCATGAGGGTACCACGCGACTTCTCGGGAGCCCGCCTGGCCGACACCCTATGCCGCCGATGGCAGTACACGTGATCAAGTCGGTAGTCGTATTATTTTGGAAACCTCAGAGCCGTTTCATCGGCGGATTGCGGTTCCGGACCATGATCCACTGCGTCTCGGCACTCTCGTTTCGATTCTGCGAATCGGTTGCACGGCATAAAGGTGCGTCACGCGACGACATCATCGCCACGTTGTAGATGGACGACGGACTCTTGATTGACCGAACTCAGACGCCGCTCAGTACTACCAAAGGGACGTCGTTGACTGCGAGTCAATCGCCAGTAAACCGTGCTGGGTACTTTTGGGGGAGCCGGGCGTCGGCGAGTCGACGGCGCTGAAGCGGGAATATACGGCCGTTAGAAGAACCCGTTCGGGCAGCGGTAACGATAGCCTACGGGTTGATCCCGGAGAATACTCCACCTCTGCACATCGACAACATCAGTGCGGCGCCGCGGTCGGATTTCCGCGATCTTCCAACGAATCGGCTGCGACTCCGGATAGTCAGCCGCTCAGCCGACTGGCCGGAGACCAGAAGCTCTCTTTCGAGGCACCTGGGACGCGGACGCTTTTAGCGTGATTGAGCTTGTGCCCCTCACGAAAGGCGATGCTTCCCAGGCCGCAGAATCGCAAGGCATCCCTCCTGACAAATTCCTCAAGGCCCGTGATGCGCTTACTCTGCTCGTCCAACGGTTGTTGCCACCGGATCATACACCGGTTGTAGACTTTTTGGACCTGGGAATCCAGGACGCACCGCCGAAGTATACTGTGGAAGGAAGTCGCTCGAACAACGCCGCGACTGTGGACTCCGCGCGGTTGGGACAGCGCGTCGGCATCGCTCGCTCGGATGCGGCTGAGCCGGCTTCGCATAGCAAAGGAAACTTGATGGATGCGGAGGATTTTCGACGAATCGCCTTGGGCCTGCCAGGCGCGGAAGAAAACTCGCACATGGGTGCGCCCGATTTCCGCGTGGGCGGCCGGATATTTGCCACCCTCGCCTCCCAAAAGCAGGGCTACGGCAACCTGATGCTCACGCCGGAACAGCAGGCAGCGTTCGTCGAGGAACTGCCGGAAGTGTTCGTGCCCATCGCCGGCGGATGGGGGAGGAATGGAGCGACCCACATCCGGCTGGCCGCGGCGAATGCGGACGTGCTTGCGGGGGCACTGCGCACGGCGTGGAAAATCCGGCTCGATACGAACGCCAAGCCAGCCAAGAAAAAGCGCGCCAAGCGCTAACGCCCGCCGTCAATCCGCGCGCATCGCCAGCGTAATGCACTCTTCCAGAGTATCCAACGCAAAATCGCATTGATCGCGCGTGATCACCAGCGCGGGACACAGCCGCAGGGTGCTATCGCCCGCGCCCAGAATCAGCAGGCCGCGCTCGAAGGCCAGATCCACCACGCGGTCGCGTAGCTCCGGCGCCCTCGCCTTGGACTGCCGATCGCGCACCAGCTCGATGCCCAGCATCAGCCCCAGTCCGCGCACGTCGCCCACAATGGGGAACCGCGCCGGCCAATCCCGCATGCGCGCCATCAGGTGCGCGCCCATGCGCGCGGCGTTATCGATCAACTCCCGCTCCAGCAGTTCGATGGTCACCAGCGCCGCGGCGCAGGCCACCGGGTTGCCGCCGAAAGTGGAGGCATGCGCGCCGGGGCCCCAGCGCATCAGGTCCGCGCGGGCCACCGTGGCCCCCAGCGGTAGTCCGCTGGCGATGCCCTTGGCGACAGTCATGATGTCCGGCGTCAATTGGAAATGCTCGGAGGCCCACATCTTGCCGGTGCGGCCCATGCCGGATTGCACCTCGTCGCAAACCAGCAGGATGCCATGTCTTTCAGCGATGCGAACCAGCTCATCGAAGAATTTCTGCGGCGGTACGATGTAGCCGCCTTCACCCTGCACCGGCTCGATGACGATAGCGGCCACTTCATCGGCTGGCGCGATGGTTTTCAATAACGTTTCTTCGATAAACTTCGCGCACTCCACCGCGCAGTCGGCCGGAGTCTGGCCGAACGGGCAGCGATAACAATTGGGATAGGGGGCGTGGAACACACCCGGCACCAGCGGTCCAAAGCCGCGGCGCTGCACGTCTTTGCGCGCGGTGAGCGACAGTGCGCCCATGGTGCGGCCGTGGAACGAGCCAAAGAAAGCGATGAACTTGTCGCGGCCGGTGGCATAGCGCGCCAGCTTCATAGCGCCCTCCACGGCTTCGGCGCCGGAGTTGCAGAACGCCACGCGCCGCTCCACGCCGCCAGGCGCGAGCGAGCCGAGTTTCTCCGCCAGATCCACCAGGGCTTCGTAATAGAAGTCGGTGCCCGACATGTGGATCAGATTGGCGGCCTGTTCCCGGATGGCCGCCACCACCTGCGGATGACAGTGTCCGGTGGCCACCACGGCGATGCCTGCATTGAAGTCCAGAAAACGGTTGCCGTCCACGTCCTCGATGATGGCGCCTTCGCCGCGGCGGACCACCAGCGGATAGCAGCGCGTGTAGGATGGCGAAACGGAACGATGGTCGCGCGCAATCACTTCCTTCGCGCGGGGTCCTGGCAGAGGACCGATAAGATGTGGCAGATCCTGCCGCATCGGCCGGGTCGCCTCCATTTCCGGATCGGCGGTCTTGGTCATACGCAAACCTCCTTACAACTGAACTCTCTTGGGCCAACGAGTGCAGGCAGGGGAATTGCGCGATTTAGTCGGAACCAAAAAGACCGGGACGGCAGATGGAGGGCCGGGGGAGCACGCTCTATTGTATAACGGAAGTGCAGGGTTTGTGTCTCGCCAGCGTATCGGCCATTCTGGCCTCTGCGTATTTGCGGTTTTTCGCGCGGAGTTCAAGAACGCGAATGCAGCGCGAAAGCTCGCTTGAAAGCCGCCTTTCGTAGCGGGACAGTTTATCGAGCAGGTCGGCGCCTTCGAAATCGCGGATGTAGGCGGGCGCCAGCGACTGGTCCGGCGTGTCTTGAGGATGGGCACAAACTGCCATGCCTTGGCGCAGGATTTCGGTCTCCAAAGCGAAACAACCGCTGGTACGCCACGAGAGGTCGGCCATGAATTCGACCAAACGTACTTCGACGCCCTCCGGCTTGTACCGGCCGCGGAAGTCCTCGAGCAGCCGGGCGTACCCGTGGGGGTCGGTCTTGGTGAGGAGTTTGGTTACCATGCCGTGTATGGGCGCGTAGCGCGCCGCGATGCCGGGGTCGTTCGTCCAGGGTTGGACGTTGTCCTGCCGGTATTTCTTCATGTGCTGCCTCCCGATTCGATTGTAACGACCAAGTGCGATATTGGCATCTTGTCCGGCCCGGTTTTTCGTTGGAAGCCGTTGGAATTAAACGGCGCGGCTTTTCTTGCGAAGCGTGTGACCGGCGCCGGGCTTTTGCGATATCCTCGAACTAATGGCGGATCGTCGTTTCAGCGATGTGGGCGGAACATCCGGCGGACTCGGCGACTTCCTGCTGGGTTCGCGCTGGCCTGCGTGGGCGGATACCTGCTGACCAATCAAGTGATCGTGGTTGGCTCCTACTGGAGCTTCTGGGGCGGCAACACTTTCGGTATTACGCTCATCCCGATGCTGATTGGCGTCGGATTGCTCTTCCGGGACGGCCGCAGCGTGATCGGGTGGTTGTTGACCGCGGCCGGTGCGCTGTTCATCGTGGCGGGGGTGCTCGCCAACCTGCGCATCTATTTCCAGCCGACCAGCCTGTTCAACACAATCGTCATGCTGGTGCTGCTGGTAGGCGGCCTGGGGCTGATTGCGCGCGCCATGCGGCCGCATTCGGCAAAATGAGCGCCTGCGCCCCGAAGCCGGCCCAAAAACAGCCTATTACCCGGACTGGCCCTTCCAGGCCCAAACAAACTACCCCGAGTGATCCTCCGCACCGTATAATGGAAGTATGGCAAGAGGTTGGGAAAGTAAATCGGTCGAGTCGCAGATTGAGGCGGCCGAGACTCAGGTCCGTCCCCCTTTCGATGAACAGGTTCCGCCGCAAGAATTGGAACTGCTCCGAAGGAGAGAAACTTTGAATCTTTCTCGCACCCGGGTCCTTCGGGAACTGGAAACGAGCCAAAACCCCCGGTACCGGAATATGATGCAAAAGGCGCTGACGGATTTGAACTCCGAACTCGGACGTTTGGAACATGGCGCCGCGCGCGCAGCCACTGCGTAACAGGGCCGTCGGCGGACAGATCTGGTCACGAGCGCGGCAGGACGGCTGCATAGGATTCTGCCCACAGGCGTTTTGCGCCCGGCCGTTGCGCCCGCCTCATCGTGCCCAGTACTGGCTGAAGCCCGCGTATTCCCAGTCGAAGTTCGCCAGGATCGTCCGCCGCAATTCCAGCATGTCCACGTAGCCGGTCTTACGGTAAGCGATTCTTCCATCGGTGGTTATCAAGACCGTGAAAGGCAGGGCTGAGTCCCATGCCGGATCGAAAGCGCGCTCCGCCGCGGCCATATCGCCGGAAGGGAGCATCAAGTTGTGGCTAGTAGCATGCTGCCTGTCGAGCACCTGTTGAACCACGGCATGCGCGGCGGAAGAGTTCGTTGCCACCGTCACCAGTTCGAGGCCCCGCACGCTGTACATCCGGTAGGTTGTCTCGATGCCGGGGAGCTGTGCGATGCACGAAGCGCATTGCGTGTCCCAGAAACTGACCAACGTCAGCTTTTTCGCCGCATTCGTGCGAAGTTTCCGCAAATCGTCGGGCGTGGCTGCCTCCAGAGTCACCGGCTTTTCTTCCAGCTTCCGGATCGCGTCCAGCCTCTCGGCCTCTTTTTCCTTCCACTTGGTCGAGCAGCCGAAAACGCCCGTGTGCGTGACCTCTACCGGCTTGCCCGCCAGCACCGCGTCAATGGCATTGCGCGCATCCTGCGTCTTCACCATTTCGAGGCGGTAGCTGTTATCGAAGCGACCTTCGTAACGCAAGCGCCGATCGCGGTCGAAGACGAACACGTGCGGCGTGGCCTGCGGACCGTAAGCCCGCGCTACCGACTGGGTTTCGCCGTCGTACAGATAAGGATAGGTAAGATGCTTGTACGCGGCGCGGATCTTCATCTCCGCCAGGGTGTCGCTCATATCCGATGAATCCAGCTCGTCAACCCGGAGAGCCTCGGGAGCGTTCGGCTGGATGGCCACGACGGCCACCCCTTTATCGCGATAATCGTCGTACAGCCGCATAATGCGCTGTTCGTACATTTGCGCGATGGGACAGTGGTTGCACGTGAAAACGATTACCAAGATGGGGCTGGCGGCATAATCGGCGAGGCGGTGGATCTTTCCGTCGACTCCGGGCAGTGTAAATTCCGGCGCAGTGGAACCGATCGGAAGTATGGGATGCGTCTCCGCGCCGTAAGCCAACAGCGCGAGTACGAAGAATAAAGTGTTTCGCAACATATCAGTCATCTTGTGGGGCGGGGCTCCAGCCCTGTAGCCGGCGTCCACGCCGGCCCGAACCGGGTCCTGGAGGACCCGAGCAGACCTGGGGGTCCGCCCCACCTCACGCTAATCGCCGCGCGAACGCAACCTCCTGCCGCAAGTCGTCTTCCACGGGCCCTTCTTTCTCATACTCGATCGCTACCAATCCTCGGAAGTTCAGCTTGTGCAGTTCCCGCATCACCTCGGGAATCTCAGCAATCCCGCGACCGATCAAAACGTTGTCCTCCGCCCCCGACGCCGCGATATCCTTCAGATGCACCAGCTTCAAATAAGGACCCAGTTTCCGCACCGCGTCCACGGTGTCGTACCCGCAGGAGGCAAACTGGCCCACATCCGCCGTCGCGCCCACGGTCTTCGACAGGCCACGCAACGCCCGCAGGACCTCTTCGGGGCTTTCGTAGGCAAACTTGGTCTTGAAAAAGTGGTTATGGATTCCAAAGCTCAGCCCCGCGTGGGTGCACCTTTCGTCGATCTGCTTCAGCAGAGGGCCGCCAGTGGCATCGCCGGTAATGTTGCCGGCTCCCAGCAGCCTGGCAAACCGGATCGCCAAATCCAGCTCATGCTCGTCGTGGATGGTGGCTGCGTAATAGGACACACAGCGAATCCCCGCCTTATCGAACAGTGTTCGCGCGCCGCGGAAAAGCTCCTCGCCAGGATGCGACATCAGCATGAACTCGCCGCGCGACATCTCGATCTCTTGGATGCGGAGGGCCTGCAACTGGACGATCATCGCCTCCATGGAGAGACCGTGATAGCTGTAGGTTCCAATGCCGATATTGAGCGTACCCGCCGCGCGCAATTGCGCTCCCGCGGCGGCGCCGGCGGCAGCCATACGGGCAAACGTGCGGCGCGTCATGGCTGCCGCCCCAATGGACGGGGTGTCGCGTCGGCGTCCTCCAGCTTCATAGCCCACTTGATCGCCTCCACGTACATTTTCTGCAAATCCGGGCGATCCCAATTCTCCACCGGATGCCCCAACGTGGAATAGAACACTCTGCCTTTGCCGTACATCTTGGCCCACGCAACGGCGAAATCGCGGTCGGTGCGGTGGACGTTTTTGTTGGCCAGATCGAGCTTGTCCGCATCCAGGCGCAGCAGCACGCGCAGCTTGCCGCGCGAATAATTCCGCAGTTGGTAGATCTCGTCGCGCAGCACGAACGCAGCGGGCCACTGGCTCATCCCGGGAAACGCCGGATCTTCAACCACGATCGGCGCGTTGAAGGTGCCCCAGGGGTGCTCATCGTAATAGCCGCCGATCATCTCCCCATACTCCGGCCAATTGATGAACGTAATCGCCGCGCTGTGGACGCCGATGAAGCCCTTGCCATCGTCATGAATGAACGACATGAAATCCGCCTTCTGCTGGCCGTCCATTTCCAGAGTACCGCCCGTGTAGAACAGCACAGCATCGAAGTTATTCAGATTGGGCGCGTTGTATTCCAGCTTTTTCTTGGTGAGCGCTTCGGTGTCGGTGCGGATGGTTGTGTCCCAAAGCCCGCTCTCCCGGCCCAGGCGTTCAATGGTTGCCAGCGCATGCGAAACCGCTTCATGGCGGTAGCCCTTCTCTTCGCCGATAGCGAGTAACTTCTTCCTAGCCGGCGCCGCAGTCTGGGCGCTGCCACTGACGGCGACCGACGCCGCCAATACCATAGTCGCGAAACGCGCGGTCAATTGCTGGCCACCTTGGGCCCAAAGACCTCTTTCACCGGCATATCGGCGGGGAATTCCAGATTAAAGAATCCCACCATCATCTCGTCCCAACTCTGATCGCCCCAGCTGACTTCCTTGGTGGGGTCCGCATTGTCCGGATTGTTGGGCGAATTGTCGAAGTGCGCCGTACACTCGATGCGCGTACCTTTCGGCAAGATGAGGGGCGCTGCCAGATCGTACCAAAGCTGCCAATGCCAGTCATACCGCGGCACGCGCAGAATCGTTTGCGTTTCGCCGGTTGGATACACGATCCGGTATTCGAAATCCTTGCCGCGCCCGTGCATGTGCGGATGCAGGCTGGCCAGCCTCACGTCGGCGCCCACCTGGAATTCGGCATCCACACGGTAGTCCGGATCGCCCGGAGGAATCTTGAACTTTCCATTGGTGGCGGAAAGCGTCAGGACACGCGTTCGCGGCCGTTGCTTGGCGAACACCAGGCCGAACTTGCTGCGATCCGTGCCGGGTTTGCCATTCGTAGTGTAATGGATCTCCAACACAAAGTCCGAGCCCGCCTTCACCAACTTGCCTTGGCCAGGCTCCAGCATCTCCGGCGGCTGTCCCGGCGCATAGCCTACCAGGAAATCGCTGGGCAAGGCGCTGGTATCGGTGCTGTCGTCGGTGACCTTCGGCGCCACGAAGAACACGCCCGCCGGCTCACCCCGCAGCCAGTGCGAGCCGGGCTCGCGCACGTACAAGATCATATGGTGGATGTGCGCGCGATCGTCCGGCCGCGCTTCGGCAAACTGCACCCATTTGTCTTCCGTAAATCCGGAAGGCACGATCACTTTCTGATACTCGATGGTGCCAGTTGCGGGAATCTGAAATGCGCGCGGAAACTCGAACACTACGTCTGGCTTGGGGATGGACCATCCCTCCGAAAACGCGTGCGGCGGCGGCAGATCGCGGGCATCGCCTTCCGGTGCGCCGCCATCGGCCCATGCAACCAGCGTGTCTACGTCGCGTTGCGAAATCGACCGATCGTTCGAAAACTTGCCATAGTGCGGATCGGCAAACCACGGGGGCATCTTCTTCAGCAGCACGGCTTCCTTCATCGCTTTGGCCCAGGGCCGCGTTTGCTGGTAGGTCAGCATCGAAAAAGGCGCGGCTTCTCCCGGACGATGGCATGCCTGGCAATGCTGCTGCAGGACCGGAGCTACGTCTTTCGAGAAGGTCACCCGCGGGCCGTCCGTCGGGCTGGCAGCGTAGAGGCCGCTTGCAATGAAAGCGGCCGCGATGGGGATGGCGAACAGGCGCCACTGGGGTTTGAGCATTTCGTGACCTGTATTGCCCATTCTGACATATCGCCGCGTGATGGACCGGGGGCCGGCGAAGAGCGATCTCAAGCGCGGGGCCGGGAGGGCGACGCAACCGCAGGTGCGGATCCACCTTGGCGTAATTCCTGGATCACATCGTCGACGGACAGAGGCCCGGCTTTCCACCTGGCCCACAGACAGCGGGCTAGCCACACCGCGGAAAGCAGTGCGGCGATGAGGAACATGGCTCGCCAGGTATCTTTTGAAATTACGAAATCTTGAAAGTTCGCGGTCGGGAAGACGACCACTATCGTCGCCAATATTCCCGCGGGCGCCGCCCATGCATTCCGCTCTGCCACATTAGCCAACGCTTCCTTGAGGCAATTTCGGGCCTTATCAACCGTTGTTATAAAGATTTCCTGCTTAAGGTTGGCGTCGATGCTCGTGATTTGAAGCAGCTTGACGATCGGTCCTTCGAGGTCGTCCACCTTACCAGTAAGGGATATTGGTGGTTCGTCCGGCATGTGAGACTCACTC
>DATNMW010000200.1:0-6822 GCA_035602155.1 Bryobacteraceae bacterium | reverse complement strand
AGTCCGGATCTGCTCCAGACTGCTTGCTTGAGAATCGTCCATCTTGATGAGCAATCTTCAGCATCCCGTGCTTCCCCTTCAGGCTCATCTTGCGTGAGAATCCGATCTCCAGTTCAGGCTCATCTTGCATGAGACAAGAGTGACTGGCGCGACGTGGGGAGAGCGATGGTACACTCCTGAGATGCAGCCGTTTGCAGGCCGGTTGGTAGCGGCCTTCATGTGCGCCTTCGCTTTAGGCCCCGCCGCGGGAAGTGAAGCCCCGCGCTGGCTGAGGATCCAATCCCCTAACTTCGAGTTGTTCACTACAGCCGGCGAGCGCAACGGACGCGAAGTAGCGCGGCATTTCGAGCAGGTGCGCGCTTTCTTCATGGAGGCCATGGGGCTGGGCGTCAAATCCGGTCCGCCCGTGCGGATTGTGGTGTTCCGCTCGGAAAAAGAGTTCGCGCCATACGCGCCGAACGACTTCGCCGCGGCGTTCTATCTAGGCGCTGAAGATCGCGATTATATCGTGATGAAGAGCGCCTTCAGCGACCACTTTCCGATCGCGGTACACGAGTACATACACCTGTTGGTAAAACACTCCGGACTCAGCGCGCCGGTATGGTTCAACGAAGGGCTCGCCGAACTTTTCTCGAACTTGAAACCGCTGGCCGGAAAGATCGAGGTGGGCGATATCATCATGCCGCACTTCATTCTTCTGCGGCAGTCGAAGTGGATCGATTTACCAACGCTCCTGGCGGCGCAGCACGACTCTCCGCTATATAACGAGAAGACCCACGCGGGATTGTTCTACGCCGAGTGTTGGGCGCTGGTGCACATGTTGTATCTGGACGCGGATTACCGGCCTAAGTTACCAGTGCTGCTGGAGGGCATCAAGGGCGGCGCCGGAATGGCGGACACATTTCGGAACGCTTACGGCAAAACGCCGGCGCAGGTGCAGAAGGATCTGGAGACGTACCTGCGCGGAACGACCTTCAATGCGTCGCTCTTCAACACCAAGCTGGCTAAGGACGTGGATACGCCTGAGGCCACCGACTCGAGCCAGTTAGAAGCTGGGCTGGTGCTGGCGGAAATTCTGGCGAATACGCGCGAGAAGGCCGCCGACGCCCGCGAGTTGTACAACCGGCTGGCGCGCGATAACCCGAAGGATTGGCAAGTCGAGCAAGGGCTCGCGCGCTTGAGTCTGCGGGAGGGCAAACGCGCTGAGGCACTGACACATTATGCACGTGCCGCCGAGATGGGCAGCACGAACGCCAAGATGTATCTGGACTACGGCCGGCTGCTGCGATCCGAGGACCAGCGCGCGGAAGCCGTGGCGGCGTTGAAGGTCGCGACGCAGATCGACCCAAACGATCGGGATGCGCGGTTGGAACTCGGCTATGCATATGTGATCAACGACCAGCACGCGGACGCGTTGGCACAATTCCTATTGGTGAAGCGCGTGACCGAGGGGCAGGCTTTCGCGTATTTCCATGCGATGGCATACGCCTACTACCGATTGGATAGGAAGGCGGAGGCCAAAACGGCCGCCGCCACCTGCCGGAAATATTCTAAGACTGCGGAGGAAATCGATCGGCTCAATCAACTGGTAGATGCATTGAACTACGTGCCGCATATGCCGATGCTGAGCGGCGATGCTCCCGATCAGCCGCCACCCAAGCTGCAACGGCACGCCGCGCTGGCGGTGGCCGAAGGCACTCTCAAGCAGTTCGATTGCATGGACGGCAAAATCCGCGTGCGGATCGGTGTCGGGGCGGAGGCTATGTCTTTTGCCATACTCGATCCCGCGTCGATAACGCTCAAAGACCATGCACCGATGGACTTTACCTGCGGCCCGCAAAGCCCACGGCGGATCAGAATCGAATACGAGTCGAAGCTGGATGCCATGCCGGGGACGATTGGGTTGGTTCGGTCAATCGAGTTTGTGGAGTGAAGAAAGAAAAAGAAAAGCCGGCGGGCACTCGGAGGAGCGCGCCCGCCGGCCGGTTCCGCATCTTCAGAGAGCGGAACCTAACTCGAAAGATATCGCTTACAATCTCTTCAGACGTACGCAATACCCCCGGAGTTGCAACGCGATTGTAACGCGCGCCCGGTTCATCGCATATAGAACAGGCTCAATCGCGGCAACCCCGCCTTCTCCAACAGGTTACGTTCCAGGTACTGCTTTTCCAGCATAGCCAGATGTTCGGCGGTCATCTTGGAGCGATAGGGCCGGAGCTGGGCATCCAAGTCGCGGCGGGCATCCAGCAACTGCTCTTCGGATTGACGGTTGCGGGCGGCGGCGATGGCCTTTTCCTCCAACACGGTGAGGCGGCGCTCCAAATCTTCCAAGTCCTTATAGTGCGTCTCAGCTTCGGCGGCAAGGCGCTCCAGCGCGGCGGCGATTTCGCTGTAATCGGGTCCGGCTTGGCGGGCGGCCGCGGCGTTATGCGCCAGGTACGCGCGCAAATCGTCCAGCGGAAAGGGCGGGGCTGATTCGCGCGTGGCGGGCCGCTGGGTGGTTCCGGCCATGATCTGCGCCTCCGTCAAAACGGCTTGCGCGCAGAATGTGAGCGAATTTACCATTTGGGTTTTCTTTTTGCGTCCGCGCCATTTTTCGAAGGCTGCGTCAATTCCCCGCAGCACGGCTTCGAGCGGCACGCCGGCATTCTTCCAACTTTCGATCAGCGCCCAATCGAGCGGCGATAATAGGAACAGACTAGTTCCACGCACACGCTGGAAGTGCGTTTCAATCTCGGTGAAGTAATTGAAGTAGTTATAAACCCAGTCGTCACTCACTTGGCGGCGTTCCGTTCCCAGATGAGTTGCAGGCCGGCGAGCGTCAGATGCTCGTCGATATGTTTCAGGTGGCGGGAACCGCGGGCGATGAGCGCGGCCTGGCCTCCCGTGGCGATGGCTTTGGTGTCCGGGCCAAGCTCGGCGACGATGCGATCCAGAATTCCATCGATCATGCCCAATGCGCCGTAGTATAGCCCGGAATGCATGCTGGCCACGGTGTTGCTGCCGATGACTTTGGCCGGCTCGCGAAAGTCCACCATGGGCAGGCGCGCGGTCTTGCTGAACAACGCTTCGATGGAAATGCCGATGCCGATGGCGATGGCGCCGCCCAGGTATTCGCCTTTGCCCGAGATTACATCGAAGTTGATGGTAGTGCCGAGGTCCACCACCACACTCGGTCCGCCATATTTGTGGAAGGCGGCTACGGCGTTGGCCAAGCGGTCCGCGCCCACCTGGTTGGGATCGTCGTAGCGAATAGCCATGCCGATGTCGGTATGGGGCGTGACGAACATGGGCTCGATCCGGAAATAGCGCTGGGCCATGGCGGCCAGATTGGCGTCTAAAGACGGAACCACGCTGGCGATGACGATGGCGTCCACGCCGGGCGAATCCAGAGAAGCCAGGGCGAAGAGGTTACGCAGCAGGACGCCCCATTCGTCGGCGGTTTGGCCATGCACGGTACGCAGGCGCCACTGGCTGATGAGGCGGCGCCGATCGAATGCGCCGATGGTGATGTTGCTGTTGCCGACGTCGAGGGCGAGTAGCATTTATGCGGGCCGGACCCCTCCAGCGAGTATAAGGGATTCCAAGCCGTCATCCGTGCGCAGCTTCAGGAAGCCGGCGGGGTTGAGGCCGGCTGTGGTCCCGGTGACGATGCCGCCGGGTTGGTCGACGCGTACCCGTTTGCCTTGCGCGTAACTGGAGCGGCGCGTGAACTGATCCAGTATCGGTTGGCGGCCGCCGTCCACCAACACGCGGCAGAAACTGTCGATGGTGGGAAGCAGACTGATGAGCAGTTCTTCCCGCGATTGCGGGCGGCCGGAGGCGAGGCGCAGCGAAGTGGCTTCTGCGGCGATCTCCGGTGGAAATGCCGGGTGATTCACGTTGATGCCCAGACCCGCGATGGCTGCGGAATCGACGAGTTGCACCAGAATGCCGGCGGTCTTGCGATCGCCAAGCATGACATCGTTGGGCCAGCGCAGATCGGGGTGCAAGTCCGTGGCGCGCGCGATGGTTTCGGCGGTGGCCAGACCTAGCGCCAGCGTCAGCACGGGGAGTGAATCCGGCGGCAGCGGCAGGCGCAGCACCACGGAGAGATACAGTCCCGCGCCCGGCTCGGAGTGCCAGGAGTGGCCGTGGCGGCCCTGACCGGCGGTCTGCTCTTCGGCGACTACGGCCGTGCCGGATGGGCAGCCCGCGGCGGCCAGCGTGGAGGCCTCGTGCATGGTGGAGGTGATGGATTCGAAGAACGAGATCTGGCGGTTGGGAAGGCGGCCGCGGACTTGGTTGATGTTAAGCCTCGAAGCCATTGACGATACGCTTCCAATCGACCTTGGAGGTCTGGAAATTGACTAGGAGACAAACGGTTCGGCCCGAGGCCTTTAGATAGTTGAGGCATTGGGCGGTGTGTTCGTTGGTTAGGCGATCTACACATTTGAGCTCGATGACCAGGACGTCCTCGACCAGGATGTCGGCGAAGTATTCTCCTACTGTGTGGCCTTTGTAGGTTACCTTAAATGAGGCTTGAGTCGTTGCCCGGATGGCGCGCAGGCTGAGCTCTCGGAACAGGGCACGCTCGTAAACTTTTTCGAGGAAGCCGGCGCCTAGGGTGTTGGAGACTTCAAAAACTGCTGCTAGCACCTGCTCGGTTAAAGAATCCGGACATCGGCGTTCATCGGCGTTCATCGGCGGCCAATATATGTGTGGCGTTATGGGCCGCGACTTCTCAAAACCTTTAATGGCCGCCGATGAACGCCGATGAACGCCGATAAGACAAGACAAGGACTACTCCAGGGATTCCAGGATCGCCTTATTCTTGGCTCGCTGCGTTTCGTACTCGGCTCGCTTGGCGCGCATGGATGCAACGACTTGTTCCGGTTTGCGGCTTAAGGACGGCTCGTCGGAAAGCTGCTTTTCCAGGCTGGCAATGTTTTTCGCGAGTTGGTCGTTTTCCTTTTCGAGGCGCTTGCGTTGTGCTTCCAATTGCGTCTTCGGCACGTGCAGCACCAGGTCGAATTGGGGCGTAGAGCGGCTGGCGGCGCCAGCCATGGGTGGGTCAGGGCTGAATTGGAGCGAGACGCCGGACAGGCGGCGCATGGCGGCGGCGTGACGTCGCGCGATTTCGAGCGCATCGCCGCGCGCGTGGAGCGTGCCTTGCAACTGCAGCTTGGGATCGAGCTTCATCTCCGTGCGCAGGGTGCGCGCCAACGTCACGACCTCTTGCAGCACCTCAATTTCGCGCTCGGCGGCAAAGTCCGTATTCTGCCGGCTGTACTGTGGGTACTCGGCGAGGGCAATCGATACGGGACGCGGAGCATCGCCTTTGAGCCGCTGCCACAGCTCCTCGGTGAGGAACGGCATGGCCGGATGCAGCAGGCGCAAAGCCATCTCAAAGGCAGCCAGCACGTTGCGCCAGTCGGCGGTCAAGCCGGAGCCTTCCTGGAAGCTGGGCTTCTTCAACTCCAGGTACCAATCGCAGAATTCGTGCCAGAAGAAGTGCCAGAGCAACTGCGCCGCTTCGTGATAGCGATACTGCTCGATGGCCTGGTTCACGCGTTCGGCGCAAGTGTTCAGGCGGCTGAAGATCCAGCGGTCTTCCACGGCAACTTCGATGCTGGGTCCGGCTTCCGGGCGGAAGGTTTCCAGGCGATTCGGAAGCCAGGGATCCACGCCCGAGCGCTCCATATTCACGAAGAGCAGGCGCGCTGCGTTCCAGATCTTGTTGGCGAAGGCGCGCGTCGATTCCATGCGGTCTTCGGCGAGCACGATGTCGGTGCCCGGCGCCGCGCCCAGCAGCAGCGCCATGCGCACGGCGTCTGTCCCATACTTCTCGGTGACCACCAGCGGGTCGATGGTGTTGCCGCGGGTCTTGGACATTTTCTGGCGCTCGGCATCGCGCACCAAGCCATGAATGTAGACTTGGCGGAAGGGGATTTCGCCCATGAACTCGCAGCCCATCATGACCATGCGGGCCACCCAGAAGAACAGGATGTCGAAGCCGGTGATGAGCAGCGATGTGGGATAGAAGAGTTTCAAATCGTCGGTTTCGTCGGGCCAACCGAGCGTGGAGAAGGGCCACAGCGCCGAACTGAACCAGGTGTCGAGCACGTCGGGGTCCTGCACGAGTTGGGACGAGCCGCAGCGTGGGCAGGTAGTAGGCGCTTCGCGCGCCACGATAATTTCGCCGCACTCCTGGCAATGCCAGGCCGGAATGCGATGGCCCCACCACAACTGGCGCGAGATGCACCAGTCGCGGATGTTGTACATCCACTCGAAGTAGGTCTTGGTCCAGTTCTCGGGGATGAACTGGATGCGGCCGGTTTCGACTACGGAGATGGCCTTTTCGGCGAGCGGCTTGGTGCGCACGAACCACTGGGTGGAGATGAGCGGCTCCACCACAGTGCCGCAGCGGTCGCACTTTCCGATGGCCAGCGTGTAAGGCTCGATTTTTTCGAGCAGGCCGAGGCGCTCCAGATCTTCGACCACGTGGCGGCGGGCTTCGAAGCGGTCCAGGCCGGCGTAGGGGCCGGCTTCGGCGGTCATGCGGCCGTCCTCGTCGATGACCTTGATGCGTGGCAGATTGTGACGCTTGCCGGCGGCGAAATCGTTGGGATCGTGGGCGGGCGTTACCTTGACCGCGCCGGTGCCGAATTGCGGATCGGCCAGATCGTCGAGGATCACGGGGATGGGGCGGTTCATGAGGGGCAGATCTACGGTGCGGCCGTGCAGGTCGAAATAGCGCGGGTCTTTGGCGTTTACCGCGACGGCTGTGTCGCCCAGCATGGTTTCGGGGCGCGTGGTGGCGACCACTACGTAGTCGCCGGT
>DATNMW010000199.1:0-4599 GCA_035602155.1 Bryobacteraceae bacterium | reverse complement strand
GACGCCCGCCACGGGCCCCACCAGGGCCAGCGGCAGCAAGAAGAAGACGGTCACCAGACTGATGGCGCGGGCGGAGGCGTGCATGCGGAACGTCATCTCGCTGAAGATGGCGTAGAGCGCCAGGAAATCGCCGAAGATGCTGACCAGGGTGGCCAGCCACAGCTTGCGGAAGCCGGGGATGGCGAGGGCCTGGCGCATGGTGAGTTGCGGAGCGGCGGAGGATGTCATACGGGTATTGTAATTACGCGTAATTCGTAAGTCAAGCTTTTTTCGGGATCCTCCGCCGGTCCCGCCCTGATTCGTTGTCCCGTAGAAGTCCCCATTGGTGGCCTGGATCGGCGCCGCGGGCGGGATCCTGCCGTTCGGAGTGAAGACCGCTCCCGCCAGTAATTTCAGCTATAATGCGGGACGGAGGGGATATGGCCGTCCAACGACTCTTGACGATGCTGCTCATGTGCGGCGCATATAGCGCGGCGCAGAATCCCCCACCCACCCTGACGACGCTTTACAGCTTCACCTGCTGCACCAGCTACGACGGGTACGATCCCGTAGCGCCTCCCACGGTCGGCGCGGGCGGCGTACTTTACGGGACCACGAGTGTGGGCGGCAGGTGGGGCCAAGGCGCCGTGTTCTCACTGACCCCTCCGTCGTCGCCGGGCGGCGCGTGGACTGAGAGTATCCTCCATAGTTTCCATGACGTCGACGGCATCAACGACGGGATCAATCCCAATACGCGTTTAGTGATCGGCAGCGGCGGCGTGCTCTATGGCACAAGCTACTCCGGCGGCGATTCGAATATCGGGACCGTATTCTCGTTAACGCCTCCGGCCTCCCCGGGCGGGCATTGGGCCGAGGCGGTGTACAGCTTTTCGCTTGGCCCCCCGGGGGGAGACGATAATGGGGGACAAAACCCAACCGGTCTCACGATCAGCCCCACAGGGATACTCTTCGGCGCCACCAAGAATGGCGGCATAGAGCATCCATCGAATTATGGAACGGTGTTCGCGCTGGTCCCCCCCGCGTCTCCCGGAGGCTCATGGACCGAGAGCGTACTCCATAGGTTCGCCGCCGGCGAAACGGATGGCTGCTATCCAGGAGCAGGCGTCACCGGAAGCGGCGGCGTGCTCTACGGCACTACGGAAGACTGCGGATCCGCGGGTTACGGCACGGTGTTCATGTTGGCTCCGCCTGCAATTCCGGGCGGCGCGTGGACGGAGACCGTGCTCTACAGCTTTGGCGCCACAAACGACGCCGATGGCTCCTGCCCGTTCACAGGTGTGGTGATTGGCGGCGATGGCGTGCTCTACGGCACTACCGCGTATGGCGGAAGCTCGGGCTACGGCACGGTCTACTCGCTAACCCCGCCAGCGTCTGCAGGCGGCCCTTGGACCGAGGCGGTACTGCATGATTTCCCATTCGCTTCTGGCGCAAGCCACCCGTTTGCATGGCCCGGACCACTGACAGTGGGCGAGGATGGCACGATCTATGGCACGACCGAATACGGTGGCGGCGTTGGCGCCGCCTTCGCTCTGAAGCCGCCCACGGCGCCGGGCCAGACCTGGACGGAGATCCTGCTGCACAAGTTCACCGGCGGCGCCGATGGGGTCTTTCCAACGGGTCTGACGATGGGCGCCGGCGGAGTCCTCTATGGCACGACCCAGCAGGGACTGGGCGGCTTCGGTACGGTCTTCATGCTGACGGAGTGAACTTCGCCCGGAGGGATATATGCGTACGACGATTCCACGGCCCAGCTGACTACCATTTACAGCTTTCGCGGGCGGCAGCGATGGAGGTGATCCTGCAGCGCCTTTAGTAGTCGGCGAGGGCGGATACTCTTCGGGACCGGCGGGTGCTGGTACGACCCAGGGCGATACGACCTCGGATGCTGCTTGGCCCGGTATTCTCACAGACGCCTCTATGATGACGGCAGGCGCTTGGATGGTACGACAAGAGATTACGCGCCGCGAGTAGCGGCGGTGGCGGTAAGCCGGCTGCGAATCTGGTTCATCACGTCGGAGGCCAGGAAGGGCTTGCGAAGCACCGGGAAATTGTGCTCTTCGCACAAGGCTTCCTCTTCCGCCGGAAGGATGGTGCCGGTCATCATGATGACCAGCATGCGCGGCTGCGTCTGCAGGAACTCGACGCCCAGTTCAACCCCGTTGCCGTCCGGGAGCATGTAATCGAGCAAGGCGGCATTGGGCTTCTCGGCGGCCACCAGCTTGCGGGCCTCGGCGGCGGATTCGGCGGTGAGGAGCTTCCAACCGGCGTCGGCCATGAGGCGTTCCAGGAAATGGAGCAGGTCGCGGTTATCGTCCACCAGCAGCACGGTGGGGTGTTGCGCAGGGCGGGCACTGTCGCCTTCGAGCGAATGAATGCGGAGGCTCTCCCCATCGTCCGCCAAATCCACCCGCACGCGGGCGCCGGGACTCACCTGCGAGGTGGCCACCAGGGTGGCCAGGGGCTGCGTCAGGTGGCGGTGGATGGTACGGTTCAGCTCGCGTGCGCCGTATTCCGCGCTGGTCCCTTTCTGGAGCAAAAACCGGCGGGACTCGAAAGGCACTTCCAGCGTGAACGACCGCGCGCCGAGCCGCGTATTCACATGGTTCTGCAAATCGGCGATCTGCTGGTCGAGGATCGTGGAGAGCGATTCCGGCGTGAGCGGCTGATAGGTGATGATGCAGTCGATGCGGTTGACGAATTCCGGCGAGAAGCGCTTGCGCACGGATGCCAGGGCGATGCTCTGCAGCTTGCCGGTCAAATCCGTGCGGTCGGGCGATCTCACGGATTGGAAGCCGAAATCCGGGTTGATTTCGCGCAGCATCTCGCGCGCGCCGAGGTTGCTGGTGAGGAATACCAGGCTCTTTTCGAAATTGACGATGGTGTTGTCGCCCAGCCGCAGAATCCCTTTGTCGAGCACGCCCAGCAGCAGGCGGGTCATGGACGGCGCGGCCTTCTCGATTTCATCGAACAAGACCAGGGACAGGTTGCATTTTTCGGTGGTGACGCCGTTCAGCTTCTGCTGGGTGAGCATGGGCTGCGTCTCGCGATGACCCAGGTATCCGGGAGGCGCGCCGATCAGCTTGGCTACTTCGTGCTCCATCTGGAACTCGCCGCAGTCGATCTTGAGCACGTTTTTTTCGGAGCCATGTAGCACGTCGGCGAGGGCTTCGACGGTCTTGGTCTTGCCGGTGCCCGTGGGTCCCAGCAACAGAAAAACGCCGACCGGCCGGCCCTCCGGGGCGAGCCCGGCCTGGTACATCTGGATGTAGGGTACGATAACCCGGGTGGCCGCCGGTTGCCCGACGACTTTTTGGGATAGGACGGCGATCAGGTTTTCGGCGGGATCGGCCGTCGGCTTCCGCGACCGGCCGGACGACTGGGTACTCTTGCCGCGCTCCACGGGGACTTCTGCCTTGATTATGCGGGGCTGGCGGCCTTTTGCGCGCCTTTGGGGGCGCTCCTCGGGAATCGACTCGTCGCTCATTTGGTCTTCTACCGCGCTAACAGCAACCAGTTACGCCCATACAGCGGCACTTCTCAGGGGCAGTCCGCTACGAGCTGTGACCGGCCTGTAATGGTAGTGCCCGAAGGCCCCCAAATTCTTCTTTTATCACAGCGCGGCCAATAGTATGTGTCATACGACGTACAGAAGGGCCGGAAAAGCGGATATTAGCCGGTGGAGGGGGGGATTCTACCGATGGCGGAAGGTGATGCGGCCCTTGGTCAGGTCGTAGGGGGACAACTCCAGGGTGACCTTGTCGCCCGCCAGCACGCGAATGCGGTTGCGGCGAAGCCGACCCGCCAGATGCGCCAGCACCACGCGGTCATGGTCGATCTGGACGCTGAATTTGCCGCTGGGGAACTTCTCTAAAACCGTACCGGTTACTTCGATATTGTCTTCTTTGCTCATAGACCTCCGTGGGGGGATTTGCCGGCAGGGGGCTGCCCGGATTGTTTCCGTCTCGTGGGCGGCCCCGCCCGCATTTGCCGCTAGCCGGCCGTGACGTTGGCTGCCTGCAGCCCCTTCGGACCGCGCGTTACTTCGAACTCCACACTAGCGCCTTCATCCAGGCTTCGATAACCTTCCGTCTGGATGGCCGAGAAATGCACGAAGACGTCTTCTCCGTTTTCCCTTTGGATGAAGCCGTATCCTTTGGCCGCATTAAACCACTTCACTGTACCTTTTTCTCTCATCGATGTTTCCTCTTCAAATAGTTGCAGATTAATCTCCCGCGACGCGGCGTCACAAACACAAAAGGGGGTTGCGGCCAACTCACGCAGCCCCCCTTAGACCTGTCTCGACACGAAGATGAGAGTCAAAATGCTCCTATAGTATAACGCAGGGCGTTGTCTAGGGTGGTGGGCAGAGAATTGTCCAATGCAAGATGAGCATGAAAAAGGAAAGCATGGGGTAGGCGTGGCGCGGCCGGGTGCAAGTGCAGATGATGAATGCCGAAAGCCTGCGCCAGGATCGAGTTTGCGGGGTGCCAACGAAGCGAGAGGTACGCCTGAGTGGAGCGCGTGCTGGGGGCGCAGAACTACGGCGCGTTGGGCAAGGGGGAGCGCGGCGTGGTGCGCGCCGATGTGGAAAAAGTGACG
>DATNMW010000198.1:0-30844 GCA_035602155.1 Bryobacteraceae bacterium | reverse complement strand
GCAAGCAAATATCCGCCGGCGCAGTCGCTGTTTCTGGCGCTGGGGTGGAAGCTGTTCGGGTATCCCTGGTATGGCGTCTGGCTGAGCTGCGGGTTGATGTGCACGGCGTTGTGCTGGATGCTGCAAGGGTGGCTGCCGCCGCGATACGCACTGCTGGGCGGCTTGATGGCGGTGGCGCAGTGGGGAATCGCGGGGTATTGGATCGATTCCTATTGGGGCGGCGCGGTGGCGGCGGGAGCAGGGGCGCTGGTAGCGGGAGCGGTACCGCGTCTGGCGCGGCGGGCTAACGGTGGAGTGGCTGCGCTGGCGGCGCTGGGTGTGATCGCGCTGGCCAACAGTCGGCCTTACGAAGGCGCGGTCACGGCGGCGGGGGCGGCCATTGCCTTGCTGATCTGGCGGCGGCGCGCACGCCGGCCATTTCGGGAGTTGCTGGCATGGCGAGTGGCGGCGCCCGCCGGAGCGATTCTGGGCTGCGGATTGGCGGCGATGCTCTACTACAACTATCGTGTCACCGGCCACCCCCTGCTGATGCCATATGCATTGAACCAAGCTCAGTATGGCGTCGCACCGATCTTCTGGACGATGCCGCTTAGGACGCCGCTGGTTCACCCAGTCTACCGGCACGAGGCGATCCGAAAATTGTGGATGGAGATGGATATGGCGGTCTACCGGCGCGCGCGCACATCGCCGGGGCGCGTGCTGGCAGCCTTTTGCCGAATGCTGCCGGTCTTTATCGCGCCTTTGGCGCTGGCGGCGGGGGCGATCGCGGCGATTGCGCGGCGCACGCGCAAAGTGCGCTACCTGCTGGCCATGCTAGCGGTTTCCATAGCCGGACTGTTACTGGAACGAACATCCCTGCCGCACTACTTTGCGCCGGCCGCCGGGCTGGTGCTGGCGCTGGCCATGCTGGGCGTCCAGTACATGCGTGTGCACTGGGGAGGGAGCGCACTGGCGATCTTCGCCGCGCTGTTTTTCATAGCCGCCGGGTTCAACGTTGTCCGGGATCCGGACCCTTATGCCAACCCGTTATTCTCCGCACGCCGGCTGAGCGTGATCCGGCGGCTGGAGAGCAAAGGCGGGAAGCAGGTGGCGATCGTGCGCTACGCGCCGGATCACAACGTGCTTGAAGAGTGGGTATACAACCGCGCCGATATCGACGGGTCGGCGATTGTGTGGGCGCGCGATATGGGAGACGCGGCCAACCGCGAGTTGGCGGACTATTACAGGGGCCGCAAGATCTGGCTGGTGGACGCGGATGGGGCGGGCTTGGTCAGACGTTGGCAGGCGGAATCGCCTGCCCCACCAGAGCCGCGATAGGGAGTTCAATCGGTTGCGGACCCGATCAGGAGATCGAGGCCGGCAGCATCGGCGAACGCCCCGAAATCCCGGTCCCGGGTAAGCAGAGGAACGCCGCGATCAAGACAAGTTTGAGCGATCAGCGCATCGCCGAGGCGCGCCTTGCGCCGCTTCGCCAACACCTTTGCCCGCAACTCGCCCGCCCTTTGCCAATAACCGGAACAGACCTCGATGAGCGGCAGTTCCGAGAGAGTTTCTGAAAGCTCCGCGGAAAGCTGCGGGTCGCTCAATACTTCGGTGAGCACAGCGGGCACCATGAGCACCTGCCGATCCTGGAGCGCCTTATCGAGCAGTTCCACATCCTCGCCGGCTTCTCCTTGCAAGAAGGCGATCCAGGAACTGGTGTCGACCGCGATCACCGGTCGACCTTCAACTCGGCAAACGTATGCGTGAAGCGAACTTTGCCGCGGAGTTGGCGCAGCCGCGCGTAGGCCTCCGATGCTGCGACCAGTTGCAGGCCGGTGCGAACGGTTTGGGTAATGCCGCCGCCGCTCGCCCCTTGCGCCTTTGCGAGGAGCTCCTGCGGCACTTCTACGGTGATCTTGCGTGCTTGTTCCATAAGGACAGTATACCATGTTGGATACCAGCATGCAATATGGCAAGCCTCGCCGCTGTTTGGGGGCCGGAAGGCGCTCCGAAGATTATCTTTAGTGAACAGCGGGCAGCCTGCCGCTTCGAATTGTCACCGCCAAAGACCGTAGCGTAAGCTGGTGTTTCGCCTTGCCACTTTCGCAACTTATTTGGACTGGAGACGTTTGTTCAGCGCCCGTGGATCGGACCACCGGCGCGGGAGGTGCAGTCCGACTTCACGCGCAACTTCAAAAACGCGCGGGCTGGGTGTGTCTGGGAGTGGGCTTGCTGGCGCTGGCGATACGCTTGGCGCTGCTGCCGGTGCGGCCGATTCCGCAGCCCGCGGTGCACGATGAGTTCGCATACCTGTTGGGCGCGGAAACCTTCTGCCTGGGGCGGGTGACTAATCCGCCGCACCGCATGTGGGTACACTTTGAAACCTTCCACGAAAACTTTCAGCCCACCTACGCAAGCAAATATCCGCCGGCGCAGTCGCTGTTTCTGGCGTTGGGGTGGAAGCTGTTCGGGAATCCCTGGTATGGGGTGTGGCTGAGTTGCGGGCTGATGTGCGCGGCGCTGTGCTGGATGCTGCAAGGGTGGCTGCCGCCGCGATACGCACTGCTGGGCGGCTTGATGGCGGTGGCGCAGTGGGGAATCGCGGGAAACTGGATCAATTCCTACATGGGTGGCGCGGTGGCCGCGGCGGCAGGCGCGCTGGTTCTGGGCGCAGTGCCGCGGTTGGCGCGGCGGCCGACAACGGGAGTGGCGGCGCTGGCGGCGCTGGGGGCAGTGGCCCTGGCGAACAGCCGGCCCTACGAAGGCGCGGTCACGGCGGCGGGAGCGGCGATCGCCCTGCTGATCTGGCGGTGGCGTTCGCGGCGGCCTTTTCGGGATTTGCTGGTAGGGCGGGTGGCGGCGCCAGCCGGCGCGATTCTGGGCTGCGGGTTAGCGGCGATGCTCTACTACAACTATCGTGTTACGGGGAACCCTCTGCAGATGCCGTATGCTCTGCATCAGGCGCAGTACGGTTTTGCGCCGATCTTCTGGATAATGCCGCTGGGCCCGCCACCGGTTTACCGGCACGAGGCGATGCGGAGGTTTTGGGAAGTGTGGGACATGTCTTACTATCGCGTGGCGCGGGAATGGCCGCCGCGCCTGCTCATCGCCTTCCTGGGAATGCTGCGCTACTTCGTGACGCCGGTCTCGGCGGTGGCCTTGTTTACCGCCGTGCTGGTGCGCCGCGGGCGAAAGGTGCAGGTGGCCCTGGCTCTGGCCGCGGCGCCGGTGGCGGGCCTGCTGCTCGAGAGGTTCTCCACGGCGCAATACTTCGCCCCGGCCACCGGCCTGGTGCTGTTGCTCGCCGCGCTGGGCGCGCAGTGCCTGCGCGTGAAGTTCGGCGTTCGCCTGCTGGCGATTTTCGTGACGCTCTTCTTCGCCGATGCGGCGTACGATGCGTCCCGGCTCACTAACGACGAGTATCCGCACAAGCCGTTCACCGCACACCGGCTAGCTGTGATGCACCGGATGCAGAGCGAAGGGGGGCGTCATTTGGCGATCGTGCGCTACGCGCCGGATCACAACTTCATTGAAGAGTGGGTCTACAATCGCGCGGACATCGACGGGTCGGCGATTGTGTGGGCGCGCGATATGGGGGACGCGGCCAATCGCGAACTGCTGGACTATTACCACGCCCTCCAGCCGGGCCGCAAGGCATGGTTGGTGGAGGCGGACGCGGCGGATCCGCAGGCGGCGCCTTACGCGCCGCGGTAACGGGCTACGGCCACGGTCTGCCAGCCCCACGGGTGCATCAGGTTCAGGCGGAACAGCGCATCGAAGAGCGCGCCGGAAGCGCGCATCAGCAGCGAGGGACCGCGGGCGGCCTGGGCGATGAGTTCCTTTCCGCGGAGCGTGACCAGCATGCGGTAAATATTGAAGAAGGGAAAGCCGGCGGCGCACGCGCGCTCGACGGCAAAACCGGCGCTTTCAAGCAGAGCGCTCAATTGCGCCGGGGTGTAATGGCGGCGGTGGCCGATGTGGCCATAGAAGGCGCTGTACCAGCCGCCCGGCACGGTGACCACGAGTTTGCATCCGGGCGCCATGTAGGCCGCGGCGTGACGCAGCAGCAGCGCCGGATCGTCGAGATGTTCCAGCACATCGGAACAGAGGGCGTGGGTAGCGCGGAAGCCGTCGCCCTCCGGCAGGCTGTCGCCTGTCTCACCGGGCGCCAGCAAATCGCGTTGCAGGAAGCGGGCGCGGGGCACGCGGCGGGAGGCGATGTCCACGCCGGTGCGGCTCAGCTCCAGCCCGAGGAACTGGGCGCGCGGCGCGGCGGCGAGGAACTCTTCGGCAAACTGGCCGGCGCCGCTGCCGATCTCCAGCATGCGCACCGCGTGGGCGTTGCGCCGGTCTTCGGCAAGGAGGCGCAAGGCCAGCCGGCGGCGGTAGCGCGTGGCCGGCGACAGCTCGGCGGCGGCGCTGAAATCCAGCCAGTGGCGGTCCCAGTCGTCTACCGCTTGATAGCCGTGGCAAACAGAATCATGCATAATTTTCGATATTCCAGGCGGATGCGGCTGGGTTTGAACCCGGCGCGCACCAGCAGGGGCCATAGATCGCGCTTCGAGTAATACATTTTGTGGTCGTCCATTTCACATGCCGGACTGGCGCCGAACTTAAACGCCGACAGCTCCAGAACCGGTTTGGCGTACCATGTCGGGACATTCACCAGCAGCCGGCCGCCGGTTTTGAGCACTCTATGGCAGTGGCTCAGGCATTCGGCCGGATTCCAGACGTGCTCCAGGACGGAGATGAACAGCACCGCGTCGAAAGCGCCGGAGGGCAGTCCGGGCAAGGCATCCTCGACCGAGGAGACCACGAAACTCAAGCGCGGATGGCGGCGGCTTTCCTCGCTGACATGGAAGTCCACACCCACGCCTTGGGCCAGCCGATCGCCGCCCGCCCTGAGGATCGCTTTGAGGCAGGCGGCGTGATAGCCGCAACCGAGGTCCAGAACGCGCAGGCCGTCCGTTTTCGGCAAACGACGCAGAACTTCGCGCTGAACCAAACGGGTCCGCAGCCGGTCGACGAAGGTGCTTCCGTGCTGCAGGTAGGACTGCTCGCGCGGGGCGCGATCCAGGTCAGCGATAATGGGGCTGCTCATGGGATAAGTCTCTCCCGGATGGCTCAGATGGCGCGCGCAGATATTCTTCGATAGCCTGCAGGCGCTCCGGTGTTCCGATATCGTAGAAACGCTGCGAGGTGGGCAAGCCGGCCAGTTGACGGCGGGCGATCAGCCGCGGGAAGACGCACTGCTCGAAAGATACGGGCATGGCGGCGGGGAGCAGGTCGAGCACCTCGCGGCGGAAGCAGGACACGCCGGCTTCGACGTATTCGAGGACGGGACCGGCGGTCGCGGTTTTGTCATAGCGGGTGACCAGGCCGCGGTCGAGGGCCACATTCGGGCGCACGGCGGTTTCGCCGGAGGGATCGCGATAGACCACGACCACGCCGAGGGCGGCGGAGTCTTTCAAGCGCCGGGCGGCGGCGGCGTACTGGATGGGCAGCAGCGAATCGCCGTAGAGCAGCAGGAAGGTTTCGGCGAGGTGGCGGCGGGCGTCGCGCAACGCGCCTCCGGTGCCCTGTGGCTGGGACTCGCGCGAATAGCGGAGTCGCATGCCGAGGCGGGCGCCGCTGCCGAAATAGCTCTCGATCTGCTCACCCAGATAGCCGGTCAGCAACAGCACGTCACGGAAGGATTGGCGCGCCAGCAGCCGGAGTTGATGCTCCAGGTAGGGGACGCCGGCCACCGGGACCATGGGCTTGGGCACCTTGCGGGTGAGCGGGCCGAGGCGGGTACCCAGTCCGCCAGCCAGGATTACGGCTTGCATGCGGGCTCGCAATCGCGCATGGCAGGCGGAACCGCGTGCGCCACCAGCGAGGGCGTCCGCCCCACCAGAGAGGCTTCAATGGCGCTGGCGACGGCTTCTTCGGAGTTGCAGCGCGCGCGCCAGCCCAACCGGTTGACGGCGGTTACATCCAGGCGGAAGCGGGGCACGTCTCCCAGCCAGCCGCCCTCGCCGCCGGTGTATTCGAGCGTCACACCGGAAAGTCCCATGGCGGCGGCCACCATTTGGGCGATGCGGGTGACGCTGAGGGAATCGTCGCAACCAAGATTGAAGACCTGCAAGCCGCGGGGCGCGCGCTCCACGGCGAAGAGCATGGCGGCGACGCACTCTCCCGCCAGCAGGTAGGACTTGGCCTGGCGGCCGTCGCCCAGCACCTGCAAGCGGGCGGGATCGCGCCGCAGCTTGTCGATAAAGTCGCCGATGACCGTACGGCCGCGCTTGCGGACCTTGGGTCCCACAACGTTGGCGAAACGGAATATCCAGCAGTCCATGCCGAACAGGTGCTGAAAGGCGCCGATCATGGCTTCGCAGCTCAGCTTGGTGGCGCCGTATAGGGAGATGGGACGGGGCGCCTGGTCCTCGGCGATGGGCTGGCGTTCGCAGATGCCGTATATGGCCGAGGTGGAGGAGAAAGCCAGGCGGCGGACGCCGTGGCGGCGCATGCTCTCGAGCACGTTGTATGTGCAGATGGTGTTCTGCCGAAGGTCTTTATCGGTGGGGTCGCCGGGGAAGAACTTGACATCGGGATTGGCGGCCAGGTGGTAGACGATCTCGACACTGCCGTTGGCGAAGGCGGCATCCAGCGGGGCGGTATCCAGCAGGTCGCCTTCGATGAAGCGAAAGCCGGGATGGGGCAGCAAGCCGGCGATGTGCTCCAGCTTGCCGCTGCTGAGGTTGTCGACGACCGTGACCTGGCTGCCGCCGGCGAGCAGGGCCGCGGCGAGGTCCGAGCCGATGCAGCCCGCCCCCCCGGTGATGAGTGCGTGCCGGTTCATAGCTTCACGGAAGCGGGTCTAGGGGGTGCCGCGCGGACCAGGGGCTCCGCCCTGCCGGCGGCGTGCAGCACCAGCGTGCAGCTGAAGGTGTAAAATCCGGCGATCAGGAAGAGCAGGCCCAGCACCGCGAGATGCATTTGGGGCGTGGGCATGGAGGGCAGGCGCAGGCCTCCGGCCACGTATTCACGGATCAGGGGCACGCCGAGCGCGCAACCCGCCAGGCCGGCCAGGCCGCTCGCCAGCATGGCCCGGTCGTACGAGAAGAGCCGCAGCCAGCGTTCCGCGCGAGCCGGGGAATAGCGGTACATCACTTGCACGATGCAGCCCAGATAGAAGCACTGCAGTCCCACGACGGAGAGGGTGAGGCCCAGCATCATCCAGTTCAGCGAAAGCGTGACGGGACCGAGCGGCAGGGGGCCCAGGCTGACGGGCACGGTAATGAGCAGACCGAGGGCCAGCAGGACGAGGCCGGGACGCAGCAGGAAGAAATCCGCGCCGAACAGGAGCATGGCGCGCAAGTTAATCCAGCCGGCGCGCCAGGGCTCCAGCCATCCGTTGCGCTTCATGTGGCTGAGGCGGCCGGCGGGGTCCTTCAGGAAATGCACGGGCACTTCGGCGGTCTTCAGCTTGAGGCACACGGCCTTGAGCACCATTTCCGACGCGTATTCCCAGGACTGCGATTTGAGGTCCAGGCGCACCAGGGCGTCGCGGGTGATGCCGCGCATGCCGCAATGGATATCGGAGAAGCCCGTGGAGTAGAGGATGTTCAGAATCGCGGTGGTGAGCGGCGTGCCGAAATAGCGGTGCAGGGCGGGCATGGAGTGCGGCTCGATGACGCCGCGGAAGCGCGACCCCATGATGAACTCATAGCCGGCGCGGAATTGCCGGACGAAACCGGATAACTCGCGGAAGTCATAAGTACAATCGGCGTCTCCCATCAGGACATACTTACCGCGTATATAAGGGATTGCATCGATATAGGCACGGCCCAGGCCGCGGCGGGGGGTGCGCAAGACGCGCGCGCCGCTGGCAAGGGCGATGGCGGGGGTGTTGTCCGTGGAGCTATCGACAATGAGGATTTCCCCGCGGATGCCGGCGGCGGCCAGACCGGCTTTGCACCATTGGACGAACTCGGCGATGGCGATGCGCTCATTCAGCGCGGGCACCACAATGGAGAGCAAGGGATCGGCGACGTCCTCGGCGGGAGTCAGAAGCTCGATCTCGCATTCGACCGGGTGGAGACACTCGACCGGATACACTACGGCGGCCATCGCAAGGTAGGATAACATGCGCCCCAGTTCTTATCGGCAATTTAGGGCGCTGTCTTTAGTTAGCGGAGGTAAGTCATCCAAAGTGCGTAATTTCAGGGGACCGCCACAATCTTTCGATCGTGTTCTGTCCGCGGCGCCCCGGCCCCCTACCTCTTGAGGGCGAAAAAGACCAGGGCGACGATCAGGATGGTGAAGAACAGCCCAATACCCGCCATGGTCAGGATCTCGCGGGGGAGTGAAGCGCTGGCGTTAGGATCGGGCAGATGCAGCTTGGCCAGTTCGGCCACGGGCAGTTCGGGCTCTTCGCCGGCGCGCTCGGGGGGCCGCGCGAAGTCTTCCGGGGTCCAGCCGTCGGGGTCTTCGTAGCACCGGATGCGGCGCTCCACGATCTCACGCCAGCACTCGGCGTCGATCCGGATGCGCGCCGCAAACAGGGGCGGAAGGGACTCCTGGATCTCCTCGGGGGAGCAGTGCCGGAGGGGCTCTACCACCCAGAAACCGAGGCTATCGGCAATCCTGCAACCCAAGTGCACCAAGGCGAGCAGGTCCACCCTGGCACCGTCGATCGGCTCGTGATGGAGGGCGGCGACGATTTGGAAATCCGGCGGCAGGTTCCAGTGCTCGGCCATTGCGCGGCCGGCTTCGCAATGATCCAGGCCCAGTTCCCGGCGTTCGATTTCCAGCAGCTCCAGCGGATCCCGAGGGGCACGGCGGAGCAGCTCGGCGTACTCCTTCGGATAGGCCAACAGCAACCCCAGGCGGCCGATGTCGTGCAGCAAGCCGGCGGTATAAGCGCGATCCTCGAAGGCGGAGCAGCAGCGCGCGAGTTGCTCGGTGAGCAGCGCGCAGGCCAGCATATGCCGCCAGCAGTGGGCGAGTTCCTGGATATGCAACACGGCCTTCATTTGATCGGCCGTGGCGACGGTCATGCAAAGCGAACGGACGCGGCGCAGCCCCAGTACAATAAGGGCCGAGTGTAGACTGTCGATTTGGGCGCGGAAACCGAATAACGGCGAGTTGGCGACCCGCAGGATCTGGGCGGCGAAGGCCGGATCGCTGGAAATGAGCGCGACCAGTTCCCGGATATCGACATTGTCGCGCGCGAGCAGATCGAGCAATCGCAGCACGATTGGCGGAAAGGCGGGAATTCGGGCCAGCAGCGCTTTCCGGTCTGGCTGTGCCGGTGTCCCGCAGATTTGGCCCACTTGATACTCATCGGCAGGAAATGCGGGAGACAGGAGGCCGGGGACATGAGACAGAATGAGGCGGCGCGGAACTGCGATAATCGGATGAGATCGATGGTTTATCTGGATCACCACGCGACTACCCCTTTGGATCCGCGCGTGCTGGCGGCGATGATGCCGTTTTTCACGGGCAAGTTCGGAAACGCGGCCAGCCGCAGCCACCAGTTCGGGTGGGAGGCGGAACAGGCAGTGGAGGAAGCGCGCAAGCAGGTGGCCCGGCTGATCGGCGCGGCGCCGCGGGAAATCGTCTTCACCAGCGGGGCAACCGAGTCGGACAACCTCGCGATCAAGGGCGTGGCGGAGGCGTATGCGGGCAAAGGCGACCATTTCATCACTTGCGGCACCGAGCATAAAGCGGTGCTGGACGTTTGCGCCAGGTTGGAGCAGCGCGGCGCGCGCGTGACCCGGCTGCCGGTAGGCCGTGACGGGCTGGTGGATCCGGGCGCGGTGGAGGCGGCCATCGGGGCGCACACCGTGCTGGTTTCGATCATGTACGCGAACAACGAGGCGGGCAGCATCCAGCCGGTGGCCGAGATTGGCCGGATCTGCCGGGAGCGCGGCGTCCCGTTCCACTGCGATGCGGCGCAGGCGGTGGGCAAAGTGCCGGTGAATGTGGATGCGGCGCGCATCGACCTGCTGTCGATTTCGGGGCACAAGATGTATGGGCCGAAGGGCACCGGCGCGCTCTACATGCGGGGGCGCGGCCCGTGCGTGCGATTGACCGCGCAGATGGATGGCGGCGGTCACGAGCGCGGGATGCGATCGGGGACGCTGAACGTGCCGGGCATCGTGGGTCTGGGCGAGGCTTGCGCGATTTCCGGCCGCGAAATGGGCGAGGAGAGCGCCCGGCTCGGGCGACTGCGCGACCGCTTGCGCGAGAAGCTGGAGGCCGGGCTGGAGGACGTGCGGGTCAACGGCAGCATGGAGCATCGCCTGCCGGGCAACCTGAACATGAGCTTCGCGGACGTGGAGGCGGAATCGCTGATGATGGGGATGCGCGGCGTCGCGGTATCCAGCGGATCGGCATGTACTTCGGCGGCGCTGGCGGGGTCTTCCACGAAGGAGCCAAGCTATGTGCTGAAGGCCATGGGCGTGGGAGACGATGCGGCGCGCACGGCCATCCGCTTCGGGCTGGGACGGTTCAACACCGAAGAGGAAGTCGACTGGGCGGCGGCGTGCGCGATTGAAGCGGTGAAGAAGCTGCGAGAGCTAACGGCGCCGCCGGTCGGCAGAGGGACAGGCCAGCAGGCCTGTTCCACGGGGGGAATATGATTCAAGTAACGGAAAAGGCAGCGCAGCGAATCAGGCAGATCCTGGCCAAGGAAGGCGTCAATGGAGGATTGCGGCTGGCTGTGCAGGGGGGCGGCTGTTCGGGGTTCTCGTATTTGTACAAGCTGGAGACGAAGGAACGCGCCGGCGATCATGTGTTCGGGCCAGGCGACGCGAGAGTGCTGATCGATCCGAAGAGCTTCGTTTATCTGGACGGACTGACGCTGGACTATAAGGAGTCGCTGATTCAATCCGGATTTACGATCGACAATCCGAATGCGCAGAAGACTTGCAGTTGCGGGACGTCGTTTTCCACGCAATGAGGGATGCGGAGACCGCTCCGCCGACGGTCGCGGCGCGGCGGCCTGAGCGGCCGCCACAGCCTGGGAGCCTGCGGTGATGAACCGATTATCCCGAGTCTTCGTACCAGTCGGCGCGCTGGCGCTGCTATTCTCCGAAATCCTGCTGATCGCGGCGTGCTTCCTGGTGGCCGCATACCTCATTCTGCCCGTGGATCCCACGGTTTTCCTGTTCTACGATAATGGCCTGCTGCGCATTGCCCTGGCGGGCGGCAGCATCCTATTCGGTTTGTACTTCGAGGATTTGTATGCCAAGCTCTATGTAACGTCGCGCGTCTTGCTCATCCAGCAACTGTCGCTGGTGATGGGGATCGCGCTGCTGGCGCAAGGCATCCTGGGTTACGTAAGCGACGGTTTACGCCTGCCGCTGCGCCTGATGCTGCCGACCTGCGCCGTGCTGGTGCTGGCGCTGTTCGCCTGGCGGGTGGTCTACAGCGTTTTCGTGCTCCGGGTGGTGGGCCCGCGGCGGATCCTGCTGGTGGGCATGAGCCCTTTGGTGGCGGAAATGTGCGGCCATATCGGCGCCCACCCGGAACTCGGCTTGCAGGTAATCGGTTATGTGGACGACGGCGAGGCGCGGGCCGCGCCCCCGGAGGGCGGCGCGTGGCTGGGACCTGTCAGCGCGCTGCAACGGATCGCGGCCGAGACCGCGCCCGACCGCATCGTGGTGGGGCTGGACGAACGCCGCGGCCAAACACCCATCGCAGATTTGCTGCAATTGCGCTACGGCGGGTTGGCCATCGACGAGGCTTCCGCGGCCTACGAGCTGCTATGCGGGCGGGTCCTGCTGGGCGAGTTGCATCCATCTGAAATGCTCATGTCCGGATCGTTCCGCCCGCGCCCGCAGCGGCTGGTCTACCAAACGCTGGGCGACTGGTTGCTGGCGTTGATTTTGACCGTGCTCTCCGCGCCGCTGCTGTTGCTGGCGGCAGTGCTGCTGAAACTCTCGTCGCAAGGTCCGTTGTTGATCCGGGAGGAATGCATGGGCTTGGGCTGCAAGCCGTTCCGCCTTTGCAGCTTCCGCCTGGCGGACGACGGCCGGAACGGCGCGCAACGGTTCGTGGCGCGATGGCGCCTGGATGCGCTGCCGCGCCTGTGGAATGTACTGCGCGGCGACATGTCTTTCGTGGGACCGCGCGCGGATCGAACCGAATTCGCCAAGGTCTTGAGCGAGCGGATCCCGTTTTACCGGCAGCGATACGTGGTGAAGCCGGGGATCACCGGCTGGGCCCAAATCAATACCGCGCCGGACCAGCCGGAAGATACGCTGCGCAGCCTGGAATACGATTTCTACTACCTGAAGCACCTTTCGGGGGGACTGGATACGTACATTATGGTGCATACCCTGCGGGACCTTCTGCTCGCTCCGCCGCCCGCCGCGTTTCCCGCAAACGTCCCGGCGTGGCATACTAATTCGTAGCGGGCCATGCCGAAAACCACGGTTGCTCCGGAGACCCGAATCACGGAACGGGAAGCGCACCTTCCCTTGTACAACGTCGTGCTGCTCGACGACAACGATCATAGCTACGACTACGTGATCGAGATGCTCCAGATGCTGTTCATATTCACGCTGGACGAAGCCTTCCGGCACGCCGAAGAGGTGGATAGGTGCGGGCGCACGGTGATCATCACATGCGAGCGGCCGCAAGCCGAGTTCGCGCGCGATCAGATCCACGCGTACGGCCCAGACCCGCGCTTGCCGCGTTGCGTGGGATCGATGTCGGCCATTATCGAGCCGGCGGGGTAGCGCGCGTATTTATGCTTTTGAGCCTGTGCCGGCGGCCTGTTCGTCGTCGGTAGGGGGATCGTACATTTTCTCGGCGTAGGTGCGCTGCGAATCGGAAAGATCCACGGCATGCCGCCGTTCGGCCGCGCTCAATTGGGGCTTCCGCGACCGCTTCAGCAGATACAAGGCGCCGCAGACCAAAGCGCCAGTGAGCGGGGGACGCTCGAGGAAGAAATCCAAGAGCTGCAACAGGCGGTCGCCCATGTCTTTATTCTAGCGGAGCTGGAGGCTGGGCGCATGGATTCGGTTTGAAACGATGGATGGGCGCTACCTCATTTGCCGAGCGAATCCTGGCGCGCCTTGATGTAGCGGCCGGTGTCGGGGATGTCGGCATTCCATTGCGGCGTCTCGAGGCTGTTGGCCAGCCGGAAGACGGCCAGCGCCACGGTGAGGTCCACCTTGGCGAGGTTGTCGTAATCCAGCTTCGGCCATTCGTCGCCGGGCTGGTGATAATCGGGGAAGGCGTAGCCCACCGAAAGCGTATGCGCGGGAACGCCCGCATCGGCGAGCGCCTGGTTGTCGCTCTGCGCGAAGTAGCGCACGTTGAGCTGGGCGTTCTTCACCACCTGCAGGCCGGTGTCTTGTCCGGCTTGGCGAAGCGTGCCGGTGATAGTGGAGAAGTCGTAGCCGGTCACGTTCACCAGGCCGACGCTGGAGCCGCCATCGACGTCGGTACGGCCTAATTGTTCCAGGTTGAGATCGGCCACAGTCTTAGCCAGCGGAAACACGGGGTGCGCGCCGTAATAGCGCGAACCCACCAGGCCGAGCTCTTCACCGAAGAAGGCGATGAAGGCAATGGAACGCTTGGGGCGCGCGGGCAACGCGGCGAGCGCCTGCGCGATTTCGATCACCGACGCGGTGCCGCTGCCGTCGTCATTGGCGCCATTGTAGATGTGGTCGCCATCGCCGGCGCCGCGCACGCCCAAGTGATCGTAATGGGCGGTGACGAGCGCGTAGGTATCGCGTAGGGCGGGGTCGGAGCCGCGCAGGACGCCTATTACGTTGTGCAGCTTGACAGGGACCACGGTGGGCGGCGGAATGTGGACCGAAATGGCGGCGTCCGTTGTGCCTGTCGCGGCGAGCGCGGCGCGTATGGCATCGTCCCATACGATCAGGACGGGCGTGGAAGACGAAGGGGACATCTCGCGCAAGCGCGCGGTCATAGCGGACGGCGAAGCGCCGGCGCGCAGAAGCGCCACTAGCGCCGGCTGCAACCGGGCGGCGGTGGCGGGAAGCTGGCGCATGACCGGCATCATCGCGCGGGGATTCGCATCCTGGGAAAAATCGAGGACCAGCACCTTGCCGCGCACCTGCTCGGGCGTGAGGGCGGCGATGGCCGCGGCATCGCTTCCCGTGGCTTTGACCATCGGCAACCGGCTGAAATCCGCCGCGAAGGCCTGCTGCAGGGCCATGGATTCCGGGTGCGCCCTGACCGTGTTGCCGGCCGTTTCGAGGGTCAATTCCAAGCCCTCAAGGTTGGGCGTCACGTTGGCATAGAGGGCGGTTTGGAAATAGCCATCGTCGCCGGCCGGTTCCAGACCCGCGCGGCGGAACTGGGCGGCGATGTATTCGGCGGCGATGTCGAGACCGGGCGAAGGCGTGGCTCTTCCCTGGAGCAGATCGGAGGCTAGGAAGGAAACATCGGCCTTGAGATCGTTGGGCGTCAGGCGGCTGGAGATCTGCTGGATGGCGGGATCGGTTTGCGCGGCGGCCAGCGCGGCCATCAGGGCCACACTCGCGGTGGCAAGAACCTTCGTCATTCAAACATGATAAGCGGAAACCAGGTGCAGAAGGTGGCGGGCGCCGGTGCCGTTCATCGGATCTGCGATGGCCTCGCGAGATTTTAGGTCAGGCGGCCACGCCGGCGCCCGGCCTTAAGCTTCGAAGGCGTTCTGTCGGCGTAAGTAGGCTGCGGGGCGAGCCACGCTCGCCTTTGCAGGCGAAACCGCCTGCCCCACCGTGCCAGGCAAACCGAACTGCCCCCCCGGAATAGCCTGCCGGTCGACATCGCTCGGGCGCGGGCATCGCAGCGGATATCGGGTCCCAGCGGCTGGGATTCGGGGTGCAGCCGCCAGCCATATCCCGAGGCGGCGGCTGCTCGCCTGGGTGTTTCGATCCCCTTCTCATCGGGGAGGCGGCGCCGCGATGCGAGCGCATGGGCGATGGAGCGCTGGCGATCAGATGAATGAATGCGCATCCTCCTTGACGAGTGTGTGAATCCCAGACTTAGGTTAGCCTTCCCGGCGACGAAGTGAAGACAGTTGCGGAAATGGGCTGGCGAGCGCTCGCCAATGGCGCGCTGATGGCGGAAGCGTCACGTGCGGTCCTAATCACCCGCTTCAACCACATCGCGGCTTACCGGCCACAGTTTGCGGAGATCCGCGACATGGCCCGGCAAACCAAAACCGGACAGGTCAATATTCTTCAGATCAGGTAGTTCCTCAGTTACGGACGGTTCGAGCGAGCCGATCTCCCCTTTTTTTGAAGGGCCTGAAGGAATGCCGGTCCTGAAGACGATCTGTAGAAAAAGATTTGTGCGTGTGCTAGAATTTTTGATTCAGCTATGGATCTTCTACAGGGCACATTAGACCTGTTGGTTCTTCGGGCGGTCGAACTCGCCCCTATGCACGGCGTCGGCATTGCCGATCGCATCCAGCAGGTCACCCGCGGGGCCTTCGTGGTCAAACCCGGTTCGTTGTTTCCCGCGCTCCGCCGTTTGGAGCAGAGAGGATGGCTGGAGGGCGAATGGGCGCACTCGGAAAACAACCGCCGCGCGCGCTATTACAAGCTGACCCGCGGCGGCCGCGCGCAGCTTGCCGAGGAAAAGCGCAAATGGTACCGCATGACTTCGGCTATGAATTGGATGCTGGAATCGGAAGGCTAGATAAAAGGATAAGAGATGTTCCGCCGCCTCGCGCACCTCTTCGAGTACCTCTTCCGGCGCCGCCGCCTGGAAGACGATCTGGACGAAGAGCTTCGATCCAGCTTCGACATGATCGTCGACCGGTTCGTCGAACGCGGCATGTCCCCCGCGCGGGCGCGCCACGCCGCACGGCTTGAGTTTGCGGGTTTGGAACAGGTCAAAGAAAACGTTCGCGACGGCATGGTGGGTTCCGGCCTGCAAGCTCTGCTTCAGGACACCCGCTACGCCCTGCGCGGACTGCGCCGGCGTCCGTCGTTCACCGTGATTGCCCTGGCCACGCTGGCCTTGGGTATCGGCATCAACACCGCCATTTTCAGCGTATTCTACGGCGTTCTGCTGCACCCGCTGCCCTATGATCACCCGGAAAAGTTGGCGCTGATATGGGCCGGTTTCCGGACAGCCGGCAACGCACGCGCTCCGGTATCCGGCGCGATCCTGGGCGAGATCGAGCGGCGCAACCGCTCCCTGGCGGGCGTGGCGGGGATTTGGACCATTACGCGCACGTTTACTGGCGATAACCCCGAGCAGGTAAAGTGTGCCCGCGTGACCACCAACTTCTTCGACGTGCTCGGCGTTCATGCGGACCCGGCGCATGGCGGCCGCACCTTCGCCAAGGAGGACAATGGCGGACCCGCGATCATGCTCACGGACGGCTTCTTCCGGCGCCGCTTCGCGGGCGACGGCAGGCTGGTCGGCAAGAGTCTCCCCATGGATTGGGAGAACACGCTGGTGGGCATCCTGCCGCCCGATTTCCAGCTTCACTTCGCGCCCGATTCAAACGTGCCGGCCGACGTGCGGGTCTTCGATACGTTCGACCATCGCGTCTATGAAGGGCGCGAACAGTATTTCATCCGCGTGGTTGCCCGCCTGAAGCAGGGCGTCTCGTTGGCCGAAGGGCAGCGCGATCTTGACCGCGTGGCGAAGGAAATTGGCGGCGCGTATGCCGAATACGCTTCGGAAAACCTAGGGTTCACACTGGCAGGCATGCAGGCCGATGCTGTGCGTGACGTGCAGCCCGCCCTAGCGGCGCTTTTTGCAGGCGCCGTCTTCGTTCTGTCGATTTGCTGCGTGAACGTCGCCAGCTTGTTGTTGGCCCGAGCCGGCGATCGTCGCAAAGAGATGGCCGTGCGCCTCAGTTTAGGCGCATCTCGATGCCGGATCGTGCGTCAGTTGATCGCCGAGGGCGCCGTGCTCTGTCTGCTGGGAGGAGCGGCAGGCATCGCCGTAGGCTGGGCGAGTTTCCGCGGATTGCTGGCGATCCGCCCCGAACGCCTGACGCGCATGGCGGACACGGGGTTGAGCTGGCCGGCGCTGGCGTTCGCCGCCGCCTGCTCGCTGGCCGCCGCGCTGCTCTTCGGATTGGTGCCGGCCGTCGACAGCCTGCGCCTGGATTTCGTGGCCACTCTGCGCACCGGGGGGCGCGGCTGGCTGGGCCGTCTTCACCGGCGCGCGGGAGCGGCTCTCATCATTGGCGAGATCGCGCTAGGTTTCGTGCTGGTGACTGGCGCGGCTCTAACCGCGCGTACGCTTTCGAAGATTGAGCGGGTACACCCCGGTTTCGAGCCGCGCCATCTGCTTGCATTTCAAATCTCCAACGGAATACCGGGCAACGCAGTAGCCGATTGGGAAGCGCAACTCGCCGCCTTGTCCGGCGTGGAACGCGTGGGCGCAACCTCCCAGTTGCCGCTGGATACCGATATTCCCAACTGGTATAGTCCCTACCAGCCCGAGGGCGTCGATGCGAATCAGGCGGCCACTTTGGTCTCCGACCTGCGCTGCGTCACCCCCGGCTATTTCGCCGCGATGGGAGCGCGCCTCCTGGAAGGCCGCTATTTCAACCGCGATGATCGCGCCGGCGGGCGGCAGGTGGCGATTGTGGATGAGTTGCTCGCGCGAACCACCTGGCCCGGCCAATCCGCCATCGGGCGGAAGATCGTCGCCGAGCACATGGCCGAGAATGGATTCGAACCCAGACTCAGTGTTGTAGTCGGCGTGGTGGAACACCTGCACAATCACTCACTCACCAAGCAGGTCCGCGGGCAAATCTACATGCCGTTCGAGCAGAGCCCGCGCAGCCCCTTAACGTTCGTGTTGCGCGCCGGCGTCGATCCATTGTCACTCGTGCCCGCCATTCGCAAGATGCTTCACGATCGCAGCAAGACCGCCGCCATGGCCAAAGTCACACCCATGACCGAGTACCTGTCGCGTGAGATCTCCCCGGTGAGTTTCACGGCCGTGCTGGCTGCGATTTTCGGCGCCCTTGCGCTGCTGCTCGCGGGTACCGGAATCTATGGCGTGTTCAACTACCAGGTCTCCCAGCGCCGGCCGGAAATGGGCATCCGCATGGCCCTGGGGGCGCACGCGGGCGACGTGCTCCGCATGGTCCTGCGGGAAGTGGGCATGCTCGCAGCCGCCGGCGTGCTGATCGGAGCGGTCGCGGCGCTGGCCGCCGCACGCTGGCTGGGAACGCTGCTCTACGGCGTGAGGCCGTTCGATCCCCTCAGCTACATTCTAGCGCTGCTGTTTCTTCCGGCCGCCGCGCTGCTTGGCGGATGGCGTCCCGCGGGACGGGCCGCGGCGGCCAATCCGGCCGAACTCATTCGAGAGGAGTAAATATGACAATTCGTCTTACCAGCTTCGTCATTGCCGGCGCGCTGGTGGCTGGCGCCGCAGTGGATGAACGGGGCGCAGACCGCGCCGCCATTCGGGCGCACATCGACCGCATCTTTCAGGCGTTCATCCACAAAGACGCCGCCGAGTTGCGCGCCACACACGCGGCAAATTGGCTCGGTTATCTGCAAGGCTCATCGAAGATGATCCGCGGCGTCGACGAGTACATGCGTAGCGCCGCATATTTCGACTCCAAGAGTCCCTACGGAATGGTGAGCTACAAAATGCGCGAATTCGACATGATTTTCAAGGGTGACGCCGCATTCGTGGCGTTCGTCGCCGAAGTTGACGACAAGACGCCCGACGGACCTTCACAGCGGACGCTCCGGATTACCGATTTTTACACCAAGGAAAACGGCGCCTGGATTCAGACGGGGTCCGACACAGAGCTACACCCTGAATCCGTCGCCGAGGAGTCTCAGAGGTTAAGGAAGCTGTCCGAATCCGAAAAAAAGAGCCTGCTGGAAGCGCGCGAGGCGGTGTGGCGCGCGTATTTTGCGGGCAACCGTATCGCGCTCGAGAAGCTGTTGCCTGCCGAGCTATTGACTATGGATCCGGGCAGCGGCGAATGGGGCAACCGCCAAGCCGTCCTGGAGAATTCGGCGCGCTTTGCCGCGGACGGCGGTAAGTTGGTCCGCCTCGAATTCCCGAAGACCGAAATTCAGGCGTATGGTTACGTGGCGATCGTCTATTCGACCTACCTCTATGAAATCGAACAGGGCGGCAAGTCATTCACAAACTCGAGCAGGGCCACGGAAGTGTTCGTCTACCGGAACGGAGCGTGGGTGAACCCGAGTTGGCACCTGGATACACAGGCGCGATGAATTCCAACACCAGCCCCGATACAAACAATGTCAAGCAAGCCGTCCCATTCCTGGGTGTGGCGAACATGAAGCGTTCTCTTGCCTACTATGTGGAGGGCGTTGGCTTCGCGATGAAGAACAAATGGGAAGTGAACGGCAAGGTGCGCTGGTGTTGGCTGGCGCTGGGCGGCGCAGCCCTGATGCTGCAGGAGTTTGCCACAGAGGGGCACCACACCTGGGTTCCCGAGGGAAAGTTAGGCGTGGGTGTGTCGATCTGTTTCATGTGCGAGGATGCGGTGGCGATCTATCACGAAGTCGGGTCCCGCGGAATAGCGGCGTCGGAACCACAGGTTGGGAATGGATTGTGGGTCACTGGCCTGACCGATCCGGATGGTTACCGGCTGTTCTTCGAGAGCCCTACCGACACGCCCGAAGAGACGAAGCTGTCCGAAGTGGGTCCAGGCTAAGGGCGTGGCACTTCTTCGCCCAGAGCCGTGGCCAGATCGATTTGATGGTCCTGTTCATTCACCAGGATTTGCCGAATTTGCTCGGCCATCGCGAACTCGCCCAGTTCTTCACACTGTCGCACCCGTTCCCGGTAGTTGCGTATCGTTTCAGTCTCATTCTTCAAATCGGCGCGCAGCATCTCCTTCGGGTCGTCGGAGGTCTTCACGGGTCTGGGCGTGGTGATTGGCATTTTACCGAGATAATCGATTTGGCGGGAAATAATCAGCGCGTGGTCGAGCTCCTGCTTGGCATGGATCTCAAGCTGATCCGCAATATTCATATATTCCGCGCCTTTGAGCACCTGCGAATAAACCACATAGGCAATGATGGCCTGATATTCGCGGGCGAGGTCCTCGTTCAACAGATCTGCGAGCTGGTCGCGTGAGATTGTTCCTTGTTGTTTTGCAGGTCGTTTGTGAGCCATGTGGTTTCTCCTGTACTCCGCGGTGTGGTCAATCGTTTGAGTTGAATCCGGAACTCCGGATTTGGCCGGAATCCCCATTTTGACGCACTGGCCTAAGGTAGTAAACACAAATGTTCCCTCGGTGAAGTGGTTCGGGTACCTTTCTATACACTTTTCCGCGCCCGCCGCCGGCAGAGACGCGTTAAGTGCGATTAATTATGATAAAGCAATGCGCTGCACACTTCGCCTTCTTACGGCCGTAGCGTTTTGCTGCCTGCCCTTGCTCTGTCAGTCACCGAGTGTCTTTCGTTCTCAACTGGCCCCGATCCTTAACTTCGAAGCGGGGCCAGCCGGCGGATCGCCGCAAGGCTTGCCGCGCGGCTGGGGCGGCGGCCCGCCGGAGACGATCTTCATGGATGACAAGATCGTCCACAGCGGCAGGTGGGCCGTCCGGCTGGAGCGCAACGCATCCAGTGCAGACAAGTTCTCAACTATCACGATTGGAATACCCGTCGATTTCACCGGGACCCGCGTCGAGTTCCGCGGCTTCCTCAAAACCGAGGACGTGAGTGAATACGCCAGCCTGTGGATGCGCGAAGATGGCGATGGAGGCGCGATCGAATTCGACAACATGGAGAGCCATCACCTGAATGGCACTCACGACTGGGCGGAGTATTCAATCGTCCTTCCCCTTCGGTCTGTGGCGAAACAACTCTTTTTCGGCGTGCTCATCTCGGGCACAGGAAAGACCTGGGCCGACGGCCTGCAATTGCTGGTGGACCGCAAGCCGGTGTCGGAAGCGGCTAAAGCGGAACCGCCCAAGACCGCGCTCGATACCGATCGCGAGTTCGACAAAGGCTCGCGCATTGAACTGCACGATCTCTCCGCAGTGCGGATCGAAAACCTGGCCACGCTCGGCAAGGTTTGGGGATTCCTGAAATATCACCATCCGCAAGTCACTTCCGGCAGGCGCCATTTCGACTACGACCTGTTCCGCGTGCTCCCGGTTATTCTCGCCGCTCAGGATCGCAGCGCCGCAAACGCCGCGCTAGTCCGCTGGATCGCCGGGCTGGGGGACATCGGCCCCTGCGGCGCCTGCGCCAAAATTGACGAACATGACCTCCAACTGAGGCCGGACCTGGATTGGATCTCCGACGACGCGGCGTTGGGAGCGGATCTCAGCCGAACCTTGTGCCGCATCCGCGACAATCGCCCGGCCTACGGGACGCAGTTCTACGTGTCGCTGAAGCCAGGTGTGGCGAATCCTTCGTTCGATCACGAACCGGACTATTGCAACATCGAACTGCCGGATACCGGTTTCCAACTGCTGGCTCTTTACCGCTTCTGGAATATCATTCAGTATTGGTATCCGTACCGCAACGCGATCGGCGAGGATTGGGGAGCAGTTTTGGCCGAGTTCGTGCCACGGATCGCCCTGGCGAAGGATCGTCAAGCCTACCAGCGCGAGATGATGTCGCTCGTCGCCAGGGTCAATGACACGCACGCCAACTTATGGGGTTCCCTGGCCGTGCGGCCGCCCGTGGGAGCCTGCCAGCTTCCTGTCAATGTGCGTTTCGTCGAAAACCAGGCTGTGGTCACGGGCTACTCCAACCCCGATTTGGGAAAGGCCACCGGGCTGAAACCGGGCGATGTCATCCAGGAACTCGATGGCGTCGAAGTGTCCAAGCTCCTCAAGGAGTGGAGTCCGTACTACGCCGATTCGAACCAGCCCGCCCGCCTGCGCGACATCGGTAATTCCATGACACATGGCGATTGCTTCAAGCCCGCGGCCCTCCGTGTGCGCCGTGCCAGCGAGACGCTTGATTTGAGCGCCACACGCGTGTCGCTAAACGAAATCGACCTCAAGACGGCGTGGCATGACCAGCCAGGCGAGACGTTCCGACGGCTTTCGCCCGACGTCGCCTATCTCAAGCTTTCCTCCGTGAAGATCGCGGAGGCTGCCCGCTACATCGACTCCGCGGCGGGGACCAAAGGCCTGATCATCGATATTCGCAATTACCCGTCGGAGTTCGTGGTCTTTGCGTTGGGACAGCTTCTGGTAGACAAACCTACGGAATTCGCACGCTTCACGCAAGGCGACTTGGCTAATCCGGGCGCTTTCCACTGGGGCAACTCGGCGAGCCTTGCGCCAAAGTCGCCGCACTACGCCGGGAAAGTCGTGATCCTGGTAGATGAAGTCTCGCAGAGCCAAGCCGAGTATACGACGATGGCGTTCCGATCCACGTCTGGCGCGGTAGTGATCGGCAGCACAACCGCCGGAGCCGACGGCAACGTGTCGCCGATACCGTTGCCCGGCGGACTTCACACCATGATCAGCGGCATCGGCGTCTTCTATCCCGACAAAAAGCCAACCCAGCGGATTGGCATCGTTGTCGATGAGCAAGTGACACCGACTATCGCCGGCATCCGCGCCGGCCGGGACGAAGTCCTGGAAGCCGCGATCCGCCGTATCTTGGGGGCGGCCACTCCCGCAGAGGTTATCGAGAAACTGGCCGAAGCCCCCAACGTCTCAGTGGCCACGTTCGCAAGAGAGTTCAGCGATGCACAGTCCGGCATTTCTTTGAAGTTGCCGGCTGGCTGGAGCGCCCGGGATCCGTCCCATTGGGGCGATCGGGAAACCACGGTAAGATTCGCTGGAGCGCCGCCCGGAAGCACCGCCGGGCTCTATTTCCGGGTTCTCCACGATCAGCCGAAACCGACAAGGGAAGAGATAGACAAGTTTCTGCAGGATGAAGTTGAGTCCAAGCAGGTACAACGTCGACGGGAGGGTGCGAGTAACTATACCATTCGGGCTGGCGGTTGTTCGGCCCGTACCGTTAGCGGCCACACCGCCTTAAGCTGTGTGGCTGACTATGACGAGGACGGGCACGCCATGGCAGAATACCTCACCTGGGTGCGTACCGAGAAACTGGTTGTCCTGCCTTACGGCGACGCTCCGGCAGCCGGACTCGCCGCCTTCCGGCAGAGCTTCGACCGAGTGATCGAGGCGATTTCAATTCCGTAAAGGGCGACGCAGAAAGTTTTCGGCGCGGCAAGGCTGATTGTATGTGTTAGCGCGAGAATGGATTGCGAATTGTAAGCCCGTCGATCACCTGGCCATCTCGCATATCCTCCGAGTAAAGTGTGCTGGCGCCAACAAGGAGCGCAGCCGCGATGATGAGTGAATCGAAGATTGAATACCCGTATCGCTCGGCAATGTGCACGGCTCGCTCGTGGGTCTCGACCGTAAGAGGGACAGGCTCCGGACAAAAGATTCGAACTATATCGAGGGCGCGCCGAACTTCCTCCCAGCTCCTGTCAAGCTCGCGCCGCGCCACGGCAACGAACTCGTTAAGGACCTGCACTGATACTGCTCGGCCCCCGGCCAGCAGAGTCTCGGCCACCCGCCCGCGCTTGTCGTCTTGGCGAAAGGCGTATAGGATGACGTTGGTATCGAAGAACGGCTTATCGTTCATTCATCTCTTCGCGATTGAATTTGAAATCGGGATGGAAGAACCACTTGACGGAGTTGCTCGAACGCCCTCTCTTTGTATATCCATAAGAACTTGGAGGCAACCCGCGGGAAATGGCGTTCCGGCGGCGCGGGGTGCTCGTGCCGGCTGGATAGCCCGTCCGGCCATGCTAACTTAATCTGAGTGCTGCCCATCGACGAACAGTTAACCTATCTGAAGAAAGGTCTAGCCGAGATCATTCGCGAAGAGGACCTGCGCGAACGCCTGGTGCAAGCGGCGCAGGCCGGGCGGCCGCTGCGCGTGAAGGCCGGTTTCGATCCCACCGCACCCGATCTGCACCTGGGCCACACCGTGCTGCTGCGCAAGATGAAGCATTTCCAGGATCTCGGCCACACGGTCATCTTCCTGATCGGCGATATGACGTCGCTCATCGGCGATCCCACAGGCCGCAATATCACGCGCCCGGCCATGACGAGAGAAGATATCGACCGCAACGCCGAGACCTACCGCGCGCAGGTCTTTAAAATCCTGGATCCGGAGAAGACCGAAGTGCGCTTCAACAGCGAGTGGCTGCAGCCCATGCGCTACGAGGATCTGGTGCGCCTGTGCGGCCGGTACACGGTGGCGCGCATCCTGGAGCGCGCGGAATTCTCGAAGCGCTATAAAGACGGCGTGCCGATTTCCGTACATGAGCTGTTGTATCCGCTGGCGCAGGCTTATGATTCCGTGGCTTTGCAGTGCGACGTGGAAATGGGCGGAACAGACCAGAAGTTTAACTTGCTGGTCGGCCGCGAGATACAGAAAGATTACGGACAGCCGCAGCAGATCGTGGCCACCGTGCCGCTGCTCGAGGGCTTGGACGGCGTCAACAAGATGTCCAAATCGCTGGGCAACTATATCGGCATCACCGAGCCGCCGGAAGTCATGTACCGCAAGGTGATGCAAATCAATGACGACTTGATGTTCCGGTATTACGAACTGCTCACGGACCGCAGCCTGGTGCAGATCGATCAAATACGCGTGCGCATCGCGAGCGGCGAATTGCATCCCATGCAAGCAAAGGGGGAGTTGGCGCGCTTGATCGTCGCGGATTTCCATTCCGCCGCGGAAGCCGCGCGCGCGGAGGAGGAGTTCAACCGCGTAGTGCGCCGCCATGAAGTTCCGGAGGACATTCAAACCGTGCCCGAGCCCGAAGGGGTGCGCATCGCCGGGGGTCTCCGGGTCGATAAGCTGCTGGCCAAGATCGGTCTCGCGGCGTCGGTCTCGGACGCCGTGCGCAAAATTAAGGCGGGCGCGGTCGAGATCGACGGTGAACGCGTGCACGACTTGCTGCTGGCCAAGCCCAGTGCGCCCGCCGAGTTCATCGTTCACGCCGGCAAGAACTGGCGCAAGGTTGTCAAATAGCCGATGCTGGCCTTCCGCGACAATATTTTCCTGGCGGCCGACGCCCTGCGCGCCCACAAACTGCGCGCCTCGCTTACCATGCTGGGCCTCACCATGGGAGTGGCCACGCTGATCGCCGTCATGACCCTGGTACAGGGCGCGAACCGTTACGTGGAGCAGAAGATCGCGAACCTCGGCACTAACGTTTTCCGTATTTCGCGCCTGCCCTTTGTGTTGACGGATTTCGCGGTGGTGGCGCGCGCCCAGCGCAACAAGAATATTCTGCCGGAGGACATGCAGGCCGTGGCGGAAGGCTGCGCGCATTGCCAGTACGTGGGCGCCTCGGTGGCCAGCACGCTGGGAGTGCGCTATCGCGACCGCGACCTGGAGGATGTCTCGCTCTACGGCCACACGCCCAACATGGCCGATATCGACACGCGCACCCTGGCGCTGGGCCGCTATTTTACGGAGCCGGAAGACCGCCATGCGGCGCCTGTGTGCCTGCTGGGCGACCGGCTGGTGAGGGAACTGTTCAGCGGAGTGGACCCTATTGGCCATGCGGTCAAGACCGGCAACGAAGAGTTCACGGTAATTGGGACGTTCGAGTCCATCGGTTCCGTGCTGGGGCAGGACCAGGATACGTTCATGGTGATCCCGCTAAGTACCTACCTGCGGGTGCGCGGCGCGCGCAACAGTCTGACGCTGGAGATCAAGGCCGCCGGCAGCCAGCAGCTTTTTCAGCAAGCTCAGGATGACGTGCGGGTGATTTTGCGCGCCCGCCGCCACATCACCGAGGACCGCGAGGAGGACTTCTATATCGGCACGGCCGAGAGTTATATCTCATTGTGGCAAAGTATCAGCTCGGCGTTCTTTGCTGTCTTTGTGATGGTAAGTTCGATTTCCGCCGTGGTCGGCGGAATTGTAATCATGAATGTGATGTTAGTGAGCGTGACGGAGCGGACCAAGGAAATCGGCGTCCGCAGAGCGATGGGAGCCACGCAGAATGATATTTTGATGCAGTTCCTGACCGAAAGCGTGATGCAATGCATCGTGGGCGGACTGATCGGCGTATGTATAGGCTTTCTCTGCGCGCTGGCCATCCGCAGCCTGACTTCGCTGCCTGCCGCCGTGCAAACCTGGGTAGCTATCCTGGGGGTGGCGCTAAGTTCGATTATCGGCTTGTTCTTTGGCATCTATCCGGCCACGAAAGCGGCGAAACTGGACCCCGTGGCCGCGCTGAGAACGGAGTAAAATGACAAGACATGGAACCGCCGATACACGCCGATGCACGCCGATTAGACGAGATTACCGAGCGGGTGATCGGGAGCGCGTACACTGTCGCCAATACTTTAGGGCCGGGCTTTTTGGAAAAGGTGTACGAAAACGCCTTGGCGTACGAGCTTTTGCAGTTCAGCAGCAATGTTCGATTCAAGTACGGTACGGGGAGATTGTCGTAGGTGAGTACGTCGCCGACATCCTGGTAGAACAGAGCGTGCTCTTAGAGTTGAAGGCGATGAAAGGTTTTGACGACATTCACACGGCTCAGTGCCTGAATTATCTGAAGGCCACGGGGCTTCAAGTCTGCCTGCTCATCAACTTTGGCGGCCGGCGAGTACAGGTTAAGCGTATCGTTAACGATTTTGATCGGCGTGAATCGGCGTGCATCGGCGGTTCCAAAGGTTCCACATGACCCGTGCCGAGGTAAGGGAAAATCTGCTGGTGGCCCTGGACACCCTCCGCTCCCGGAAGGTGCGCTCCGGGCTGACCATCCTGGGCATCGTCATTGGCGTCACCTCGGTCATATCCGTGGCGGCTATCATCGACGGTCTGAACGGGTACATCGAAGGACGCATCCGCAACCTGGGGTCGCAGGCCCTGTTTGTGCTGCGCATTCCGCCCGGCTACACCGGCCTTTCGCGGCTGCCGGCCAACATCCGCGCGCGCAAGTATCTGCGGTTCGACGACGCGCGTTACCTCGCGGATACGGTTCCATCACTGGCCTACGCCACCGCGTTCGCCCAACGCATCAACCTGGGCGAAGTGGTCGACCAGATCCGCTATGGCGCCCAGCATGTGGAGCGCATGATCGTGCGCGGCGTCGAGCCGGACTACGTCAACGCCGTGCCGCTCTTCGCGGTGGCCGAGGGCCGTTTCGTTTCCCAGTTCGATTTGGAGCACTCCCGCGACGTGATCGTCATCGGCCAAGCCATTGCCGACGCTCTGTTTCCGCACATCGACGCGATCGGCAAGATGGTGCGACTCAATGGCCGGCTGTACCAAGTGATTGGAGTTTTCCAGAAAGACCCTGGGTTGTTCGGCGGCTTCGGCGTGGACCAGTTCGCCGTGATTCCACTCACCAACTTCCACAAGAACTACCCCGAAATCCGCGAAGTCTTCCTGATCGCTTCCGTGCGCCCGGACGCCGACATCAACCGCGCCCGCGACGACGTGATCGAAGCCATGCGCCGCCGTCGCCGCGTGCCGCACAATGGCGAAAACGATTTCGACGTGGCCGACGCCAATTTCTTCCTGGATCTCTGGAATCAGCTCACCGGCGCCATGGTGCTGCTGACGGGAGTCATCAGTTCCATCGGCCTGCTGGTGGGCGGAATCGGGGTGATGAACATCATGCTGATCTCGGTTACCGAACGCACGCAGGAGATCGGCATCCGCAAGGCCATCGGCGCGCGCCGCTCTGACATCCGCGTACAATTCCTGCTGGAGGCGGTGACGCTTTCGGGCATCGGCGGAGCGCTCGGCATTCTGTGCGGCGCCCTCATCGCATTCACTATCCGCGCGCTGGCGCCGTCCATACCCGCGACCCTATCGGTGCTGTGGATCACACTGGGCGCGATGATCTCGGTCGGCGTAGGTCTTTTTTTTGGGTTTTATCCGGCAAATCGCGCCGCAAACCTGGACCCAATCGTCTGCCTGCGCTACGAATAGCGGCCAAGCCGCGTACGGCCCGGTGATAGAATATTGTCTGTGAGCATGCTCCGGCCATCACTTCAACTTAGGGTCGCACAGAAGCAAATCCTGACCCCCGGCTTGGTCCAAATGGTGACCGTACTCCAGTTGAACCGGCTGGAGCTGAAGGAGATGATTACCCAGGAGATCGTCGAAAACCCGGTCCTGGAAGAATCCAGTGAAGAAACCGGCGAAGAGATTACCGCGGAAGAACTGCTGCCCCTGCTGGAGCCGGAACGGGTCAGCGATCCATCCGACCAGCAGCTCCTGCAGGCCGCCTTGGGCGACGCCGCGCACACCAACGGAATTGCAGGTGAAGTCTCCGCGGATTTGGGTGCGGATCCGTTCCAGGGGACGGTCGAGGGAGACGCCGGCGCCAGTCCCGAGGCGTCCACCGCGGATGCCGTGGAACCGGTTGCCGCCACCGACCCCTTCGACGAGATCGATTTCGGCTCCTTTTTCGACGACTACCTGGACCCCGGCTACAAGAGTCCCGCGGCGGAATCCGTCGAGAAGCCCTCCTTCGAGACTTTTCTTTCCGCGCCCGTCACCCTGGGAGATCATCTGCATTCCCAACTGAGCGTGTGCGTGCTTGCGGACGGCATCCGGGACGCCGCCGAATCCATCATCGGCAATCTCGACGAGGATGGCTATCTTTCAGCGTCACTGGAAGAGATCGCGGGTATGGGCGATCACACCGCGGAGGAGATCGAGGCGGCGTTGAAGGTGGTGCAAGGGCTCGATCCGGCGGGCGTCGGCGCGCGTAACGTGCGCGAGTGCCTGCTGCTGGAGCTGGAGAGCATGAACGGGCGCGGCGGCGTGGCATGGCAGATCGTCTCCGACCACTTGCGGCTGCTCGAGATGCGCCAGTATCGCGAGCTGGCCAAGATCATGGCGCGTCCGATGGAGCATATCGAGATCGCCGTGAAAGCCATCCGGCGGCTGAATCCGCGGCCTGGCCTGCGCTTCTCGGGAGCGGGCGCGCGCACGGTGGAGCCGGACGTTTTCTTCATCAAGGACGGCGACGACTATTTCATCCAGATGAACGACGAAGACGTGCCGCAACTCCGTCTGAACGCGCAATACCGCCGCATGCTCGACCGCGACAACGGGGCCACCAAGGAAGTGCGCGACTACGTGCGCGAGCGCTACACCTCGGCCATCCAGTTGATGAAGAATATCGAGCAGCGCAAGCAGACCATCCTCAAGGTCTGCCAGGCCATCGTGCGCCGCCAGACGGAGTTCCTGGCGAACGGCCTCGACTATCTGAAGCCCATGATGATTAAGGAAGTGGCCGAGGAAGTAGGCGTGCATCCTTCCACGGTGAGCCGCGCCGTAGCCAGCAAATATGTACATACGCCGCAAGGAGTTTACGAGCTCCGGTATTTCTTCTCCGAGGCCGTACAGGGTCCTTTGGGTGGCAATACGCCGCTGTTGCTGCTGAAACGCAAGGTGAAGAAGATGATCGAGGAAGAGAACACCGCGCATCCGCTGACCGACGAGCAGATCACCACGGCGCTGCAGCATGAAGGCATCAACGTGACCCGGCGTACCGTGGCCAAGTACCGCGAGGATATGAAGATTCCTTCAACACACCAAAGACGGGTTCGCCCCTGACGGCGCCCAGCCCAGTTGCTGAGCGCGACCGCGTTACCGTGCCGCGACCGTCAGGGAGCGGTCTTATGTTAGACCGAGGGACGCATGAAGATCACATACACAGGCAGGCAAGTGGAACTGGCTCCAGGACAGCTTAAGAAAATCGAGGCGCAGTTTGCCAAGGTGGGCAAACTTCTGGATGGGCGCGAGGAGCGCGAGGCGCACGTGGTCCTGTCTCTGGAACGGCATCTGCACCAGGCCGAAATCACGGTGAATTATCATAATCACCAACTGGTGGGCATCGGCTCCAACGTGGACCTGATCACCGCTCTCCATTCCGCTATCGAAAAGCTGGAAAAGCAGAGCATCAAGGTCCGCGCCAAGTGGCGGGACACCAAGCGTACTCCGCGCAAAGAGGCGGCTGCCGCGCCTTCCGAGCCGGCCGTCGAACCGGAGGAGCGGGAAGGCGAGCGCCACGTTAACCGCATCAATCATCACGAGCGGCGCAAGCCGATGACGCTCGAGGAGGCTCTGCTCCAAATGGAGAAGGGCGCCGACTACCTGGTCTATCGCGACGCGGAAACCAGCCGCGTGGCCGTGCTGGTGCGCCGCCGCGACGGTAATTTCGATCTCATCGAGGCTTGACGCGGCGCGAAATGGCGAACAAGTCCGCACCGGTAAAGAAACGCCGCGCCACGGACCGGCCTGCGGAACTGGTGATCATCACCGGACTCAGCGGCTCGGGGAAGGGTTCCGTCCTCAAGTCCCTGGAAGATCTGGGTTACTATGCCGTCGATAACCTGCCGGTGGATCTGATTCCCAAGTTCGCCGAACTGACCCAGGATTCGGCCACCGTGCGCGCCGCCGCACTGGTGGTGGACGTGCGCGAGGGTGAAGGGTTGAAGCGCTTCCCCGATATCTATACGCGCATTCGCAACCATGTAAAGACCCGGTTGGTGTTTCTGGAAGCCGACGACAACGCCATCCTGCGACGCTTCAGCGAAACGCGGCGGCCGCATCCCCTGGGCACTGACAACACGATTGCCAAGAGCATCAAATCCGAGCGCCGCCAGCTTGCGCCCATACGCGCCATGGCTGACCTGATCATCAACACCTCCAAGTTCACCGTCCATGAGCTGCGCGACTTTATCCGCGAGAGCTTTCGCGGAGACCGCGACGAGTCCAAGATCATGGTGTATGTCACCAGCTTCGGCTACCGCCACGGCCTCCCCGTCGATAGCGATTTGGTATTCGATGTGCGTTTCCTGCCGAACCCGAACTACATTCCGCGCTTCAAGAAGCTGACTGGCAGGCATCCGCAAGTGGCCAAGTATATCCGATCGTTCCCGCAAACCGTGGAGTTCATC
>DATNMW010000197.1:0-8013 GCA_035602155.1 Bryobacteraceae bacterium | reverse complement strand
TGATTCAGGGCACCGATGGAAACCTTTACGGAACAACCCAGTTTGGAGGATCGCTGCCCGGCGGGCAAAGCGGAAGCGGCACCATCTATAAAATTAACCCAGCCACTGGCAGTCTGACGACTCTATACGTCTTCTGCAGCCAGCCCTACTGCACGGATGGTTACTCCCCGTTTGGCGCGCTGGTGGAGGGCACGGACGGAAATTTCTATGGCACCACCGAGGCAGGGGGCGCCGCCAACGCTGGAGGCTCTTACTCCCTGACCGCCGGCACGGTCTTCCGGATCACTCCACAGGGAGTGCTTACCACGCTCTACAGCTTTTGTACCCAAGCCGGCTGCCCGGACGGATTCGACCCCGAGGGCGCGCTCGTGCAGAGCACAAACGGCAGTTTCTATGGGGCAACCTGTGGTGGCGCATGCGGCGGCACAACCGGCGATGGCACCGTATTCAAGCTGTCGATGGGGCTGCATCCATTCGTACGGACAGTGCCGACCGCCGGCGAAGCGGGCCAGCAGATCAGGATTCTGGGAACGAATCTGACGGGCGCGACCAGTGTGACATTCAACGGTACGGCGGCGGCCTTCACGGTCACCTCCGCTGCGCTCATCACTGCCACGGTTCCCGCCGGTGCGACTTCCGGAAGGGTGCAGGTGGTCATACCTGCGGGCACGCTGACGAGCAACGCGGCGTTTCAAGTGGAATGAAAGCCTGTTTGCGGCTTGGCCATCACAGCCAGGCCTTAAACCATGCGCTGAACTCGTCGAGCGCGGCTTGCGTTTCGGGCGCCAGCGGCACCGGCGGCGGACCGGTCTTCATGCCGCGCTCGGCCAGCGCAGCCTTAATCGCCACCGGCGTGGGGAAACGCTCGATGCGTTGCAGAAACTCGTCGAGGCGCGCAGTGAGGCGTGCGGTTTCGGTCTCGTCATTTTGCGCAATCGCGCGGTCGAGGGACAACAGCAGCTCAGGCATGGCGCATGCCACGCCTGAAACCACGCCGTCGGCGCCGGCCGCGCGAGCCCGCGCGAAGATGGCGTCGTGCCCCACCAGCAGCGTGTATGGATGCTCCTGCTTGTAGCGGCTCAGCGCCTGGAAATTGTCCCAATCGCCGCTGGAGTCTTTGATCCCGGCAAAGCGCCCGGTGGAAAGCAACTGCATTGCGGTTTCGGACGAGATCCCGCTGGTGAACGCCGGAATATTGTACAGATAAATGGGCGCACCGTGGCTCATCTCCGCGAACTTCACGTAGAACTCGCGGATCTCCGCCTGCCGGTAGCGGAAGAAATAGGGCGGCATCAGCAGCAGTCCCGCGGCGCCCGCCGCGCTGGCCTCGCGCCCTAGCGCCAGAGCGCCATCCAGCGTCGAGTGGGAGACTCCCGCCAGCACCGGCACACGGCTGCGCTTCACGGCAAGGTAAACCAGGCGGACGCGGTCGTCACAGCTCAGATTGACAAACTCGCCTGTGGATCCCAGCAAGGCAATGCCTTGCACTCCCGCCCTGCAAAGAAAATCGATGAGTTCGAGGGTGGCGCCTATGTCGGGATCGTCGCCGCGTTTCCCGTGGGGCGTCACGGCGGCCGCGATCACGCCGGAAAAGGGCTGCGTCATTATTGCGTCATTATTGCATCATTGCTTTGCCATTGAGGCCGGCCACCCGTAGCCGCAGCGGCCTCTGAGGTGGCCAGAGCAGGCTGAAAGCCGGCTGCGGGCAGGATTGCCCGCCCTACCTCACCGCTACGGTAATGCCCTTCTGGCTGGCCGCCGTCCCCACCGTGATCACGACGGGTTGCGGGCCGGGCGTCAAGCCCTGGGGAATCGTTAAGTTAACCTGGATCGCGCCATTCACGAGTCCCGGCGCCGGCCCCGCATAGTCGACCGTCACCGCCAATCCGCCAATCGTCGCCGTTACCGGTTGTGTGACGAGATTCCCTGCGCCCGGCGCTAGCGCTCCATCCGTCGCGCCTCCCACAATGGCGCCGCCACCGGTGCCGAATATCTGAATCGCGCCGCCCGCCGCCACCGGATTGGATGCGCTGTTGACCGTGTAATCAGCATTCAATATGGCGCCGGGCCCGCTGCCGCTCGCATCCAAGGCGAAGATCGCCGGCGCGGCGGCGGTCACCGGCGCCGTCACTGTGTTGGAGACCACCGCTCCGCTACCGGGGTTGTATTGATACTGGATCGCGGTCTGCTGCTCGCCCGCCACTTCGAATGGCACAACCACGCTCACCTGCCCGGCCTTCGCATAGATCAGCGGCGCAGGCACTCCGTCGAACAGCACCTGTACGCCAGCCACGTTGGTAGGAAACTTACCGCTCGATCCTAACTGGCCGGCTACGAGGTTGGCTGGGCCGAAATTGGCGCCGAAAGTCGTCACGATTTCTCCGGGCGCCACCGCTCCGCCCCGATAGCTGGCGGCATTCACTAGATTTGCGGCATTCAGTACCGGCGCCGTGGCCTGCATGGCCGTCAGCAGCGCGTCGACCGCCGGCTTGGGCTGGTAGTTCACGTCGAACGGAAGGGCTGCGCCATAGCCTGGGAATGCGCCGGGAATCCAGGAATTCGCGTCCGAAACGCCCCAAACCTGGAACGCGGTGCAGTTGGGCTGTTGCAGGCACACGGTCAGAATGGACTGATACACCTGCGCCTGAGTCTGCAAATCATCCGTAGAAGCGTTGCCATTCGCATCCAGGAGCAGGCGCACATCCATTTCCGTGATGTGTATCTGCAGGCCCAGCTTCGCCAGCGCTTGCATGTTCTGCGCAAGTTGGGCGGCGCTCGGATAGTAGCTGAGCAGAACGTGCATTTCAAAGCCCACGCCATTGATGGGCACGCCAGTGCTCACAAACTGCTGAACCATGCTGAGAACGGCGTCGAACTTGGGACCGGGCTCCTCGATGTTGTAGTCGTTATAAAACAGCAGCGCGTTGGGGTCTGCTGCGTGCGCCCATTGGAACGCCTGCGCGATATACCCTGTGCCGGTCTGCCCGATGCCGGGCTGGTCGTACCAAATGGAATCCCGCAGGGTGGGCTGGGCGGATCCGGTCGGATCGTTGAAGGCTTCGTTCACCACATCCCACGCGAACACCTGCCCGGCGAAATGGGTCACTTCGGCGTTGATGTGGTTTTGCAGTAACGTGGCCATCTGCGCCGGCGTAGCAGTCGCCGCATACGGCGCCAGCCATACCGGGAACTGCTGGTACCAGCAAAGATTGTGCCCCCGCACGAGCATGTTGTTGGCCTGCGCGAATGCCACCAGCTCGTCGCCCGGCTGGAAGTCGTAAGTGTCCATCGTGGGCTGCGTCACATCCCACTTCATGGCGTTGCCCGGCTCCAGCATGCTGTATTGGCTGGAAAGTAAATTGGCGTAGATCGGAACCGTCAGCAGATCGGGCGGGCCGTACTCATCCGCCGATGCCGCTGCGCCGATAGGAATCGCGCGCGTTGCCGCCGCTTCGCGGAGCGTGGTCTGCCCAGCCAGCGGCATGGTCGCAACGGCCAGCCAGACGGCCAACTTCCGTACGCTGCATAGAGTTGACATATGGCCGATTTTAGCTCCTTACGCCCTGCGTTCCGAATCGTTGTATAATTCGGTTCCATGCGGAACAATTGCGCGACGATTATGGTTTTCCACTCGGCGCCCGTGGTGCGCACCGTCCTCCGGGAGATCCTGCAGCGCGAGGGCTACGTGGTTCGCGCGACCGGCGATCTCGGAATCGCCGTCGATATGGTGCGCGAAACTCCGCCCGATTTGTTGCTCATCGACGTCTACGTCGCCGATATCTCGGGACACGATGCAGCCTTATATCTCTGCAAGAAGAACCCGAACATGCAAGTGCTGATGGTAGCCGGCGTGCCCGACGACCAGCGCATGGAGGCGCGCACGACCGACGAAGGCTTTTCGGTTTTTCCCAAACCGTTCGCCGCGGCCGATCTGGTTGCGAAAGTAAAGGAAATATTGGCGGAAATAGCAGGCGAAACTAAGAAACCCGTTTGACCAAGTGCCGCAGGTCGACCGGGTCGCTGGACTCGCCTGCGCGCGCCCATGCCGGGCCAATGGCGAGCGCCTCGTTGTGGTCTTCGAACCAAACTAAGAACGACGACTTTTCCGCGCCCGCCAACCGCTGCTGGTTCAGCCAGGTGTAGTACGCGCCCATATCGGCATCCACGAGCGACCCTTCCGGGTCCAATTCCGGCTTTCGCTGCGTCTCGGCGAGCAGCTCATTCATGGGGCGTGCCCGCTGGCGTGGCGCGAATCGCAGCAGCAACGTCACCGGTTGGGCCCGGCGGAACGCCTCGCGCGCGGCCCATTGGACAAATGTGGTGCTGAAGATCTGCGTCCCGGAGCCTTCCGTGAGCACGCTGACCTGGAAACGGTTCAACACCGCGTCGGGGCTATCTGCCATGCCTAACTCCGACGGGTGCATGCGCGCCAGAAGAGTGCGGAACGCCTCCGGCCCCATGCCCGATTGAAATGTTTTTTGCATCTTGTCCTGCAGCGCGGCGCGCGCGGGGGCCAACGAGTCGTAGGAGAAGCGCACCAAGCCCCCGCTCGAAACAGGCTCTTCGCGTCCACCGTCGACATACCAATGGCCGTAAGGCGCGGGATGCGCCTGCGCCCTCGCCGCCGCGGCGTCCAGCAGGATGCGAAGCCCGTTGTCAGGCTTCACACGGTTGAAATAAACTCCGTAAGGGCGCAGCTTGCGAAAGAGTCTGTACTTGTTCTCCGTAACATCCTTGCCCAGCACCACCATACTCAGCCGCGGCATGGCAGGCGATGACTGCGGCGCGGCGGCATTCACGGTCCGCACATAGTCGATGGCGGCCGTACGGAAGGCGTCGATCTGCAGCGTAGCCCATAGGTGCGTGGTCAGTTGCTCCGAGAATTGGACCGGTTCGTTGACCCAGTCGAAGCTTTCGAGCGCGGGCGGGAGACGTAATTTCTCAAAGCCCGCCAGCAACGTCCTTCGCTCGGCGGGAGTGCGCGACTCCAGATACGCCAACTGATGCTCGATCTCACTTCGCTCCGGCGGAAACTTCCAGTCGTAGACGATGATTTCACGCAACAGCAGCGGCAGAAAGCCGAGGGGCAACTGCTGCAACAGTGCGACCCTGGCGGCCGCCAACTTTCTGGCCTGCGGCGGGTAACCGTCAAACTGGCTGGCCTTCAGATCGCGCGACAGCATGTCCGTTACAAAACCTCCTGCAGCGGTTTGCCTTGCGACAGGCGTGCGTCGAATCCCAGCAGCGATCCCAGAGTGGGGACCAGATCGGTCGGCTCGGCGGGCCTGTCCACCACCGTGTTTTCGCGAACTCCCGGTCCCAGCGCCATCAGCCAGGTGGTGCGGGAGAGCGCGTCGCCCGTGCGATGATGCTGGAAGCCGTTGCCGCCCGCGTCGTCATCCGAATCGCGGCCGAAATCGGGCAGGATGAACATATTGGTCTTGCCCGCGTATTCCGGTTCGCTTTGGATATTGTTCCAGATCTCCCCGCACAGCCGGTCGGTGCGCTGGATAGCATCGAGATAAAGCGAGTAAGTCCCGGAATGTGCGATGTCGATATCGTGCAGCGTGATCCACAGCAAGCTGGGCGCGAGCTGCCGCATAAGCTGCCGCGCGATATAAACCGACAACTCGTCGGGACTGGCGAGCACACGCGCGTGCGCCGTAAAGTCCGCTACCGAGAGTCTCAACACTTCGGCCATCTGGTGCAATTCCACCTGATTGCCGCCCAGTTCCGGCGCGTACAGCGGGGTCTCGTAGTTATCGCGCAGCAGATGCTCGTATGCAGGGCCTTCGCTCGAAGACAGCGCCGCCGCCAAAATGCGCTTCGGCAAAATAACTCCGGCGCCCCATCCGCGGCCGTAGGCGCGGTTACCGCTCTCGCCGATGCGATTGAACCCGTTGCTGGGCGCGACCACCCAGGCGTCCAGCGCGGGGCGTTTCAAATCCTTGCGGAAATACTCAAAGACCGTGGGGCGATCCGGAGGAACCGCCGCGAAGTTGTTGAAAGTCTCATACGCCCCCGTGGCCAGACTCGCGGTGGCCACATAGTGTCCCAGAATTCCCTTATTCACGATCTGGCTGAAAAATGTCGCGCGCGGCATCAGCGCGGTAAGCAGGTGCGGGATATTCTCCTGCCCGTCCGGCATGAAGGTCTCTTCGTCGCGCGCGCCGCCGCCGAATGTGACCACTACCGCCTTGCGGCCGCGCGTAGAGGCCATCCCGCGTTGGGGAGCGATGCCCAGCAAAGCGCTGGCTGCGGCTGCACCGGTGACCTCACGCAGGAAAGTCCGGCGGCTCGACGAAACGGCTTGCGCAATCTCGCGCGGGCAGCGAAGACTGGCACTTAAGACAGAGTGATGAGGAATCGGTCCACCTCCCGAACGCCTGCCAGTAATATATCACGCGTCCCGATGGCGTAATGGGAAATGTTCACCGCCGTGTCACCGCCGGTTCGTGGCGATTTCCTTCGCGCGGAACTTTGCGATACGCCCGATCAAGTTCACGGGGACGGGCTGGAAGAGCGGGAATCGGATGGTGCCCTTGTCGACCTCGTACGGTGTGAGATCGTCCTGGAAAGCCGCGACGACGCGCTCGTTGGCGGGGTAGAGCGAATAGTGCCGCTTCCACCCGGCGAAATAGAGCACCGGCTGATTGAGCAGTTTATACGCGGGGATCTTGTACGAGATCGTTTCCTCGGCGCGGGGCACCGCCTTGCGAATGGCAGCCCGCAGACGCACAAGTATGGCCTGCACGGCTTCGGGTTGCGAGGCGATGTACTCGTCCACGGACTTGAAGTTGGCCATCGGCATGCGGCGTTGAGCGGGCATTACGGATTATCTCACAGGGAATCTAGATAAACTTGCAGCGCGCCGCGAGGAGTCCGGTGGCCTCGGCGACGTCGATGTCCGCGATAAGCAACCCATCCTTGCCGTATGGCTGGTAACAAAGCAGCGTGCCGTCGGGACGTACGACCGCCGAAGTGGTCGGCGACCCAGCGCTGGCGACGTTGACCGTTGCGAAGTAGCAGGTGTTCTCCGCGGCGCGGCACAGCGCAGCTTTCTCATGGAACGAATTCGCCGGATCGGCGAAAGTCGAGGGCGCGTAACCGCCGGGCTCGGCTTCGTGGAAATGAGGGTGGAATACGATGTGTGCGCCGCGCCGCGCCGCCCAGCGGACCGTTTCGGGATAGCGCCAGCCTTCATGGCAGATCGCGATGCCAAATGCGAGCGAGCCGGTGCGGAAGAGGCGCCTCCCGGAGCCGAACGAATAAGTGCCTTCCTCGGAGGGGTCGAGTTGGACTTTGTCTTGCAAGCCGGCAATCGTTCCATCCGGATTGACTACCATCGCGGTGATTAATAAAGCATTACCGACGATGCGTTCGGTGCCGAGAACAACCGCGAGATTTGCCTTCGCAGCGGCCGCTTGAACGACGGACCAGGCGTGTTCGAGAAAGGCAGGGTCTGGGGGCGGCACCGCCTTGCCCATCCCACGGTAGCCCGGAACGAAGCATTCCGGAAAGCAGACAATACCAGCGCGCTCGACGGCCGCTTGCGAAATGGCTTGTTCGGCCAACGCGACCGACTCCTCGGGAGACGTCGGGCACCGGATGTTGGCGAGTGCGATTCGAAATGTACTCATTCGGCATCTCAATTTTATCGCTTGCGGGATTCCAGCGTGGCGGGGCATGCGGTTTTTTCGGCGCGACGGCGTCGATCACCTCACTGTTGCTAGCTAGGACCGCGGCGCCGATTCAGTGGAAGGCCTGCTTTCGACGGCGGGCTGAGGTTCTGCTGTGGGACGGAAGGCCCCGCGGAAGCTCACGGCGCGCGGCGTAAATGGACAACTGGAGAACTTTTGCGATTCGTCAGCGTGATGGCGGGGCAGACGCGCATCGTGCGGTGAAACGCCAACCCAACACCTATGCAGATCGCGTCTCACCGCCGCGCGCGGCAGGTCGTCTCGCGGACTACCAGGTGCGTTTCCACTTTGCTATCGGCGGGGCGATTTCGCT
>DATNMW010000196.1:0-20118 GCA_035602155.1 Bryobacteraceae bacterium | reverse complement strand
ACCTCGGGTGCCAACAGATCACCCAGTTTGTGGGATGGATTCCGCCCAGCAAAGCTCCGGTCCACTACCACACTTACGAAGAAGGCATTTTCATCCTGGAAGGCGGCGGGATCGTGCACACCGACGGCGATTCGTCTGAGTTCGGGGCAGGCAGCAGCATTTACTTCCCCATAGGCGTGCGCCATTGCATGGAGAATCCGGGGCCTTCCACCATTAAGCTCCTGGGCGCGTTTTATCCGTCGGGTAGTCCGGGCGAGGCGTATGAATCGGCAGAAGCGTGAGGTTGTATGACAAAGGATACCCGATCGTTGCTTTTTGTCTTCCTGTGCCTGTCAGTCGCGCGGCCCGCACTGGCCGCACTAAGGGGCACACTGGTCATCAAGCATGTCACAGTAATTGACGCCACCGGCGATCCGGCCAAGCCCGATCAAACCGTAGTCGTCACCGGCGATCGCATCGCCGCGATCGCCGACAGCGCACGGATTCGCGCTCCGAAGAATGCCCAAACCGTGGACGCTACCGGCAAGTTTCTGATCCCCGGTCTCTGGGACATGCATGTCCATCCGATAGACAAGGATTATCTGCCGCTCTTCCTAGCCAACGGCGTGACCGGCGTGCGCGTCATGTGGGGCCAGCCCGCGCATCGCGAGTGGCGGAAAGCGATCGAAGCGGGGCAAATGCTTGGCCCGCGCCTGGTCATCGCCAGCCCCATCGTCGATGGGCCGAGACCGTATTGGTTCGGATCGATCTCGGTGACCAACGAGACGCAGGCCCGCCAAGTAGTCGCCGACATGAAGCGGCAGGGCGCGGATTTCGTGAAGATATATCAAAACCTCCCGCGTGAATTGTATTTCGCCATCGCCGAGGAGGCGAAGAAGCAAGGTATCCCATTCGAGGGGCATGTGCCGATTGCGGTTTCGGCCGAGGAAGCTTCCAACGCAGGCCAAAAAAGCTTCGAGCACTTGGTCGGTATTCTGCCGGCTTGCTCGACCCACAGCGACGAGTTGTTGAAAGCGCAGCACGCGGACCTGGCCCAGGACATCGCCGAATGGGGCCGGCCTAAGTTTTGGGGACCGCATGTAAAGCAGACCAGGCAAATGATGCTGGACACTTACAGCCTGGAGAAGGCCGCCGAGTTATTCGCTCTGCTGAGACGCAACGGCACATGGCAGTGCCCCACGCTTACCTTGCTGCACATGTTCGCCTACGGGGACGATCCGGCCGTTCGGAACGATCCCCGATTGAAGTATCTGCCCCGCCTGATGAGGGCATCGTGGGACCCGTCCAAGGTCGACGGCGAACACACACCGGAGGATTTCGCCTTCGCCAAGCGGGAATTCCAGAAGGATCTGGAGGCGGTAGGCGCGATGCAGCGGGCCGGCGTAGGGATACTGGCAGGCACCGATACGGCGAATCCATTGTGCTATCCAGGCTTCGGCCTGCACGAGGAACTGCGATATCTGGTGAAGTCCGGTCTTACGCCGATGCAGGCGCTGCAGACGGCCACGCTAAACCCGGCGCGGTTCTTTGCGAAAGAGGAGGTCCTTGGCACGGTGGAACAAGGCAAGATTGCCGACTTAGTCCTGCTCGATGCCAATCCGCTGGAAGATATAGAGAACACCACGAAGATAGCCGCTGTAGTTCAGGGAGGTAAGTTATACCCTCGGCCGTCGCTTGACCAGATGCTCGCCGAAGTGGAATCGGCCGCCGCGAGACTACCGATTTCGGATGCCCTGTTCAAGACCATCCAGGAAAAGGACGTGGGCGCCGCCGTCCAGCAGTATCGCCAGTTATCCACCGCCAAACCGCCCGCATACGACTTCAGCGAGAGCGAATTCATCGGCCTGGGATACCGGCTGATCGGCATGAAGAGATATAAGGAGGCGATCGAGATTTTTAAGTTGAGCGTGGAAGCCTATCCGCTCTCGTACAACACCTATGATAGCCTCGCTGAAGCGTACATGGACAATGGCGACAAGGAGTTGGCCATTAAGAATTACGAGAAGTCACTGCAGTTGAACCCGTACAACGCCAACGGACAGCGGCGGCTGAAGATTTTGAACACTCAATAATCTTATCTAAAGATGACCAACGCGGCTCCCGACGCCATCGAAAAGGGCGAGCAGCTATCCCGGCAGCTCGCCTCGGGGCAGATCGGCATGATCGCCATCGGTGGCGCGATCGGGACCGGACTCTTCCTCGGCAGTTCGCTCGCCGTGCGTATCGCCGGCCCTGGCGTCATCGTCAGCTATCTGATCGGAGCTGCGATCGCCCTGCTCTTCATGAGTGCCCTATCGGAGATGGCAGTCGCGCATCCCACCGCGGGTTCTTTTGGAGTGTATGCCGAAATCTATGTCAACGCCTGGGCTGGCTTCACAGTGCGCTACACGTATTGGGCGGCGCAATGCATCGCCATCGGCGGCGAGGCGACGGCCATCGCGATCTATTGCCAATGGTGGCTCCCGCACACGCCGAAATGGTTTTGGATCCTCGGATTTTCGGCCGCGCTGCTGTACGTCAACGCGCGCAGCGTGGGGAGTTTCGGCAGCTTCGAATATTGGTTCGCCATGATCAAGGTGGTTGCCATCGTGCTGTTCATCGGTTTCGGTATGGCGCTGCTGGCGGGGTTCGGCCACGCGCCGGCCATCGGCCTGGAGAACTTCACCGCGTATGGAGGATTTCTTCCCGCCGGCTGGCGCGGCGTGTGGATGGCGATGGCGTTCGTGATCTTCAGCTACATCGGAACGGAGGTCGTGGCGGTCGCGGCGGGTGAGGCGAAGGATCCCAAGACGGCCGTGCCGCGCGCCATGCGATCGATGCTCGGCCGTCTGATTCTGTTCTATGTGGGCGCCATCGTCGTGCTTGTCGGGATCGTTCCGTGGAACCGGATTCAACCTGGCTCCGATGTCACGGCGAGTCCATTCGTGAAGGTGTTTCAGGTGATCGGCGTGCCAGCCGCGGCGCACGTCGTGAACTTCGTGGTGATCACCGCCGCGGCGTCCAGCATGAACTGCAACCTGTATCTGGCCAGCCGCATCATGTTTTCCCTCGCGCGCGGAGGGTATGCTCCCACGTCCATTGGCCGGGTTTCGGCGCGGGGGACCCCGGTGGCCGCGTTAATAGTCTCAGCCGCGGGGTTGGCGCTCGCACTGGTGGTTGCAGTGCTGTATCCCGATGGCGCTTACGTTTACCTGTTCGGGATCTCCCTGTTCGGCGGATTGTTTGTGTGGCTGATGATCTTCGTCACGCATCTTTATTTCCGTCCGCGGTGGGATGCCTCCGGCCGCCCACGCTTGCCCGTGCGAATGATCGGGTACCCATACACCTCGCTGCTGGGAATGGCCGCGATCGCCGCCATCATCGGGACCACGTGGTGGGTCGATGGGATGCGGGTAACGATGGTTGCCGGATTGCCGTGGCTGGGGGCTCTGACGGCCGCTTATTTCCTGGTCAGACGGCGCAAACGCGATGGGATCGGCGGGCCAGGCCACGGACCGGCTTAGGCAAGGGCCGCTTTGTATAAGGCGAGGAGTTTGGCCCAAGCGCGCTCAGCGTCGGCCTTGTTGTAGATCGGCGTGCCGTTCTGTGTGGGCATATCCGGCATGCACCAGCCGTGCAGGGCTCCGGGATATACTTCGATCTCGGCGGGAACTTTGGCGGCGGCAAAGGCTTCCCGCAGCTTGTCCTTGGCATCCGGCTGACGCGCATCGTCATTCGACGCCACGCCGAAATACATACGCGCCTTTATCTTGGGTGCCAGCAGGTGCGGGCTGTCGGGCTTGTCGGTCACCAAGCCGCCGCCGTGGAACGACGCGCCCGCGCCAATGCGATCGGGCAGCGCCGCGGCGGTCCGCACCACCAGCGGTCCGCCCATGCAATAACCCTGCGTGCCGATCTTCTTTGCCTTGTTGACTTCGTTTTGCGCGTCGAGGAAGGCAACGTAAGCGACCGCATCCTTCTCGGCGTTGCCGGGCGCGCTCACCGACGCCATCAGCGGCCGGAGCTTCGCCATGTCGGTCGGATTCTGGAAGTTGAAATTGGAGGCATCCGTGAAAGGAGCTTTCGAGACGCGGTAGAAGGGGTTGGGCGCCAGCACAGCATATCCGTCGCCGGCAAGGCGTTTGGCAATGCCGCGCGTCGCGGGCCGCAAACCGAATGCATCCGGCCAGATCAACACGCCCGGATGCGAACCGGCCTTCGGGCGGATGAACGCGGCATCGCACGTTCCATCGGAAGTCTTGATTTCGACGTCTGTCTCGACCACTTCAAAGGCTGCCGCAGCCGACCCTGCCGTCGCCGCAAGGCTCGCCGTCACTGAAAGCGCTACAAAGTCGCGCCGTGCGATATCGCCGGAATGCGCCCCGTTCTTCGGTTCGTTCCTCTGATCTTTGGTCATGGCTACTCCTTCAAGGAATGTATCACTTTTGATTCTGCGGGCGGGGACGGCCAATTCCACGGGTGTTTAGCAGTCGTCGGCGATCGCGATAGGCATAAATGGTATTATCGCGGTTCGGGCGCGGCCTGCGGCGCAAACCGAAATGCAACCCCGGACCTTCCCGGAGATCGCCGCCGGCCGGGAAACGGGCGATACGGCTGGTTGTCACACTATGTCTGAACCTTTGAAAGTTGCGGTGGTTGGCCTGGGGCGCATGGGCCTGGTGCATGCGCTGCATCTGTGCGAACTTGCGAGCGATGGCGTGCCCTGTGCACTGGCCGCGCTGGTGGATCTCGACCGCGAACGCGCGGGACGCATCGCCGCCGAGATGGGCCTGAAAATTCCCGTGTTCTCCGGCGTGGAGGAATTCGCCTCAGCCGGCGTCTGCCAGGCGACAGTGGTGGTCACCCCTACAGAGAACCATCGCGAAACCGCCTCTGCTTTGATTTCGGCCGGACACCGCGTACTTCTCGAAAAACCTCTGACCGGCGCTGTGGAATCGGATCGCGAATTTGCCGCCGATCTCGACCGCAATGCACCGCACAGCCTCATGCTGGCGTTCCAGCGCCGGTTCGACGCACCCCTGCAATACGCGAAAGACTTGATCGAAAGCGGCGCGATCGGCCGCGTTTTCAAGATCTACTCATCGATGGAAGACTCCAACCCCGCGCCCAACGGGTATAAGAGCGGTGGGATCTTGCCGGACATGGCGATCCACAATGTAGACGAAATTCTGTGGCTGAGCGGACAGATGCCGCGTACGGCTCTCGCGGTGGGGTCCCGAATCTATAGTCATCGCCTCACCACCTGTCGCGAGGACTTCGACGATGCGCTCCTCTATCTTTGGTTCACCGGCGAGATGGTGGCACAAGTGCAGGTGAGCCGAAACCATGTTTCCGGGTATCGCGTCGAAACGCTGATTTTCGGCGAGGAGGGGCAAATCCATGCAGGGCACTTCGATCAGAAGCCCTTCGAGATCGTAGTGGAAGCGTATGGCCGCCGCGGCCGGCCCGAACCACTTGCACATCGCGTATTCCGCATGCGCGATTACCGCCGGCCGTTGCCCGAATTCGTGGATCGGTTCGGGCCGGCGTACAAGGCCGAACTCGCCGCCTTTATCGATTGTTGCAGGACCGATTCGCCGTTTCCGGCGTGCCACCGCGACGGCCTGCGTGCGCAAGAGGTAATTTCGGCGGGGATGCAGGCCATGATCGCCGAGGAGCGAGGAGCGCCAGTGCAACCGGCGTGAAATTGCCATGACGGCTTCGACATTCCACCCTGCCGGCGCCGTACACGCCGGAGTTGAGCAGGCGTCTCACGATCTGAATGTGAGCGTGTTGTGGAATGGTGCCGCCGATGAAACCGACTACACCCGCCAGATCCGGATTGTGGATGCCATGGTTGCACGGCGGCACGGATGCTCGCCGCGCTCGTAGGGGGAAAGGGAGCGGTTGCCATGTTGATGCAAAAACCCGTAGTGGGTCAGGTTGCCGGCAAGCGCACTTGCCCTCGGGATTCCCGTATTTCAGAGCGATCGAACAATACTGGAGCACCAGTTTCACAGTGGAATATGCGCTCAAAGGCGCGTATGAGAATACGGTTGGCCGGCTAACGGAATGGATTGGGGGACATGCGCCGACCGGCGAAGACCGCTATGCCGCGCGGGTGGCGCACGACTACGGCGCCTTCGTGCAGGACCGCCCCTTCTACGAATTCCCATTCTTTTCTTTCCCGCTTTTCGCGGGCTCTGGACGGAGACGAAGCTGTGGGGCCCGCATGTGGTGCGCAAGTGGGAAAGAAAAGCGTGGCTCTCGCTCGACTACGGAATCGAGGGAGTATATTGCGGCCTGATTAAACTGGCCAGTCACGCAGTATACGGCCTCGAGGACGACGTCACTTACGCGTCAATCGAAAATGCGCCGGAGCCGGGCTGGGCCGGCATTCCCGCGGCGCCGGCGATTGTGCCCGCCGACTGGACCTTTCAATTGCCCGTGGGCGAGTTGCTGTTCTCAAGTGAGAGATTGACGAACAGGCTATCCAAACGTGGCTCTCCGGTTGCCGGTTGCGGATCTTGGCGTCATCGTCGGCGGGTTGCCCGTCGAGCACATTTTCGATTATTGAGCACTGGAAGTGCTCAAATTATCTGTGCAAAAACGCACGCCCGATGCCACCTCGTCAAGGTGCTGCTTGCGTCCCGGGTCAACCATTCGAAGGCCAGCGTAGGCAATCCCGGTCCGCACTGAGCCGTATCCGCTTAAACACATTATAAATATCGATGTTTACTAACGTCTATTAATATCAGCTTTTCTTATACTGTATAAATATCAACTCCATATTGCGTGATACTAAAATGCCTGCTACACTAGGGGCATTCCACGGAGAAAATATGACCGAATCCACGTGTATCCCCGGTCAGCTACCAGCGGCGCAGGGCCTCTACGACCCGCGCCACGAGCACGACGCATGCGGCATCGGCTTCGTGGCCAGCATTAAAGGCCACAAATCCCACGACATCATCGCCAAGGGCATTCAGGTCCTCATCAATCTGACGCACCGCGGGGCCTGCGGCTGCGATCCCGAAACCGGCGACGGCGCAGGCATCCTGATCCAGATTCCGCACAAGTTCTTCGCCCGCGAATGCGCCGCCCTCGGCTTTACCCTCCCAGCCGAAGGAGAATACGGCGTGGGCATGACCTTTCTGCCCGTCGAGCCGCATCAACGGCTGTCCTGCGAAGGCATCCTGGAACGTATCGTCCGCGAAGAAGGCCTCACCGTGCTCGGCTGGCGCGACACCCCCGTGGATGGCGATGCCATCGGCCGCGTGGCCCGCGCCTCCCAGCCCTACATCCAGCAGATCTTCGTCGGCTGCACCCAGCGCTGCGACCCCGAGGCCCTCGAACGAAAGCTCTACATCGTCCGTAAACGCGCCGAAACCGAAGTCGCGCGCACCAGCTTGCCCAACAAGGGCGACTTCTACCTGCCATCGCTCTCCGCCCGTACCATCGTCTACAAAGGCCTTCTGCTCGCGCCCCAGATGGCCCTTTTCTACGGCGAACTCTCCGACCCCGACGTGATGAGCGCTCTCTGCCTGGTGCACCAGCGCTTTTCGACCAACACCTTCCCCACCTGGCAACTGGCACACCCTTATCGCTACGTGGCGCACAACGGCGAAATCAACACGCTCCGCGGAAACGTCAACTGGATGCACGCGCGCCAATCCATCCTGGCCTCGCCGCTGTTCGGCGCCGATATCAAGAAGCTCTTTCCCATCATCGCCCCTGCCGGCAGCGATTCCGCCAGCTTCGACAACGCCCTCGAACTGCTGTTCATGGCCGGACGCGAACTGCCCCACGCCATGGCCATGCTCATCCCGGAAGCTTGGGCCAGCAACCCCCACATGCATCCGGAGAAGCGCGCGTTCTACGAATATCACGCCTCTCTCATGGAGCCTTGGGACGGCCCCGCCGCCATCGCCTTCACCGACGGCCGCGTGGTCGGCGCCACCCTGGACCGCAATGGCCTGCGCCCGGCCCGCTATCTGGTCACGCACGACGACTTGATCGTGATGTCGTCGGAAACCGGCGTGCTCCCCGTCAAACCTGAAAATGTCAAAAGGAAGGGCCGCCTGCAACCCGGCAAGATGCTACTGGTCGACACCGTGGCGGGCCGCATCGTCTCCGACCGGGAGATCAAGGAACGCCTCTACTCGCGCCACCCTTATGCCCAGTGGCTGGCCGAAAACCAAGTCACGCTAGATCAACTGGCCGATCCGCCCCGTGAACACGGCACCGATCACGGCACCATTCTCCCGCGCCAGCGGGCCTTCGGCTACACCGACGAAGATCTGCGCATGATCCTGGCCCCCATGGCTGAAAAAGGCGAAGAACCCATCGGGTCCATGGGTACCGACACGCCGCTAGCCTGCCTCTCCGACCGGCCGCAGCCTCTGTTCCACTACTTCAAGCAACTGTTCGCGCAGGTCACCAACCCGCCCATCGATCCCATCCGCGAAGAGATGGTCATGTCCCTGATCAGCTACATCGGGACTGAGCGTAATATCCTGGATGAGACGCCGCGGCACTGCCACACCCTGCGCCTGCCGCACCCGATTCTCGGCAACCGCTCGCTCGAAAAGCTGCGCCGCGTCTCCCAAGGCGATTTCCTGGCCACCACGCTGCCCACGCTCTTTCCTGCCGAAGACGGCGAAAAAGGGCTGGAACGCGCTCTCGATCAGCTTTGCCGCCGCGCCTCGCTGGCCATCAAGTCCGGCTATAGCCTGCTCATTCTCTCGGACCGCGGAATCGACGAAGATTACGCGCCTATCCCGAGCCTGCTGGCGCTCGCGGCCGTGCACAACCACTTGGTCCGCGATGAAACGCGCACCCAGGTTGCCCTGATCGTGGAATCCGGCGAGCCGCGCGAGGTCATGCACTTTGCGTTGCTGATCGGTTATGGCGCCAGCGCCGTCAACCCTTACCTGGCAATCGAAACGCTCGAAGACATGGCCATGCGCGGCAATCTGCCCCCCGGCCTGACCTTCGAAAAAGCTTTGGCCAACTTCAAGAAAGCCATCAACAAGGGCTTGCTGAAGACATTCTCCAAGATGGGCATTTCCACCCTGCAAAGCTATCGCGGCGCGCAGGTCTTCGAAGCCATCGGGCTAAATAAGTCGCTGATCGACAAGTACCTCACCGGCACCGCTTCCCGCATCGAAGGCGTGGGCCTCGATGTGTTGGCGCGCGAAGCGCAAATGAAGCATGCGCTGGCCTACCGGCCCATCACCGGTTACGATACCGAACTGCCGGTGGGCGGCAATTATCAGTACCGCGTGCGCGGCGAATATCACCTGCTGAATCCGCTTACCGTGAGCAAGCTGCAGCACGCCGTGCGGCAGCAAAACCCCGGCGCCTTTCAGGAATACACGGACCTGATCGACAAACAGAACCGCCAGTTGTGTACCCTCCGCGGACTGCTCGAAATCAAGCAGCCCGGCCGTCCCATTCCGATTGAGGACGTCGAGCCAGCCACGGAAATCGTCAAGCGCTTCGCCACCGGCGCCATGTCCTTCGGCTCCATTTCCAAAGAGGCGCACGAAACGCTGGCCATCGCCATGAACCGCATCGGCGGAAAATCCAACACCGGCGAGGGCGGCGAAGATGAAGCCCGCTTCCAGCGCGACCCCAACGGCGACTGGCGCCGCAGCGCCATCAAGCAGGTGGCCTCCGCCCGCTTCGGCGTCACCACCAATTACCTGGTCAATTGCGACGAGCTGCAGATCAAGATGGCGCAAGGCGCGAAGCCCGGCGAAGGCGGCCAACTCCCCGGCCACAAGGTCGATGAAGTGATCGCCCGCGTGCGCCACTCCATCCCCGGCGTGGGCCTGATTTCGCCGCCGCCGCACCATGATATCTACTCCATCGAAGACCTGGCCCAACTCATCTACGATCTGAAGAACGCCAACCCTCGCGCCCGCATCTCCGTCAAGCTGGTGGCCGAAGTGGGTGTCGGCACGGTGGCCGCGGGCGTAGCCAAAGCGCATGCCGACGTGGTGCTGATCAGCGGCGATAGCGGCGGTACCGGCGCTTCCCCGCTCAGCTCCATCAAGCACGCCGGCATCCCGTGGGAGTTGGGCCTCGCCGAGACGCAGCAAGTGCTGGTGATGAACGACCTGCGCGGGCGCATCCGCGTGCAGACCGACGGCAAGCTGCAGACCGGCCGCGACGTAACCATCGCCGCGCTGCTTGGCGCGGAAGAATTCGGCTTCGCCACCACTCCCCTGGTCGCCATGGGTTGCATCATGATGCGCAAGTGCCATCTGAATACTTGCCCGGTCGGCATCGCCACGCAAGATCCCGCCCTGCGCGCAAAGTTCCAGGGCCAGCCCGAGCACGTGATTAATTTCTTTTTCTTTATCGCCGAGCAGGTCCGCCAGTACATGGCCCAACTGGGCTTCCGCACCTTCAACGAGATGGTGGGCCGCGTCGATATGCTCGACCCGCGCCAGGCCCTGGACCATTGGAAGGCCAAAGGCCTGGATTTCTCCGCCATCCTGTATAGCCCGCAAGTGCCCGCGCGCATTGCGCGCCGATGCATCCAGTCGCAGGATCACGGCCTGCACCAGGCCCTCGACTATAAGCTGATCGAACTGGCCGGCGAGGCTCTCACAAACCAAAGCCCCATCGAGATCAAGCTGCCCATTCGCAACGTGCACCGCACCGTGGGCGCGATGCTCAGCGGTGAAATCGCCCGCCGGTACGGCTCCGCCGGCCTGCCCGACGATACCATCCGGTTCGAATTCACCGGCTCGGCCGGCCAAAGTTTCGGCGCATTCCTGGCCAAAGGCGTCACTCTTATGCTGGAGGGCGACGCCAATGACTATGTCGGTAAAGGTCTCTCCGGCGGCCGAATCATAGTTTATCCGCCGCGCGACTCCACCTTCCTGCCCGAAGAAAATATCCTGATCGGCAATGTGGTCCTCTACGGCGCCACCAGCGGCGAGGCCTATTTTAACGGCATGGCGGGCGAGCGCTTCGCCGTGCGGAATTCAGGCGCCACGGCGGTCGTCGAAGGACTCGGCGACCATGGCTGCGAATACATGACCAAAGGCCTGGTCGTAGTCCTGGGCCGCTGCGGCCGCAACTTCGCGGCGGGAATGAGCGGTGGGATCGCATATGTCCTGGACGAGGGCGGCGACTTCGTCGAAAAGCGCTGCAACACCGCAGCCGTAGACCTGGAACCGGTGGACGGCGACGCTGCGCTTCTGCGCAGCCTCATCGAACGCCACTTTGAATTCACCGGCAGTCCCCGCGCCAAATGGATCCTGGAAAACTGGCCGGCCATGCAGCCAAAGTTCATCAAGGTGTTCCCGCACGAATACAAGCGCGTGCTAAGCCAGCACCCAGCACCCAGAACCCAGCACCCGCATCCCATAACTCTCCACCCACAACCCATCATCCAGCAGGTGGCCAATGGGTAAGACCACAGGCTTCCTCGAATATACACGCGAACTGCCGCAGCGGCGCCCGCCAGCCGAGCGGGTCAACGACTGGTTTGAAATATATCTGGATTTCCCCGAGGAGAAGATCCGCGCGCAAGGCGCTCGCTGCATGGATTGCGGCATACCCTTCTGCCACACCGGCTGCCCGCTCACCAACATCATTCCCGATTGGAACGACCTGGTGTATCGCGGCCGCTGGCGGGAAGCCATCCGGGTCCTGCATTCCACCAACAACTTTCCCGAGTTTACTGGCCGCATCTGCCCCGCGCCCTGCGAAGCTGCCTGCGTGCTCGGCATCAACGAGCCGCCGGTCACCATCAAGCAGATCGAGAAAACGATCGTGGACCGCGCCTTCGCCGAGGGCTGGATCCAGCCCGAGCCACCCGTTAATATCACCGGCAAGCGCGTCGCCATCGTCGGCTCCGGTCCCGCCGGTCTGGCCGCTGCCCAACAGTTGCGCCGCGCCGGCCATGCCGTCACGGTTTTCGAAAAGAACGACCGCATCGGCGGCCTGATGCGCTACGGCATCCCGAATTTCAAGATGGAGAAGCATCTCATCGACCGGCGTCTCGAGCAGATGCGCGCCGAGGGCGTCGAGTTCGTCCCCAATGCCCACATCGGCCGCGACATCCCGGTGGAGGATCTGCGCCGCGATTATGACGCCATCCTGCTCTCCGGCGGCGCAGAGCAGCCCCGCGATCTGCCCGTACCCGGCCGCGAGTTGAACGGCATCCACTTCGCCATGCAGTTTCTGGGACGCTCGTCTCCGATCTCGGCCGCGGGCAAGCGTGTGGTCATCATCGGCGGCGGCGATACCGGCGCCGATTGCCTGGGCACCTGTCACCGCCAGAAGGCCCTATCGGTGCACCAATTCGAACTGCTGCCGCAACCACCGCCCGAGCGCTCGCCGTCCACTCCCTGGCCCCTCTGGCCCATGCAGCTACGTACCGAAAGCTCGCACGAAGAGGGCGGCATCCGCGATTGGAGCGTCGCCACCACCGCGTTCACGGGCGATGCACACGGCAACGTCAGGCAACTGCACGCCGCGCGCGTCGGACACGTGCCCCGGTTCGATCCCATCCCCGGCACCGATTTCACCCTGGATGCGGACCTGGTGCTGCTCGCCATGGGCTTCCTAGGTCCCGCTAAGTCTGGTCTCCTAGACAGCCTGGGGGTTAAGCTGGACATCCGCGGCAACGTGCACGCCGGCGAGAACTACATGACTTCCGTCCCCGGAGTCTTCGCCGCCGGCGATATGCGCCGCGGCCAGTCTCTGGTAGTCTGGGCCATCGCGGAAGGCCGCAACGCCGCGTGCGGCATCGACCAGCACCTTATGGGCGCAAGCAAGTTGCCATAAGCCGCTCCAAGCCGTCAGGATCGTTTAACCTGAGATCAAGATGAGCACAGCTAAACAAGAGGTGCGCCGACTACTTGACGAGATCCCCGACGACGCGACTTTCGAAGACACCCAGTATCCGGTAGCCCACTCCCGCCGAGCGGAGAGATCCGCCCGAGCCGGATATAATTTGGGCAATAGTGCGTCCTGAAAAGACGCGTTGTTCTAGCAGGTGCAAGTCCTGTCCGGGTAAGCACCGGAGAACCGCAAAACCGCTGGCGCCGCGCGCGTATGTGGACGGCCACTCACGGCACGCTCACGCTCTCCCGATCCTCGCAAATCGTCCACGCCATGGCTAATATGCAAGGATGATTCCCCGCCGCGCCAGGACCGCCGTCCAGGACGCTCTGGCCCGCCAAGCCGCCGTCGCCCTAACCGGCCCCCGTCAAGTCGGCAAAACCACCCTGGCCACCGGCCGCGACGCCGGCACGCTCTGGATTCGTGGTGGATTCCCCGAGAGCGCGATGTCCCCCTGCTTAGCCCGCGCATCCCGGCGGAGACGCTGGAGCGTCTCTGGACCATGCTCGCGCATGAGCAGGCGGCGCTTCTGAACGCGTCGCATCTGGCCACGTCGCCGATGATCGGTGCGCAAACCGTGACGCGATACATCGACCTCCTGGTCGACCTGCTGCTCGTCCGCCGCCTGCGGCCTTTTCACATCAATGTAGGCAAGCGGCTGGTCAGATCGCCGAAAGTCTACGTCCGGGATAGCGGCATCGTGCATGCCCTTCTCGGCATCGGCGACTACAATGCGTTGTCAGGCCATCCGGTTGTGGGCGCCAGTTGGGAAGGTTTCGCGATCGAGAACCTCATTGCGGCTGCGCCTGTCCGCACTGCGCCCAGCTTCTATCGCACCGCGGCGGGCGCGGAAATCGATCTCGTTTTGGAGATTCCCGGACACGGCCGATGGGCTTTCGACATCAAACGAAGCCGGTCTGCGAAGCCCGAGAAGGGGTTTCATCTGGCCGTCCAGGACCTGAAGCCGGATCGCCAATTCCTCGTGAATTCCGGCAGCGAGCGGTATCCGACGACCGGAGGCCTGGAGGCGATCGGTCTGGCCGAAATGGCCGAGGAACTCGGCAATCTTTAATGGCGTAAGCTATTTACTCGGCTTTGAGAGAAGCCATATCAATGGAGAAGCGGTATTTCACATCGGCCTTGAGCAGCCTTTCATAAGCTTCATTAACCTTCTGAATAGGGATGACCTCGACATCGGCGGTGATGTTGTGTTCGCCGCAAAAGTCGAGCATCTCTTGGGTTTCGGGGATACCGCCGATGGGCGAGCCGGAGAGGCTGCGGCGTCCCATGATGAGGCCGAATGCCGAGACGCCCAGGGGCTTTTCAGGCGCGCCGACCAGCGTGAGGTTGCCATCGCGGCGGAGGAGCTGAATGTAGGCGTCGATGTCGTGATTGGCCGAGACGGCGTCGAGGATGAAGTCAAAGCTGCCAGCGTGCTTCTGCATCTCGTCGGCATCGCGCGAGACAACGACTTCGTCGGCGCCCAGGCGGCGCGCGTCTTCCTTCTTGTTGGGTGAGGTGGTGAAGACAACCACGTGGGCGCCGAGCGCATGCGCGAACTTCAAGCCCATGTGGCCCAACCCGCCGAGACCCACCACGCCTACTTTCTTGCCTTTGGTGACGCCCCAGTGGCGCATCGGTGAGTAAGTTGTGATGCCGGCGCAGAGCAGGGGCGCGGTGCCGGCAAGGTCGAGGTTGGAAGGCGCCTTCAGGACAAAGCGCTCATCGACGACTACGCTGTCGGAATAGCCGCCGTAAGTGACGCCTCCGAGGTGCTTATCGGGGAAGTTGTAGGTGAGGGTCGGGTTCGGGCAGAACTGCTCGAGGCCAGCCAGGCACTCCGGGCAGGTGCGGTCCGAATCGACCATGCAACCGACCGCGGCGAGGTCCCCGGGTTTGAACCCGGCGACTGCGGAGCCGACCCTGGCGACACGGCCCACGATCTCATGGCCTGGCACGCAAGGGTACACGGTCGGCATGACCTTGCTCCACTCATTACGGACCTGGTGGAGATCGGAGTGGCAGATACCGCAGAATAGGATCTCGATTTGCACGTCGTGTTCGGTTGGATCTCGCCGCGCGACCGTCGTGGAGGCAAGCGGCGATGTGGCGCTGCCGGCGGAGTAAGCCTTCGCTTTGTACATGGTTTGTGCTCCTGTTAGTTCCTGTTTTTGACCCATACTCAGGCCTGGTATTGTTCGTCGGTGACGTGTTCCATCCAGTCGACGGCCTTGCCCTCGAGCTGCTCCTGAATGGCGATGTGGGTCATCGCCGTGGTTGCCGCGGCGCCATGCCAATGTTTCTCTCCGGGCGGAATCCAGACGACGTCACCTGGCCGGATTTCTTCGGCTGCTCCGCCCCAGCGCTGTACCTTGCCGCAACCGGCCGTCACGATCAGGGTCTGGCCCAGCGGGTGGGTGTGCCAGGCGGTACGGGCGCCCGGCTCGAAAGTGACACTGGCCCCTTGCACAAATGCCGGATCGGGCGCCTTAAAAAGCGGATCGATACGTACCGTGCCGGTAAACCACTCCGCAGGTCCCTTCGCGGAAGGCTGCGAGCCAATTCTCTTAATGTCCATTTCGGGATTCCTTCACTTGGTGGCCGTTCAGCGGCCGGTCATCTGCTCCAGCTTTTCGGGGTACCGGGCGCCTTGCACCGTGATCTTCGAGGCGGCGTTCTCGATGTCACGGAGGTCGCCGGGCGTGAGTTCGACCGGGATTGCCCCGATGTTTTCGTCCAAGCGATGCAGCTTTGTGGTACCTGGGATCGGTACAATCCACGACTTTTGGGCCAGCAGCCAGGCGAGTGCGATCTGAGCGGGTGTCGACTGCTTGCGTTCCCCGATGCCGGCGAGCAGATCGATTAGGGCCTGATTCGCCTTGAGCGCCTCCGGTGTGAAGCGAGGCAGGGTGCTGCGGAAGTCGGAGCTGTCGAACTTCGCATTTTCGTCGATCTTGCCCGTCAGGAAGCCCTTGCCCAGAGGGCTGTACGGGACCAGGCCGATGCCGAGTTCCGCAAGGGTTGGTATCACTTCCTTCTCCGGAGTTCTCGTCCACAGCGAGTATTCGCTTTGGAGAGCGGTGACCGGCTGCACTGCGTGTGCGCGGCGGATGGTTTGCACTCCTGCCTCGGAAAGGCCGAAGTGCTTTACCTTGCCTTCCTGAATCAGGTCCTTCACTGCTCCGGCTACGTCTTCGATAGGCACATCCGGGTCAACCCGATGCTGATAGAGCAGGTCGATGACATCAATCTTCAGCCGTTTGAGCGAGCCCTCGGCGGCTTGCTTGATGTGCTCCGGCCGGCTGTTGAGGACCGGCGCACCCTTCATCCCGCGGGGATCGGAATCGGGACTGAGGTCGAATCCGAATTTGGTGGCGATCGCCACGCGGTCGCGGAACGGGGCGAGAGCTTCGCCCACCAGTTCTTCGTTCAAGAACGGGCCGTAGACCTCGGCCGTATCGAAGAACGTGATGCCCCGTTCCACGGCTGCCCGGAGAAGTGCGGTCATCTCTCGCTTGTCTTTGGGCGGGCCGTAGGAAAAGCTCATTCCCATACAGCCGAGCCCGAGAGCCGAAACTTCCAGGCCGCTATTTCCCAGTTTGCGTTTCTGCATTGTTTCTCCTTTAGGAAGCGTTTCTCTCATCTCCAGGTTAAATTCGAACGTCCTGAAAGCGGTATCCCGATCCTTCCGATTTGTTGCCTATTCCTCTTGCGCTGTTGATCTACGCACAGAAGCGTCGGTTATCCTACGGTAGAGGAGAGCGAAACCGTTACCATGGAAAACCGCAATGCAGAGGCGTTTCCGCTACGCGATCAAGCACAAGTATTGCGGAAGGAGCTGGCACGCAAAATTGCCTTGATCGTTGGCTCCGCGGAGAGCCGGGCAACGGATATTCCCGGGCTGACGCTCCACCGCCGGACCGCCCCGACCGCCCCGTGCTCCATGACTTACCAGCCGGGCCTGACCGTGATCGCCCAGGGCCGGAAGCGGGTAGAACTCGGCCGAAACATTTTCATCTACGATGCCTCCCGATTCCTGCTGACGTCGGTCGATTTGCCGGTCGTCAGCCGGGTGATCGACGCAAGTGAAGAGGCGCCCTGCCTGGCCTTGTCGCTCAAACTAGAAATGCCCATGGTCCGAGACCTTCTCAGCCGGGAGGAGATTCGGGTGGCTGAGCCGCCGTCCGAAAGTCCTGGCATGGCGACCGGTGAGACCACGCTGGAGTTCCTCAGTGCCTGCTGCCGGCTCGTGGACCTGCTGCACACGCCGCAGGACATTCCCTTTCTCAGTGGCCTGATTCAACGCGAGATCGTCTACCGAATCCTTCGCAGCGCCGAGGGTGCGCGCCTTCGAGCGATTGCAACGCTAGGAGAGCAGAGCCACCGGACGGCAAGAGCCATCGCCTGGATCGGGGCGAACTATGCGAAGCCGCTCCGGGTGGAAGATCTCGCGGAAGTCGCGGGAATGGGCGTTTCTACGCTGCACCATCATTTCCGGGTGCTGACTGCCATGAGTCCTCTTCAATATCAGAAACAGATTCGGTTGCAGGCAGCGCGGGGACGCATGCTCATGGATGGCTTGGACGCCGCCAGTGCGGCTTACGAGGTCGGATACGAAAGCGCCAGCCAATTCAACCGCGAGTACAGCCGTTTCTTCGGCCAACCGCCCATGCGGGATATTCGGACTCTTCGCTCGCCAAGCGCTCCGCCGCTGGAGTCCGTCGGCAATCGGTAAAACGCATATCCGCGCTGGCTGACAAGTGAGTATGGCGTCTGTGGGGCGGGCAATCCTGCCCGCAGCCGGCTTTCAGCCGGGTTTTGCGACCGCCACGAGGCGCCGCGGTGCAACCGAACCGCCAGTGTTCTGTAAGGGACTATCGGTGCGATGTGCCGGCCTCGATCGACCCGGACAGCCTGGAGTGGCGCATGGATTTCACCCGCACCGGCTCGCGCATGAGCTTGGCAATCTTGAATCGGGTGTAAGCTAAATGGGAGTAGCTTGGAGAATGCCGGAATGAGAGGTATTGTTCCCCTCGCGGGGGGTGTCCTGCTTTGCTTCGCAATGCCGATGTGTGCGGATGAGGCGCCCTCCTTCACTAAGGACGTCGCACCCATCTTCGCGGCGAACTGCGCGGGATGCCATGCCGGCAACGTCACCATGGCCGCCCTGAATCTCGACACCTTCGCGGGCCTCCAAAAGGGCGGCCATAGCGGACCGGTAATCGTACCTGGCAACAGCCGCGTGAGCCTTCTATATTTGCGAATCGCCGGTGCGGTGGCGCCCGCCATGCCCCTGGGCGGGAAGAAGCTGGCGGACGGCGAAATCGAAATCGTCCGCAAGTGGATCGATGCAGGCGCGCAGCCGCCGGCTCCGGGCGAGGCTGTCGCGCAGCGCCCTCCCGCGATTCCCGAGATTAAGCCGCGCACCGCGGTGAAGCCGCTCATCAGTGCGCTGGCTTACCGGCCCGACGGCAAACTGGTGGCGCTGGGCACATTCCAGGAGGTCCGGTTGGTGGAACCGGAGACCGGTAAGGTTGTCGCAACGCTTCCCGGCGAAGCGGAAGACGTGCGCGCAGTGGCATTTTCGCCCGATGGGAAACTGCTGGCCGCGGCCGGCGGTCTGCCCGCGCGCGCCGGCGAGGTCAAGATCTGGGACGTCGAGAAGCGCGCGGTCTTGCGCACGATCGCCGGCCATACGGATTGTATCTACGCGGTGGCGTTTGCGCCGGACGGCAAGTCTGTCGCCACCGCCGGCTATGACAAGCTGATCAAGCTGTGGGATGTCGACCGCGGTAAAGAGATCCGCACTTTGAAGGATCATATCGACGCGGTGTATGCGCTGGCGTTCACCCCGGATGGCAAGCGGTTGGTTTCGGCGTCGGCGGATCGCGGCGTGAAGGTTTGGGACGTGGCGTCGGGTGAGCGGATTTACACGTTGACCGAGGCAACCGACGGTTTGAACACGCTGGCGATCGATCCGGCGGGCAAGCGTGTGGCGGCGGCGGGGATCGACCGCACCATTCGCGTATGGTCGCTGGGCGAGAAGAGCGGCACGCTGCTGAATTCGCTGATTGCGCATGAGGACGCCATTTTGCAATTGGCTTGGTCGCCCGACGGCAACTACCTCATTTCATCCTCAGCCGACAAAGAGGTGAAAGTATTTAAGGCGGACGATCTGAGTGTGGTGAAGACGTGGCGTCAACCTGATTGGGCGCTCTCGCTCGCCTTCGCTCCGGACGGCAAGAGCTTCGCCGTAGGCCGCTTCGACGGCTCGTATGAGGTTTATGTTGTGGGTGTTGTGGGGCCAAGTTAGATACCCATTACAGGTCCGAAGTTCGTGAAGTGATCTTGAAAATGGTGCCACCTATAACGGTCGGCACTGCCTGCTCCTCCAAGGTCCGTGGTTCCGTAGAATTCGCCATAGAATGGCCTGTGGGGCAGGCGTCGACGCCTGCAGCGGGTCTCCAGACCCGTTCTTGGCGCCGTTCACAAGCGTAAAGCGGATCCAAGGGGACCCGCGCACAGACCTGTCCGCCCCACTGCGATCTTCCCGGTGAGTGTTCCGAGGATCTACGCTCTACCTTGGAGGATTGGGTACTTCTGGGGATGAAACTGGTGCACCGGTTGCCCGTGATCTGCGGCATCGATCTCAACCGGGAGCCGGTTCTTGAGCCGGTGGACACCCTGTAAGCGCCGCGACCTCATTCGCCGGCTTCGAGATCTCGGCTTCGCCTTTTTCGGTCACGACACTCGGCATTCTCTCCGTTCCCCTGTTTTCAACCACATGCAAGAAATGCCCCGCGCATCCCGCAGCGCCGCCCTGTAACATGCAAGCGAAAGGTCGGGAGCACACAGCGCCCGCGGAATCAAAATGAAAAACAAAAGCAGGAACAACCGCCGCACGGCCACAGAGGCCCAAATCAACGCCAACCGAGAGAATGCCACGAAATCAACCGGCCCGCGCACACCCGAAGGCAAGAACGCGTCCAGCCGCAACGGACTGACCCACGGCCTCTGCGCCAATAAGCATATGCTCTCCGATGAAGATCCCGAAGAATTCCTCATCCTCCTCAAAGATCATTACGACCGCTTCCGCCCCGTCGGCGCCGGCGAAGAAAAATTGGTCCAGCGCATCGCCGCCGCTCAATGGCGTCTTGACCGCACCCTCCCTATGGAAGCCGGCATCTACCGGGAACGCTTCCGCTCGGTCGACCGGGAAGACGCCGAGCGCCAACGAATTTACGCCTCGGACAAACGCAACGCCGCCTATCG
>DATNMW010000195.1:0-8443 GCA_035602155.1 Bryobacteraceae bacterium | reverse complement strand
GAGGAGGTGGGTCCGAAAGTCGCCGAAAGCCTGTACCAGTTCTTCCACGAACCGCGCAACCGGGAACTGGTCGAGCGTCTGCGCGCGGCGGGCCTGCAGTTCGAGTATGAGATCAAGCGGAAGAAGGGCGGACCGCTCCACGGGATGACGTTCGTGCTCACCGGAACGCTGCCGAACCTGAGCCGCGAGGAGGCCACCCTCGCGATCGAGTCGGCGGGCGGCAAGGTGAGCGGCTCGGTCAGCCGGAAGACCAGTTACGTGGTGGCGGGCGAGGAGGCCGGATCGAAGCTGGATAAGGCGCGCGGGTTGGGAGTCAAGGTAATCGACGAGCGGCGCCTATTGGAATTGGCGGGCAAAGAATAAGACTGGCCTACTTTAGCCTTCCGCATCGGTGTTCTTCCGATTTCTATCCGGATACTGAAATACAGCCATTCCGCGGGAGGATTGGGTTCCTCCACGTGGTCGGGCACCAAGATCAGGCCTCCGGTCCGCAGCAGAATTTCGCGGCACCGCCGGATTCCGCTCCAGATTGGGCCGCCTGGCCGCCACAATCAGGCGGTAATGCGCGCCTCTCCGCTGCGACAGGTAGGGCATTCGCCGGCCCTCAAAGGTCACCCAAGCGCGATCCACGTCCTTCCCGGCACACGTGAACGTCACGCGCCAGTTGCCGCTCACCTTCACAGCCCACGTGCCCTTTCGGGAGCCGCGGCGTTCGTGGAGATCCAAGCCGGGCAAGCTCATATCGCGTGCGCTCGTTGATGCCGTTAAGACAGGCAAGATGGCCCGCCGCCCTCCAACCCACTTTCACTCGCGCCGTTCCTCGCGCGCCTTGCGCACTTCCTCCAGCCGCTCGCCGATGCGCTTCTCCATCCCGCGATCGGTGGGCTGATAGTACCGCTTCCCAGCCAGCGAAGGCGGAAGACATTCCATGCCGGTGATGGCATCCTCGAACTTGTGCGCGTGCTCATATCCCGCGCTGTAGCCCCATTGCTTCATCGCCGCAGTAGGGGCGTTCCGCAGGTGCATCGGGACGGGTTCCGCCATGGTCTCCTGCACATCCGCCTGCACCGCGCCCAACGCCCGATACGATGCGTCCGACTTAGGCGCGACCGACAAATAAATCGCAGCCTGCGCCAGCGCCAGGTCTCCTTCGCCGATGCCTAGAAACTGCACGGCCTGCATGGCGGCGACGGCTTGCTCCAGCGCGCGCGGATCGGCGAGGCCGATATCTTCGATGGACATGCGCATCAGGCGGCGCGCGATGTACAGGCGGTCCTCCCCAGCCTCCAGCATGCGCGCCAGCCAGTAGAGCGCTGCGTCCGCGTCGCTCGACCGCACGGATTTGTGCAGCGCCGAGATCAGATTGTAGTGCTCTTCGCCGGATTTATCGTACAGCAGCACCTTGCGCTGGATGGCGTCCTGCACGGCCTGTTCGGCAAGTTCGTGCGGCGGCGAGGCGGCCACGGCGGCTTCCAGCGTGTTGTAGGCGGAGCGCGCATCGCCACCCGCGTAGATGGCGATCTGCTCCAGCAGGGCGGGCGGCGCGGCGATTTCCAGTTCGCCCAGTCCGCGCTCGCGATCCGCCAGAGCACGCTGCAACAGCTCCACGATCTCCTCGGCGGTGAGCGCGCGTAGCGCATACACGCGCGAACGAGAGAGCAGCGCCGCAATCACCTCGAAGGATGGGTTCTCCGTAGTTGCGCCGATCAGGACAATGTCGCCGCGCTCCACATACGGCAAGAATGCGTCCTGCTGCGCCTTATTGAATCGGTGGATTTCGTCGATGAAGACGATGGTGCGGCGGCCCGAGCGGCGCAGGCGTTCGGCATCCACCATCACGGCTTTGATCTCCTTGATGCCGCTCAGCACGGCGCTGAACGGGATGAACTCGGAACGGCTGAGCCGCGCGATCAGCCGTGCGAGACTGGTCTTGCCCACACCCGGGGGTCCCCAGAGGATCACCGAGCTTAACTCGTCGTGCTCGATCTGACGGCGTAGCGGTTTGCCGGGCCCCAGCACGTGGTCCTGGCCGGCGAATTCATCCAGCGTAACCGGCCGCATGCGATCGGCGAGCGGGCGTTTCTTATCCACCTTTTCGGGATCGCCGAGCGGAGATGCGTCGAACAAGCTCAAGCGTGCAGCGACCTCTGGCGCCGCGCTTCGTACAGCAGGATGGCGGCCGCAACCGCTGCGTTCAGGGATTCGACGCCTGAGGTCGGGATGGAAATGTCGATGGCGGCGGAGCGCAGTTGCGGGCTCACGCCGCGCGCCTCGTTGCCGACCACTAGCGCGCAACGGCGGGTGAAATCCACCTCGCCGAGAGGCTTCGAGGGCACGCGCAAGTTGGCGGGCACGCCGGCGTAGACATCCAGCTTGTTCTGCTGCAGCGCGGCGCGCGCCAAGGCCGAATCCAGGCCGTAGGCGAACGGCACACGGAACAGCGATCCCGCGGCGGCGCGCAACGCTTTGGGATTGAAGGGGCTGACGGTACCCTTCAGAAACACGATCCCGGTGGCGCCGAAGGCCTCGGCGGCGCGCGCGATGGTGCCGGCATTTCCGGGGTCCTGCAGGCCATCCAGTACGACGACCAGGCTGCGTCCGCGAAACAATTGCGGCAGGTTCCAGATAGGCGGCTGCACCAGAGCGATCACGCCCTGGCTGGCCTCGGTGCCGGAAATGAACGGGAAAAGCTGGTCCGCCACCACGGCCACGCGCAGCCCATTGAGGCGCTTGACGTGGCTCTCGACCGCGGACTGCACGGACTCCGAGCACAGCACCACCTTAACGGCGCAGCCGCTGCGCAGGGCTTCTTCCAGCAGGTGGAAAGTCTCCGCCACCAGATAGCCTTCCTGCGTGAGGCCACCGCGGGCGATGGCGCGGCGCACGTCCTTGAGCAGCGGGTTGGCGGCGCTAGAAATTGCTTCGGGCTTAGGCATCTTACAATGTGTCTGGGATCAGAATAGCGCAGATGAAACGCACCGTATGGAATGTGGTGGTGGCGGCATTCTCGGCGGCCATGCTGGCGACGTCCTGGATTGCGATCCAAGTCGAGCGCCAGGCCACGCGCGAGGAGGCACAGCCGGCTGACGTGATCCTGGTCTTGGGCGCTGCGGAGTACCGCGGAAGGCCGTCGCCGGTGCTGAAGGCGCGCCTCGATCATGCGCTGGATCTGTACCGCAAGGGCCTGGCGCCCCGCATCATGACCACGGGTGGCGCAGGCGGCGATCCGGTGTTCACGGAGGGAGATGTGGGGCGCGATTACCTAACCAGCCAGGGCGTGCCTCCGGAGGCGATTGCAGTGGAGAGCGAGGGCCGCAGTACGGTGGCGTCCACGGCGCTGGCGGGCGAGATCATGCGGCGCATGGGATTGCAGTCGGCCATCGTGGTCAGCGACGGGTATCACATCTACCGGGTGAAGAAGATGCTCGAAGGGAAGGGACGGACTGTGTATGGGTCGCCGCGGCAGGAGCGTGCGCGGGACAGTTTGGGGTACCGGTGGAACTATGTGAAGCAGGCCGTCGGGTATCTGTTGTGGTCGTGCGGCGTACCTGTATAAGGTGGAGGCTATCCCGAGGCGGCCCCTTAGCTCTAACGCGTCAAGTAGACATCGTGCTCCTATAGGATCGGTGTCCCGGTGACCCGTCCGTAGAGAACGGCGGGATCAAGGTCCGCTCCGTGCGGCCAGGTTACGGTGCCCAGCTCCGGATCCACCCGGACCTGCGCGAAGTAGGCTGGATCGGGCTACGGCTCGAAGACTCCGTGTAAGATGAGATCGGGCGCGAGATCAAGCACTCCCTCCACGCCATCTTCTTCGAACCGAAGATGCAAGCGATGATCTCCAAGCGCTCTTGCGGCTACAGTGTCCTCCAGCATGATCTACTCCAAAGGCGAAATAGGCATGAGCTGCGCCGCCTGCCTCTAAACTAAATGCCAATCCTCCATCGACTCCGCGCGGTGCAACGCCGCGCCTTCGGTCACCATGCCGAGTGCGCGAGGCGAAAGCCGTCTTCTCAACAGGTCGGATGTTTCGATCGCAATGAGCGCCCTAGCGCGGGATACGTGTTCGCAGCCTCCGTTCTCGATCGTATCGGGGATGCGGGAAATTTGGGGGATCTGGGTCCGCCCGGTCGCCAGCCCAGCCCCGGCTAGAGGCCAACACCCCTAGCAACACGAAAAACCAGGCGCCGATGGCGGGTCTCTGTTGCAGCGGATAATCGACCAGGCAATGCACCCACAGCGACAGCAGGCCGATCCCCCAAATTGAATGCACAGCGGCCGGCGCCGCCATCGCGGCTAGAGACAAGAGCATCAAAAAGAACGGCACGCCTCCCTCCACCGCCCATTGCAGCCAGTCGTTGTGTGCCTGATTCACGTAGGTGCCGTCGTCGAAAAGCGCATATTGCGGATATGCGCGCGCCCAGTTCCCCAAGCCGAAACCCATGGCAGGCCGGTCGTGCAGCATGGCCAGCGAGGAGGCCACCAGTTCGCGCCGCCCGGCGAGCGGGTCCGGTTCCCGGAGACGCTGCCGCAGCGCCTGCCAACCGGCAATAGCGACAAAAAAAACCGCAATGACGGCAAACGTGGCCAAGGCGCGGGCCAAAATACGGGCCGGCGCCAAGCCTTGCCGCCAGGCAAGCAGCAGCACCGCGGCCACTTCCATACACACCAGAATGGACCCGGCGCGCGAGGAGGACGCCACCACCGACGCGAGCATGGCCGCGGCGATTGCGCAATTGGCAAATGCCAGGCGGCGGTCGCGCACTGCCTGCCACAGTGCGATCGGCAGGATCATCTCGAGGAACGCGGCATACTCATTCCTGTTGACGAACGGCCCCAGCACATTAACCGTATAGCCGCTGGGAAAGAGCCAGAAGATTTTGCCATCCGACGTGAACATCTGGACCGTCGCGAGAACGCTCAGCGCGGCGCCAAAATACAACGCGAAACGCAGAAACCAGTCTCCGGCGGCGGATCGTTGGAATAGTTGCAACGCCAGAAAGAACAGCGCCAGCCAAGTGGCCCAATTCAATACGGCATTCCACGTCCCCCAGCGGTAAACCGAGCGGTGGGCGGCGAGCTGCAGCAAGCCCCAAAGCGGCGCGGCCGATAGCGGCGCCAGCCACCAGTTCCAGCGCACGGGCGATGGATGCCGCCACTGGCCGGCAGCCCAGAACCCTATGCATACAAAAACCGCAAACTGCGACAAGCCCCAGGCCCAACGCTGGCCAACCCAGACGGTGAGTATCGCAAAACTCAGCAATACAGCCAGAGCGGCTGCCACGCGAGTCATGGCCGGCGCTCCAGCGATAATAGGCGCAGCCCCGCCGAGCCGGCGATCCGTGTGGCGCCCGGCAGCCGGCGGCAGGTCAGAGTCAAGCGCACCAGCCCGGCGGCCGGCGCCGTGAAGACCAGTTCCGCGCGCTTCCAGTCCGCGCTGCAAAGCCAGGGCGAAGCGGCAGCCAGATCGACGCCCGTGCGCGCGTCGAATACGCTCCAACGCAAACCGCTGGCAGGCGGGATCTCGGATGTGCGGTACTCGAAGCCCAAACCGTAGCCCGCGCCCGGAGTCAAGGGCACGAATTGCGATAGCGGCGCGCACGTTTCCGGTTGATCGCCGCTGAAATCGACCCACAGGTATGGCGGCGACGGATTCCTGCCAATAGTGACGCCAGCCACCGGCGCCAATCGCCACTCGAAGCCTCCCCCAACCGAAGCCGCCGCAAAGCCGCCGTCGGTCAGCGGCGCGCGGTCCCGGTCGAGCGGAGCGTAGGGCAGCAGATGCCTGATGCACAGCGTATTCCAGACATCCAGCGTGGCGGGGACCGTGCCCGCGTCGAGCTGCCGGTTGCACCACCCGACCAGGGTCGATTGGTCCTCGATGGTGGCCAGCCGGGCAAGCTTCTGCGCGGCTGGTTCGGATGCGGCCAGCCGGTCTTCCCGCATCAGGAACAGGACATACGCGTCCAGCACCGCGCGGCGCTCGGGGATGGCGCGATCCAGGATCAGTCCGGCATCCGGCCGCATGTGCCAGCAGAGCCGGAAGACCGGATTCAGGTCGCCGTAGCCCATCAGCAGGGACTCTCTGGCCCACGGCCAGAAATGCGCTTCGTCGCCGCGCCGGAAATAGTAATTGGCAAGCGCCCAGCGCGGCGCGAACTGGCGGCTGGCGTAGGCCGCGCGGAGCAGGCGGCTCTCCGCGGCACCGGGATCTCCGCGCATCTCGGCCGCTGTGCCCAGGCGTATCCAGGCGTCCGCGTTTCCGGGATCCAAGGCTGTGGCGGCTTCCAGTGCAGCGGTAGGATCTGCGCCCGCGGCTTGCTGGGCGGCAGCCAGCTTCAGGCGGAAGTCCGCATCGCCCGGCGAGAGGCGCACAGCGCGCGCCACGGCATCGGCGTCAGAGGCGCGGGAAAGGTGGTCCGCCCAAGCCAAGCGGAGCGGCCAATAAGCCAGGCAGGCCATGGCTGGGATCGCGGCCAAAATAAGGATCTTGGGGACGGGCTTGCGGGCGAAGGTGCCGGCGGACGGCATGCCGATCTACGCGGATTCTAACATGTGGCGGACTTCGGTTTCGTCGCGGGAGGGCAACGCTATGGTGTAGTGTTGGTCAAGATCGCAATACTGGCGGAGCCATAGTTCGCCACTGCCAAGTCCGGTTTTGCCATCCAGGTTGAAATCCTCCGCAGCCAACGAGGTAGCCGCAGATCCCGCGGCGTAAATCAGGGGTGGCTGAAAAGTGCCGTCGCCGTTGCCCAGCAGGATCGATGTACCGTTGTAGTTGACCAGCGCTAAGTCCAGCTTTCCATCCCACCGCACGTGGGCGGTGAAGGTGAGCGGCAACTGGCGCGTGACGTTCACGTGTGCCGGGAAGGATGTGGATCGCATAGGCTACGAGGACTACCATTGAGTTGACTATGAAGATGCATAATCCGCCGCACCCAGGTGAAGTGCTTAGGGCGCTGTGCCTGGAACCCCTGAACCTGACCGTCACGGACGCCGCGATCGCTCGGCGTAAGCCGGAAGGCGCTGTCCAGTATCCTTAACGGGCGTGCAGGCGTTAGCCCGGAGATGGCGATCCGTCTCTCGATCGCTTTTGACACCAGCGCCGAAAGCTGGCTGAATCAGCAACTGCAGTACGACCTCTGGCAGGCGGAGAAAGGCCGGAAGCGGCTGCATGTGGCGAGATTGTCCGCCGCGTGATGTCAGCCGGCTGTTCAACGGCGGGTGGACAATTGAAGGCCAACACTTCCCCCGGCCTAAAACGGTTGACCTGCGTAAGGCTACGGGCTACGGTAGGAAAGAGTGAAAATAAGGTCCTTCGTCCATAAGGGACTTAAAATGCTCTATCTGGAGGACAGGGCGAAGGGCCTGCCTCCGGACGCCGTGGACAAAACTCCGGGCAATGCCGGCGTTCTTGCAGGATATGCCAGACCCGGAAAAGCTTCGTGCTTTCCCGTTGTGGCGGGCCCACCACCTCGCCGGGGATCGCAAAGGAGTCTGGAGCCTGCACGTTACGCGCAACTGGCGTCTGACGTTTCGGATCGAGGATGGCGAGATATGGGGCGTGGACGATGAGACTATCATTAGGGAGAAGACCATGCGCACGCACAACCCCGTTCATCCGGGACGGTTTCTGCGGTCCGAAGTCATTGAAGCCCACAATCTCTCGGTCACGGAGGCGGCGAAGGTTCTGCGCGTATCGCGCCCGACCCTTTCCAGCGTCCTGAACGCGAAGGCGGATCTTTCCGGCGAGATGGCCCTGCGCTTCGAGAAAGCGTTCGGCGTCGATATGGACACCTTGATGCGCATGCAGAATTCCTACGACATTGCGCAGACACGCAGCCGCGCGAAGGAAATTAATGTCGAGCGCTATGAGCCGCGGCCGGCGGCTTAAGAAGTACGTTACGGCCGGGCGACGTAATGCCCGGCAATTCGAAGCGCTATCCCCTCCGCTCGGGCCGCAAGTCGAAAACGAGGAGGGCGCTCACATCTTGAAGGCTCTGTCTGAACTCCGATTCTATCCAGTCGGGTTGCTTACCTTCGGGCGACTGAAGTAATGCCTCGACATGGGGAGGAACTCGTGAACGCCAGGCTGGGGATTCTGTAACGTCGGGCGAGTTGCGACGGGGTAGTTTTGAAGAATGTAGTTATACATCTTGTCAAAGAGCGGAACGTCTGCCGCCGCCATCTCACCGGCGCAGCAGAACATGCACGATAGGGGATTGGAGTCAGCGAGTAGCTGCCCGCCGCCAACGGCTATAGCCAATTCGATCAGAAAGCTGCCCCAATTCGACTCCACCGCGTTTTCCACGAAAAGCACGGCCACCTGCAGAATGACGCCGTCAAACAGCGCCGCTACGAATCGGAGCCACCGGTCATGCGGCGCGTACCCATTACCCGCGGTAGTTCGCGCAGGCCTGCGTCGTACTCGCCGTGAAAATCGGTG
>DATNMW010000194.1:0-5893 GCA_035602155.1 Bryobacteraceae bacterium | reverse complement strand
GATGGAGTAGCGCTGGGCCGCCAGGGCGCGGTAAAGGTTGCGGCGGCCGTTGCGTCCGCGGTGATCCGTCACGCGGTAGACGGCCTGGATGCCCTCGGGCGCACCCGCGAAACAGGTGGCCAGATCGATCGGGATCGACTCGCCGTACGTCCGCCGCAGTCCCGGCAGCACGCGCTCGATCAGGTGGCGCGAGCCGCTCTCGACCAGCAGGATGCGCGAGACTTGCGGCTGGCGGCGGCGGAAGAAATACTTCACAAGACGAATATAGCGTGGGACGGGCCGCCGGGTAGAGTCACGCGGTTTCGATGCTGCCCTTGATTAATGCGCCCTCGTCGATGCTGAGGGACGGAGTATGAATGTCCCCGTTCATTGAGGCGGTTGCACGGATGGCGAAGGTCCGCCTGGCCTCTACGTTGCCTTCGACCGTACCCAAGGCGAGGACCTCGGCGGCCAGCACGTTTCCGCGCACGCAGCCGTCCAACCCGACGATCAACCGGTGTGCAGGAATCCGGATGTCGCCTTCGATCAACCCATGCACGACGATATCCTCCTGGCTGGACAGCCTGCCTCTGATGGTCATGGCCGGGCCGATGAGAGTTGGGCCGGCTGCGGCCGGATCCGCAATGGCGATCTGCTCCGCAGCCGGTTCCGCAGCTTGTTGAATCGCCGGCTCGACAGCTTGGGCGACATCATAAAACTGCAACCGGCAAACGCGGCAGTGGTACAACTGCATGTCCGCCGTGAACAGCCGCCGTACCCTATCGGAGGGCGTTTGCTGGAGGCGATCAATGCGATCGGGTTCGGAACGCAGCTGCAGCCGCTCGGTTCCACAGACTGGGCAGTGGACCCGGCGGCTCGGATTCAACGGCGACGTTCCCATGCAACACGAAGACCGGCTCTGGCCGCCTCAAAAGCGGCCTGCGGCCAAGATTGACCGCCCCACAAGGCAAACCGGCCAGCCTCACTCAACGGACGGTTTGTTCTCTTCCACCGGGATGCGATGCTCGTTGGCAAAGGCATCCTTGCGAATGCCGGTCACTTGCCAGGAAACTTTCATGCCGGGCCGGCCGCCGCCGATCTTGAATTGGTTGCCCGAAACCTCGCTGGCAACGTATACCGGCGCAAAGCCGCCGATGCAGGTAAGCTGATAGCGAAAATCGCGGTTCAGCGCATCGAACCAGTCCGGGAGTTTCACCACCGCATCGCCATGCTTGGAGAGCGTCACCACCCCGTTGTAGATGTTCATCATGTCGGGCGACTCGACAAAGGAATGGTACAAATACTTATGTTCCGGATCGAGCGGATGGTCGATACGGAAGGAGCCGCCGCCTTTGGAAACTGTGCCGCTGACCGCCAGATTGCCGGTGATCTTCACATTGCCGGTGAACTGACCCGCGTAGCCGCCGCCTGTGGCCGTGGCGAGCAGAGCCGTTCCGCCAGCGGTGGCGTTCGCGGAGATGCCAAAGCCGGCGGGGCTCGACGAGTTGCCATACACGCCAATAGCGTTGCCTGTAGTCGCGGTATTGGCGCCATACATGCCGTATCCCGTGGAGCTGGAAGTGCCTCCGGCCACGCCAGTCCCAGCGGTGGTGGTGCCGTACACCGCGACTCCGGTAGCGCTGGAGGTGCTGCCGTACACGCCATAGTTGGTGCCGCTCGCCGCCGAAGCTACACCCTGCACGCCAACTCCCCCCGTGCTGGAACTGACTCCGGCAACGCCATAAGCAGCGCCGGTAGTTGCGGCGTTGGCGCCGTAGACACCGTATCCTGCCGGACTGGTGGTGGCGCCAGCCACGCCCGTCCCGCTGGTGGCTGATCCTTCGACCGCGATTCCGTTAGGGCTCACCACACTGCCATACACGCCAAAAGTGGACCCGCTGGCGGCTGTGTTTGCGCCCAGGATGCCAATTCCAGCCGTGCTCGCGTTAGTGCCGTATACGCCGAAGGCTTGGCCGGTGGTCGCGGTGTTGACGCCGTACACGGCGTATCCCGTGGGGCTGGCGGTTGCACCATACGTGCCAAAGGCGTTACCCGTGGTAGCGGAATTGGCGCCGTACACCCCGTATCCAGCGGCAGCGGAGGTAACGCCCCCCACGCCGGTCCCGTTGGTGGCGATGCCGTATACCGATATCCCGTTGGGGCTGACCGTAGTGCCATACACGCCATAATCCGCACCGCTGGCCGAAGTAGCCTGTCCTATCACGCCGGCTCCCGTAGAGCTTGCGGTCAGGCCGAGAACGCCGGTGTTGACGCCCGTCGTTGCCGAGGCCGCGCCCTTCACGCCGATTCCGGTAGCGCTTGCGGTCGTGCCGTACACGCCATAGGCGTTGCCCGTAGCCGCGCTGTTGATGCCATATACGGCGGTCCCCGTGGGGCTCGGGGTGGAGCCATAGACGCCATAATTCGCGCCGCCGGCCGATGCCGCCGCGCCTAGCACCCCAGTCCCGGTAGAGCTAGCGGTCTTGCCGGACACGCCGAAAGTGGCGCCGGTGGTGGAAGAGGCGTCGCCCAATATCGCGGTTCCGGTGGTGGCGGCGGTAATAGCCTCCAGCTTGGCGGTCGCCGTAGTGGTGCCCAGACCTACGTTGCCGGCGGCCGTCTGGTACAGTTTTGAATTCCCAAGAGTGGTAGTGCCGGTCCAGATGGTGATGTAATTCGTGGTGCCGCTGCCGGTTTGCTCGGGCGTGGTTTTTGGGGCCGGTTTTGCCGGAGCAGCCGCCGATCGCGTAACCTCTGCAGAGGGCGATTTAGCGGAGCCGGCGACACCCGGATTTGCGGTCCCGGCCAAGGCGAACGCCGTCGCCGGGAGCCCGCCCAACGTCTCTGCATCCACCGCTTTGAGCGAGTAGGGAACGCTGGTCATCAGCACCCGCGGACGTTCCGCTTCCCCTTGCGCCTGAACGCCCAACCATCGCTGCCCCGAGGCAAAGGCTTCCGCCGGTATGCCGTCGTTCTTGGTGGAACCCAGCAAAATCGCGTATTCACCCTTGGCATCGGGCTGCACGTTCTGGGTTTCCATCCAGATCGGGGCACCGCCCTCCTGCTGCTCATAAAGCGAGAATGTAACGCCCACCACTCCGGTCAGCGGTTTACCGCCGCCATCGGTCAATGCGCCGCTGAATTTCACGAGCCGCGGCACGGCGGTTGCCTTCGCGGGCGGCTGCGCGGCGACGGACAGGGTCCCGGCCAGAATCAGGAGCGCTGCGGTAATGGTATTTCCAATACTTCTCACGGTTTACCCTCCCAGGGTGAACTAAGTTCGTTAGAGATTGTACCGCGCGGCAGCGGACATTCATAGGAGATTTCGGTACCAGCCGGGTTATGACGGGGCCAACCTGGCCACCTGCGTCGGGCCTTCTGCATTTGGTTCTGTCCGGGATGTCCGTGGCTGCAACGTCATCACAAATGCGAGAATCATGTTGCATTTGGTTGCAGGGAGTTGCATCGGACGGGGGTGGGGCCGGCGATTCCCGGGGCCGGCGCGGGCTCGGAAGTTGCCGATTCGATGGGCCCGTCCCGTTCAATGCTGCTCAAGCCGGGGAGGTTGGCGTAGTCCTGTTCGATGATGGCCGAGTTGAGCAGCTTTTCGCCGTCGGGATTGGGGGCGGGTTCGGGCATGGACCAGCCGGTCTTGGGCAACTGCGGGCGTTGCAAAATGAACATGGAGGTGCGGAGCAGGACGGCGGGGGTCGACTTGGGATTGTCTAGGACGGAGAGGAGGGTATCGAGGGCGCGATTGCTGAGATGTTAAAGTTTGTCGCGTGGCGAGGACGAATTCGGCGCGGGCGCGGCGGAGGGCGGCGGAGAAGGGCTTGCAGGTTTTCATCCAACGGTGACGGTGACGCGATGGACGTTGCAGGTTGCGGCGGCATCGGTGAGGGTGGCGCCGGCGGCCGAGGCGTTGACGACGGACTGCTGGACCGTAGTTGGTTGATAGTTAGTTGTGGTGAATCGGTAGTGTGTTCCATTGCGCCCCGAGCGTAGCATGGGCGGATGGGCGGGGGCGGGGAACTTGGGGGCAGTTTGCTTTGTTTTCAGCGGGATGCAGGGGGAAGGTCGGCTTGTGACTGCAGGTCCATGCCCCGACCCTCGCCCGCGACCGCACGGTGAGCAACACTCGCCCGATGAGGTGGTCACCGGCGCGCTCGAAACACTGGCCGAGAAGGAACCCGCCCGCTCCGAAGCGGAAAAGGAACCCCGCCGAGGCCGTCGCCGCCAGATCGGCAGCAGACACTGCTACCGATCACACCAGCTTCGATACTTCAGTGCAAGTGCGGTTACTTCTTTGCCTGGCCGACTAGTTGGGCGCGGAGGCGTTTTTTGTGCTGTATGACTTCGTCGGACAGGATGGGTGCGAAGTCTTCCATCTCAAAGACCTGGCGGATTTCGACTTCGTAGTCGCCGGCGCCGCAGTTGGGGCCACGCTTGACCCACTCGATGGCCTCTTCGAGGGACTTGACCTTCAAGATCGAGAAACCGGCGACGAGCTCCTTGGTTTCAGCGAAGGGGCCGTCGACGACGGTACGAGACTTACCGGAGAATTTGACGCGTGCGCCTTTGGAGCTTGGATGGAGGCCATCGAGGGCGAGCAGGACGCCAGCCTTGATGAGCTCTTCGTTGTACTTGCCCATCTCGGCCATGAGCTGTGGATCGGGGAGGGCACCTTCTTTTTCTGACTCTGCGGTTGCTTTGACGATGACCATGAATCGCATTGCGAAATCTCCTTTGGGTTGAGCGATGGTTGGGTGGCTTGTTTTCGGGTTTAGCTCCATCTTCCAGGTCTAATCCCATCGCCTTTCAGGCGATCAGCTTCGAGCCTCCTGCTGCGAGAATAAGGGATGTCCGAGTACCGTACCAGCGCGCACGCGGTGTTCGATATCAAATATCACATCGTATGGATTACGAAATACCGATACAAGATTTTGCGCGGACGAGTGGCCGAGCGTGCGCGCGACCTGCTACGACAGATCTGTCAGAGTAGGGAAGTGGTGATCGTACGGGGGCGGTGTCGCCGGATCACATTCACATGCTCGTATCATGTCCGCCGACCATGGCGCCGGCCAAACTGGTGCAGTACCTGAAGGGCCGGTCATCACGCCGGTTGCAGGACGAATTTGGGGATTTGCGGGGGGCAACACTTGTGGGCGCGAGGGTACTTTTGCGCGAGTGTGGGCGCGGTGGACGAGGATACGATCAAGAAGTATATCGAGAGCCAGCGATGGGACGACGAGGATCAGGGGTTCAAGATCACCGCGCCCACCGAGCCTTGAGCCGGCTCTCAGCCGGGGACCCTTCAGGCGGCTTTAGCCGCAACCCGACTTTCAGTCGGAACCGAATTAACTGGTCTGCTTCTTCGGCTGGTTAAGCCGGAGCACCACGCGGCCCGACAACGGAATAGCGTCGAGCACGATGTTAAAACCTTGGCAGTTTTTGTGAAGAAACCCGGCGCCGATCCGCGTCCATGAGGAGTCTTCCTCGCCGTCCTTCGTGCAAAGCGGAGAAGAGGTTTTTGTGCCGGCTCACTGGGCCGTCGAAGTCATGAATGGCCTGGTCATCGCTGTACGCCGCAGCCGAATCGATCCGGACCGGGTAATGCGATTTGCCGGCGATGTGTCGTCGCTCGCGATCCGCATGGAGCCGCCGTACGCTCCAGCCATGTGGCTGCTGCGGGCACTCGCATGACGTGAACGCGCGGCTCGCAAGTCGCTCAGTTCCGGCGCGTCGGTGTGCCTGAACGCGCGATTCGATCACGGTGTGATCTCAAACACCACGCCGGTTAAGCCCGTGCCGCCGAAAACGGTAGTTCCATAGAGGTTGCCGGCCGGGTCGGCGATCACGCCTGCTGAGACGTCGCCCCCGTCGCTGCCGCCCGTGAAGCTGTATAACACAGTCA
>DATNMW010000193.1:0-59279 GCA_035602155.1 Bryobacteraceae bacterium | reverse complement strand
CGAGTTGCGCGAAGCCATCCGCCGCGTGCGCGCCGCGCTACCCAATACTTCTATACTGGTGATGAGTCCCATGGACCGCGGCCAGAAGAATGGCGGCGAGATTGAAACGCTGCCCACCATGAACCGCTGCAAATTGCATCAGGTGCTGGCCCGCAATGCCGCCGCCGAGGTGCGCTGACCGCATGCCGCGTCACGCCGCCATCGCTCTACTTTTCCTTTGTACCGCCCTGCCGTACGGCGCCCAGACCACCTCAACCCCGAAACCGACCCCAAAAAAGAAGTCCACCAAGAAACCCAAGAAGAAGGTCCGCGCGCCCCGCGTCCACCACTATCCCCAGCCACGCGTAAACGCTAAAGTGCGTACCGCATCGTTGCAGAAGGTGGCGCTCCAATTGGATGAGCGCCCCGACCCGGTCATCGATCGCCCCGGCACGCTGGTGCCATTCTTCGAGCGCCTCTATCGCCTCTCCATCGGCGACAATCCCACCGTGCACATCCTGCACTTCGGCGATTCCCACACCGCGTCCGACGATTGGACCGGCGTGCTGCGCGATCTTTTCCAGAACCGCTTCGGCAACGGCGGCGCGGGCTTCTCGCTGGCCGGAATACCCTTTAAGGGCTATCGCCGCTTCGACGTGCGCGGGGGCGCCAGCAAGGCTTGGGATCCGGCCGGTCTGCGCACCGGCGAAGGCGACGGCCTGTTCGGCCTCGGCGGGGTCAGCATTTCTACCGACCGCATCGGACAGACGATCTACCTGGATGCCGATTGCGCCTCGGTCGAGCTCGACTATCTGCAGCAGCCCGGCGGCGGCCGCGTGGCCCTTTCCGACAACGGCGCGACGGTCAACGAAAGTTCCACCGAAGGGCCCTTGGCGCCTGGCTTCCTGGAGTATGCCACCACACCCGGCCACCATCGCTTCGAGGTGCGCACGCTGGAGGACGCGCCCGTGCGGCTGTTCGGATGGGTCACCGAAAACCCGCAAGGGATCACCTACGAATCCATGGGCATCAATGGCGCGGAAGCCGGCCTGATCCAACGCTGGGATGAGACCATGCACGCCGCCTACCTTAAACGCCGCGACCCCGCTCTGATTGTACTGGCCTACGGCACCAACGAGGCCAGCGACTCCAAGTGGAGCGAAGCCGGCTATCTGGAAGCATTCTCCGGCATCCTGCAGCGGTTGCGGCGCGCCGTGCCGGCGGCATCCATTCTGGTTCTGGGTCCTCCCGACCGCTTCACTCGCGTCAAAGGCCGGTGGCGTCCTTTCGAAGGCGTCGACCGCATCGTCGCCGCCCAGCGGGAGGCTTGCCGCCAGAATCGCTGCGCCTACTGGAACACCCGCGCGCGCATGGGCGCGGAAGGCTCCATGGTCAATTGGGTGATGGCTGGCCTGGCACAGGGCGATTACGCGCACTTTACTTCGCAGGGCTACCAGCGATTGGCGAACGTGCTGTTTCAAGATATAATGCGGCAATACGAGAGCTATCTGAAGGTCCGTCCCGAACTGGCCTCCCAAGCTACCGATGACCAATCAAACCAAGATCACTGAGATTGTCGAGAAACTTTCGGGCAAGCCGCTCTCCATCGCCCCGGACGAATCGCTGTTTGAATCCGGAGTGCTCGATTCATTCGCCCTTACCGACATGGTCGGCGCGCTGGAGAAGGAATTCTCCATCCGCATCCCGGATGCCGATCTCACGCCGCGTAAGTTCGATTCCATCGTGCGCATCGAAGCCTATGTGGCGCACGCACTCGTGCGTGCCGTCTGAACTATCCCATGGCCTACCTGCGAGCGTTCGGCGCATATCTGCCCGATCGAATCGTCGACAATCAAGAGCTGGCCGCAGCCACCGGCACGGATGCCGGCTGGATCCTCCGCTCCACGGGCATCGTCGAGCGCCGCTTCGCCGGCCCGGAGGAATCGGTGGCCTCGCTGGGAATCCGCGCCGCGAAAAACTGTCTCGAAAGCGCCGGCTTGCTCGCGCGCGATATCGGCTTGCTGCTGACCGCGAGCAGTTCCGCCGAGCACCGCTTTCCGGGACCAGCCTCCGCCATCGGCGCCAGCCTCGGCATCAACGGAGTGCCCGCCATCGATCTGCCCATCGCCAGCGCGGGATCGCTATTTGGCATGGCTCTGGCCGCGCACCTCGCGCCGGCATACGGCAATGTTCTGGTGGTCGCATCCGAGGTCATGTCCCGCGTGGTCGAGCGGCATCCCGCGCATCGCGACACCGCCATTCTGTTCGGCGATGGCGCGGGCGCATGCCTGGTTAGCTCCCAAACCGGATTTGCCGAAATCCGCGATGCGCTGCTCGCCAGCGATGGCGATTTCGCCGAAGCCCTGCGCCTCTACCTGGACGCGCCACTGTACATGGATGGCCGCACCATTATTATGCACGCCGCCCGCAAAATTCCGCGGGCCATTTCCGAATTGCTGGAGCGCAATCGCATCCCAACCGCTGCCGTCGAAGTCTTCCTGATGCACCAGGCCAATCTCAACCTGATCGCGCGCGTGGCGCAAGCGTTAGCCGTCCCCGAGGATCGCTTTTATTGCAACATCCAGCGCTATGGCAATACCTCCTCCGCATCGCTCCTGATCGCCGCCGCCGAATGGCGCCGGCAGCGCCCGTCCCCGCCCGCGGGCCCCCTGGTCTTCGCCGCGTTCGGAGCCGGCCTGCATTGGGGTGCGCTCTTGGCCGCGCCTGCAATTTAAGATAATAATAGATTAACACCTTTAAATCGACATGCTATAATGGGGTTATGATTAAGCAAGTTCTCACAGTAGTCGCTTTTGTCGCTCTCTCCGTCGCGAGCGCAGCGACTTTCAAGGTCTCGTTCGCCGAACCTCCCGTGGTGAAGGGCAAGGCGCTGAAAGCCGGCGACTACCGGTTGGAAGTAAAGGAAAACTCCGTGGTGATAGTGAAAAACAACAAGGAGCAGGTGGAAGTTCCCGCCAAGGTCGAAGACGTGCACCGCAGGTTCGACCAGACCCGCGTCCGCCGTAATAGGTTGTCCCATAGCACGATCGGTCCGCCCGGCTGCATCTCCTTTAGCACTTCTCCCGTAAATGCGCTGGTCAGGTACAACCTGTTATCGCCGTCGAAAGCCAGCCCCAACGGCTCCGCGACTCCGGCGCTGCTGGCATGGATCTCGGCATAGTAGCTCTGGGTTAGCGCGCCCGTGGATGGGTTATAGCAGTTCACGTTCTCATAGATGAAGCCCGCGATGCAGAGATTCCCGTACTTGTTAAACGCCATCTGATCGCCGCGGTACATATCGGCTACGATAGCGTTTGGCTGGGCCTGCGGATTAGGCTGCGTGAGATCCGCGGCAAGATATTCGAAGATGTCTATCGGTTCTCCAAGGTCTTCCCCATAGGCAGTCGCCACCCAAAGATTTCCGGACGAATCGAAGAGCATGCTCTGCGTCTCAGGAGAGCCACAAGGCAAACCATTGCACGAGACGATGAAAGTGTCCCAGTTGGTGTCAAAACTGCCCATTGGCGTGATATCGCAGGATGATATTGGTGATCTGCCCGATTTGCGACGGCACTCTCCACACGCATGTGGATTACGCCACCGGTATTAGCCCGGCGGATCTACCGAAACCGTATTGGAGAAGGAGTCGGTGGTCGCCAGATCCAGCTTGCCGTCGCCGTTGAAATCGCCTACCGCCACAGCCACCGGGTACGAGCCCGTCACGTACTGGACTTGGGGCTTAAACGTGCCGTCTCCGTTCCCCACCAAAATCGAAACGGTATTGCCCTGGTAGTTGATGGCCGCCAGGTCCGGAATCCCGGCGCCGTTGAAGTCGTCCACGGCCAACCTGTGGGTGGTCCCCGGTGGCGTAGGTCACCGGCGGCTGAAAGGTGCCATCGCCGTTTCCCAATAGTATGGAAACCGTGTCGGTGCTGGTGTTGAGCACTGCCAGATCCAAGTCGCCATCACGGTTGAAATCGGCAGCGGCCAAGCTAAAGCCATCGTCTTTGGCCCCTGCGGGATAGTTCACGGCTGGAAGCTGCCATCGCCGTTCCCCCGTAAGATGCCGACTGAATCGCTATCGCAGCCTGCTAGAGCGATGTCCGGATTATGGTCGCCGATGAAGTCCCGGTGATGACGGTCTGTACCTCGTCGAGTCCCGCGGGGTAATCTACAGCGGCCTGATAGGTGCCGTCGGGGTTTCTCAGTAATATGGAAACCGTATTGGCGTCGGAGTTGGCCACCGCCACGCTCTGCGGGCCGCCTGTCCGGAATGCGCCGATGGCAACGGCCAGCGGCCCGCTCCCCACGGCGAGGTCGGCTCTGCCAAATACGAATCTCTCGGCCGCGATGGAGGCGCCGGGGCCGACCGCCCGTGGCGCCGCTGCGCGGGCAATCCGCGGGGTGTGCACATGCGCCTGGCCGAACACCTGTCCTGACGCGACGGCCAGTATCTGTGCGGCAATCCACCCTGCCGATTTCAAATTCGTTTCGTAAGTGTTCATGGGATGCTCCTGTCTGCCCTATGCGCCGCTGCTGCCCCTAAGCGTGACGGACCGCGGACTCCCAGCACGGTATCCGTCAGCTCGATCTTGCCGCTCCGCTTTCGCGATGCTTGAGGGAGGAAACGTGACCGTGGCCGGCGAAATCGGGCAAGTGTTGGTCTCGACGAAATCGCCCGGGTTGCATGGCTTTCCAAAAGCAGCGGTTTGAACTGCACAGACCGCCACGAAAATCGCGCGCATTCGTAATTGTCGCTTCATAGCATCTCTCGCTGCAGCAAATCCTTTTATTGCTGGCGCGGATGGTGCATTTCCGCGATGTTCGGTTCACCCGCATGCCAAATAATTCGGGATAAATATAGTGGCCCTGGTCCCGAGGCGCTTTGTCTACTTCCACCGCGATGCGATGCGCGTTGGCCCAGGCGTACTGTCGGATGCCAATCAGGCCGGGCTTGGCTGAGATAGCCCGCGGAAAAGCCTCCGCTACCCGCCGCTGCCCGTAAGCGTGATGTACTGCGGACTACCCGGCACAGTGTCCGTCACCTCGATCTTGCCGCCGCGTTTTCCTGTCGCCGCGGGAGTAAACGTCACCGCAATTGAGCACGTCGCCCCGGGGGCGAGCGTGGAGGGCGAAATCGGACACGTATTAGTCTCAGCGAAATCTCCCGGATCGGCGCCCACCACCTTCACGCTGGTGACGCCGATTGGCGTACCGCTCGGGTTGCCGATGGTGATGACGCGCGGCTTGCTCTTCTTACCCACAGCCTCGCTTCCAAACGCGACGATGTTCGGGGAAACCGCAATCACCGGAAGATTGAGCAGCACCGAGACCGTATTGGAATAGAAGTTGGGCACGGCCAGGTCCACGCTGCCGTCGCCATTCAGGTCCGCCGCGGCGGGCAATTGTGGATATGCGCCCGCCAGGTAGTCCACATTTTGCTGAAAAGTGCCGTCGCCATTGCCCAGCAGAACGGAAACGGTGCCCGGCGGGCAGGTAGAGGCTGGCTCGTAGCAACCAGTGTTGGTGACCGCAAGATCTGGTATGCCATCGGCGTTAAAGTCGCCGATGGCGAGACCATAGGGGTAGCTGCCGGTCGGGTAAGTGACCACCGGCTGGAAGGTGCCATCGCCGTTGCCGAGCAGGATCGAGACGGAATTCGCGTAGGTATCAACGAGCGCCAAATCGGGCTTGCCGTCTAAATTGAAATCACCGCTAACCATGGAGGTGCCGGCCGATCCCGCGTCGTAGAAAACGGGTGCTTGAAAAGTGCCGTCTCCGTTACCCAGATAAATCGCCGCTTGATTGTTGCCAGCGACCAAGTCAAGCTTGCCGTCCAGATTGAAATCGGCCGCGACTACCGAAACCGGGTACCAGTCACCACCCGAATAAGTTACCGGGGATGCGAAGGTTCCGTTCCCATTTCCCAACAGGACGGACATGCTGTCCGACTGCCCATTTGCAGTGGCCAAATCCAGTTTCCCGTCGTTGCGGAAATCACCCGTGGCAATCGAGTAGGGGTTTAAACCGGTGGAAGCTGTGAGAGCTGGTTGAAAAGTGCCGTTGCTTTTGCCCAGCAATATGGAGACGCTGTTCAACCCCTCGTCCGAGATGGCCAAGTCGGGAAGACCGTCCCCGTTGAGATCGCCGACGGCAATTCCGCTAGGGCCGAAACCGGCTGCATACGCCACAGCAGTTGCGAACTTGCCTCCCCCTTCTCCCAAAAGAATCGAAACCGAGTTGCCAATGAAATCTGCGATCGCCAGATCCGGGATCTGGTCGCCATTAAAATCCGCAATTGCGGCGGCGGACGGCGCTGTGCCGGCGGCTTGATTGGCCGGACCTTGGAACCAGTCTTTGCCCCCGCCGGCCAGAATCGTCACACTGTTCGCGAAGGAGTTAGACGCCACCAGATCCAGTTTGCCGTCTCCATTCATGTCGGCAGCCACCAGTTCCCACGGGTATGATCCGGTCCCATAGATCCTTCTGGCCTGGAACGTGCCGTTTCCCTTGCCGGGCAGGACGGATATGGTGTTGTCGACGGTGGCTGCGACCGCCAAGTCGATTACACCATTGCCGGTGAAGTCGCCGGCGGCCAAGGCGTCGGCCCCATTGCCGGCGGCATAATCGACGTGGGGTTGAAACGTGCCATCGCCATTGCCTAGCAAGACCGAGACATTGTTTGAGTCGAGGTTGGCAGTCGCCAGATCCGGTTTGCCATCGCCATTGAAGTCGGCCGCCAGCACGAATACAGGAAACGCGCCAGCGGCGTAAGGAACGGACGCCTGGAAGGTGCCGTCACCATTTCCCAGCAGCACAAAAACGTCTTCCGCGGCCCCTGAAACAGCCAGGTCAATGTGGCCATCTCCGTTGAAGTCCGCGGCTGCCAGCCACTCCGGCTCAGGGCCGACGGCGGACGTCAAGGGCGCCTGAAATGTCCCGTCGCCGTTGCCTAGCAGAATGGAAACGGACCCGCCGGTATTACTCGACACTGCCAGGTCCGGGATCTTGTCGCCATTAAAGTCGGCAGTGACAATTGCGGGGGAAACACCGCCGCTCCCCGCATAGGTCACTTGCGGCTGAAAGGTGCCATCGCCGTTGCCCAGCAGAATCGAGACGGTGCCGGCCCAACTCACCACCGCCAAGTCCAGGTTATGGTCGCCATTGAAGTCCGCGACGGCGACCGCGACGGGCTCGAAGCCGGTCGCGTAATCAACACCAGGTTGATAGGTTCCGTCCGAATTGGCGAGCAGTACCGTCACCGTATTGGAATATATGTTAGCCACGGCGATGCCCGGTAGGCCGCCGTTCTTGAATACGCCCACAGCCAATCCTTGGGCCGTATCGCCTGTAGCCAGATCGACTCGGCCAAATACGTATCGCTGCGCGACCGCGGACGTCGACCGGGCCACCGCGCGCGGCGCGGCCATGCTCGCAGGTCTTTGGTTCGCCAAGCGGGCAAGCCGCGTTGGCGGCGTTTGCGCCTGACCGAACGCGCATCCGGGCGCCAGCGCCAGCAACATGGCGGCGACGCGCCCGGTTGATTTCAAATTCGTTCCGTAAATTTTCATTGAATCCTCCAACGCGCTTTTTCGGCGTCATACCACGTAGTGCAAGGAACCGTAAGACGGGCCCGACTGCCATCGTTTTCCCAGTGATTCGAGGCAGATCGTGATCGCGTGGACCTTCCCTGCCTCGACTCGCTTTGCTAGGTAATCCTAAGGCACTTGGAAGGCGACGTTACTTACCAGCAGGCCCGCGGGGGTCGTCACTTCCACATTGCCCGTGGTCGCGCCGGAAGGCACAGTGGTTGTGATTTCGGAAGGCCCAACGACCTGGAAAGCCGCCGCTGTGCCATTGAATGTGACGCTGCTTGCGGCGCTCAGATGCGTGCCGAGAATCTTAACCGCGGCTCCCACCCTGCCGGAAGTTGGAACCGTCTGCACAAAGGGGCCAAGTCCCTCGGAAAGTGTGAACACGGTGCCATCGTTGTCGGCTCCGCCTTGGTAGGTTGTTCCGTAGAACGTGCCATTGGTGTACTGTGCCAGCCCGCCGATAGGAAATGCCCCGTCAGTTCCGTTGAAGCTGAACAGGCTGGTCAACGAGCCGGCCAGAGTCATTTTGAAAATCGTGCCGTCTCCCGTGGTTCCCCCACCGCTGGTTGTCCCGTACAGGTTCCCATCATTGGCTTCGACCAGCTTACTCTGGGGATTATCTCCGTCAAGCACTACGAAGGTATGGATGTTTGTCAGCGCGCCTTCCGGCGTCATGCTGAAAATGTTGCCATAACCGATGCCTCCGGCGGAGGTAGACCCGTAAAGGAGCCCATTGTCAGCCTGGACCAAGGCGGCGTAAGGGTGGGCTCCATCAGTCCCGCTGAAGCTGTACAAGGTGGTCAGCACACCGGCCGGGGTGATTTTGAAAATTGTGCCAACGTTGTTCGCCCCGCCTTGATAGGTCGTCCCATAGAGATAACCATCGGTGGCCTGGATCAGCCCCGCATAGGGGGTGGCGCCCTCGGCCGCCTCGAAACTGTGCAGGCTTGTGAACACACCGGCCGGGGTGATTTTAAAAATCGTGCCTAAGTTATTGGCTCCGCCTTGATAGGTTGTCCCATAGAGGTCGCCATTGGTGGCCTGGATCAGCCCGGAGGCGCACAAGGCCCCGTCGGTCGAGTCGAAACTGTGCAGACTGGTCAGGGCGCCGGCGGGCGTGATCCTGAAAACCGTCCCAACGGTGCCGGTTCCACCTTCCCAGGTTGTTCCGTATAGGTACCCATTAGCGGCCAGTACCAGAGAACCGGCAGGAAAAGATCCATCGGTTGTATCAAAGCTGTATAGGGTGGTCAGCGCGCCAGCCGGGGTAAGTTTGAAAATCGTTCCCTTATTATTAGCTCCGCCTTCATAGGTCGTCCCGTACAAGTCCCCATTGGCCCCTTGTACGAGGGACCCAAAATAAGGAAGTAAGCCGTTGGTTACGTCGAACGTGACCACAGTTATGGGCGTCTGCCCGGAAGCCACCGGGCAAGCGAACAGCCACGGAATGACCAGGGCCATCAGCAGTTTGTACGCTTCGCGTTTGCCGGCAGGCGCCAATGCTGACGGATGGAATAAATTACGAAGGTTCTTCATGTGCATTCTCCTCGTCTAGTTGAAATTTCGAATTTCCGTTCACACCTATTGCGGGCGCGGATGGCGGATCTCCGCGATGCTCGGTTCACCCGCGAGCCCAAATAATTCGGGATGGATGTAGTGGCCTTGCTCCTGAGGCGCTTTATCTACTTCCACCGGGATGCGATGCGCGTTGGCCCAGGCGTCCTGACGGATGCCAGTCACCTGCCAGGACACCTCCACATTCGCCTTGTTGGTTCTTATGGTAAAGCTGCCTTTGGCTACTTTAGACGCCACGATAGCTTGCGCAAACTGCCCGATGACCGTCAGTTGATAGCGGAAATCCGTATTGAGCGCTTCGAACCAATTTGGCATCGTCACGATGGCAGTGTCGCTGGCGTCGGTGACGACTGTGCCGTCGTAAATGTTCTTCATGTCCGGCGATTCGACGAAGGAGTGGTAGAGGTATTTGTTGGCGGGATCGAGCGGATGATCGATTTTGAAGGAGCCTCCGGGTTTGCTGAGAGTGCCAGTGACCTCTACATCTCCGTAAAAGAAACCGGCATACCCATAGAGGCCGGTGCCGGGAGCCGCATATATCCCATCCCCGGCAAGAGCACCATTTCCCCCGAAGGCATTCACGCCGTCGCCAGCCGCATAGCCGCCGTTACCCCCCGAAGCGTAGACGCCGTTTCCGCCATCTGCGCTGCCGCCGGCGCCGGGGCCGCCGTATGCACTGACGCCGGGCCCGCCTCCGTCAAATTCGCCGGTTCCAGTGCCGCCTAATGCATATACGCCATCGCCGCCGTAAGCCGCATAAGATGTCGGACCGGCGGATGCTCCGCCGTATCCGCTTGTTCCCGTGCCGCCATTGATGTCACCTGTACCCCCACCGCCGTGGCCTGAGAGGGCGGAATGCGCCGCCGATGTATTGGTGATCTGAAAGACCGGGTCGCTGCTGCCCGAGGCGCTGCCGATAAACGGCAACGTGAGCGATCCCGCCGGCCCTTGCGGGCCAACAACTCCGTTCGACACGTCGAATACCCCCAGGGTCCCAGACCCGTTGTTCACCGTCATCCGGTAAGTGCCGGCCGCCAATCCAGCCGGCAAATTCGCGACAATTTGGGTGCTGGACGACGACACCAGGGTCAACGTGGCCGAGTCCAGTTTCACCACCGGTGCGCCGGTGGCCGTGAGACTCGCGCCGGTAATCGTGATCTGTTTGGTTGCGGAATTCACGACGGCGCTCACGATAGTGGGCGTCTGCGCGCGGGCCATAGCCGCCGAGCAGATCAGCCAGACAATGGCCGTTCCCGATTTGCGAATTGTAAGCATAGACTTGGTATCCCCTGGCTCCCTCTCTCGCGGATGCATGCTGCTTTTCCGCGGATCATCGTTGAGAGACTTGGGTTTTGGGAGATTTGCCGGCTGAAATTCGCAATGCAGAGTTGCCGATCATAACTGCCAAGAGGCGGCGCCATTGGTTGCAAGCCGAACCAACTCTCTGAAACCCTCGCACATTGAGGAATGCGGAAAACGTGAACGAAACGCCTCATCGGCCACAAACAAATATTTCGCGCCCCGTAACCGCTCAGTTCATTCGGCGGTGGTTCTGCTCAAAACATAGGAATTGCCGCAATGAGAGGGCCCGGTAGTACTGGATTGTCAATCGCTGGTGTAGTGCATAACGCGCATTAACGATTATGCATCGCGTTGTGGGGCGGGCTATTCAGCGCGCGGACCCGCTTTCCAGCGGGTCCAGCCGCCTGGAAAGGCGGCTGCGGCCAGGATTGGCCGCCCCACAAGGGCACCCGAATACTCTGCGGGATTTCGGACCTACTACGCTAGGTGGTTGCGGCACACGTGAGCGCCCTCCGCTATGGGGCTTGAACCTTGATGGGCGGGCGTCTTAGTTCGGCGACGAGCGCTTGGAAGCGCGGATTCGGGCGGAGGCTCTTCAGATTTTCGTCGGCCATCAAACCATCGGCATTCTTGTACCCGCGATTGACCGCTTCCCGAAGGTACTGGAGCGCGTCTTCGGAGTGGTTTGCCGCTTCGGCCACGCAGGCGAAGTTATACCACGCCAGCCAGCGATTCGCTTGCCTTCCGGAATCGCCTCCCTTTTCGATTGTTTCTTGAAATAGCCTTTTTGCCTCGGCGTAGCGATGGCTCAAAGCCATGGTCCTACCCATTTGCAACAGCGTATACAGCGTTTGGGAATTTTGCGGCCCCGGACTGCGAACCTGGACTTCGAATGCCTGCCGCGCGAGCTTTTCGGCTTCCGCATAGTGGCCCTCGCGGATCAGTATTTCTGCAAGAAAGGACTGGGTCCTTAGGGTCAAGGGGTTTCCCGGTCCGAGCACGCGACGCCGCGCATCAAGTGTTTCGCGTTGCAGTTTTTCCGCGTCGTGGAGATGACCTTCCCTGAGAAGCAAGTCTGCCAGGTTGACTTGTGACCCCAATGTATCGGGGTATTCCGGTCCAAGGGTCCGCGACTGAATCGCTAACGTCTTACGCAACAGGTCCTCCGAGTCCGCCAGCCGGCCTTCGAGAGCCAGAAGCCCAGCCAGGTTGAACATAGCGCGGAGTGTGTTCTGATGTTCGGGGCCTAGCACGCGCTGCTGGGTGGCCAGAGCTTCGCGATACAGCGGCTCGGCATCCGCAAAGCGGTCCTGTCCCTGCAGGGACGTTGACAGGTTGGCCAGCGCTTTCAGAGTTTCCGGATGGTCCGGCCCCAAGACGCGGCGCTCGACATCCAGTAAGCGCCGGTACTCTTGCTCGGCTTCAGCGAACCGGTTTTGCAACAATAGCGACACTCCCAGATGATTCATCGCCTGCAACGTTTGGGCATTGTCCTGGCCTAACACTCGAGTCTCGATTCCTATCGCCTCCCGCTCCAGTTTCTCTTCCTCGGCGTAATGGCCCCCATGCAGCAGGATGAGGGCCAGGTCATCCTCGGTCTGTAGCGTAAGCGGGTCCTCGGGTCCCAGAATACGGCGCTCACCCGCCAGCGCCTGGCGCTCCATCTGCTCCGCGTCGGCTTCGCTCCCTTCTTTATCCAGAATCCAACCCATCAACGTCATCGACTCCAGCGTCCTTCGGTCGTCCCGTCCGAGGAGGCTGGTTCTAGCGTCCAACGCGGCTTTTGCAAGCTTGTGAGCGCGAGAGTATAACCCCAAGTTTCCGTAGGTTCGAGCCATGACATACATCAACTGAGATTGAACCTCGGGATCCTTCCCCAGACCCGGGCCCAGGTCTTTCGACGCCTTGTCCAGGATCTCGCGCGCCGTAACACTGTTGCCTCGGGCCTCGCTCGGGTCGGACATATTGAACAGGCCGGTCATGAAATCGGTGATGCCGTTCGCGCGGTCGCGCTCATGCGTGATCCGGCGCAACTGGATGGCTTGCAGAATTGAGAAGGCGGCCAGCAGCAAAACCAATCCAGCCGCCACGGTCACCGCCGCACGGTGCCGCCGCGCATACTTCCGCAACCGGTAGCCGCCGCTCGCCGGACGCGCCGTGACGGTCTCGTGGTTCAAATACCGCCGAATGTCGGCCGCCAGCTCCGAAGGCGCGCCATAGCGGCGGGCGCAGTCCTTCTCCAGCGCCTTCATCGCGATCCAGTCGAGATCGCCGCGCAACAGGCTCAACAGTTGATGGGGATCGCTACCTCGCGCCGCGGCGGTCGCGGCCAAGGTATCCCGATTTGCTCCTGCCTTGATGCTTGGCCTCGGCGGCTCTTCCTCGCGCAATTTTCGCAGCAACTCGTCGAGCGATTGCCTCTGCCCCGGCTTTGTGTCAAATGGCAGAGACCCGGCCAGCATCACATAGAGAACCACTCCCAGCGAGTAGACGTCGCTGCGTGTGTCAATGTCTTGAGAACTCGGGTTCGCCTGCTCGGGACTCATGAACCCGGGCGTTCCCACGAAATGTCCCAGTTGGGTAAACACGCTCGCGCCAACCTGAGCCGTGGCCACCTTGGCCAGCCCGAAGTCGATAATGCGCGGCATCGCTCTGCCGTCTACTTCCACGACCAGGATGTTTGCCGGTTTCAGATCGCGATGCACGATCGCCTTCTGGTGCGCGTGCTGCACGCCTTCGCAGGCTTGGATGAAGAGTTCGAGCCGATCCCCGATCTTGAGCTGCTTCCGGTCGCAATACTCCGTAATCGGGAGGCCGGGTACGTATTCCATTACGAAGTAGGGTTGTCCCTGCGGCGTCGCGCCGGCGTCGAAAACTTTGGCGATGGCGGGGTGATCCATGAGGGCCAGCGATTGGCGCTCGGACTGGAAACGCCGCACCACCGACTCGTCGTACATCCCCGCCTTGATCAGCTTCAGCGCAACTTGACGGCGCACGGGTGAGGTCTGTTCCGCCAACCAGACTTGGCCCATGCCTCCTTCACCAAGCTTGCGGACGAGTTGAAAACGTTCCGAGAAGATCTGTCCGGGTTGCAAAACATGCTCGCCAGCCCAAGTTTCGGCGGCCCGATCCGGATCGTTACCCGATTCGTCCGGCGCCGGCGACTGCAGGAAGCTGGAGCCGGCGCCTTGGCCGGCCAGCAATAGCGATTCCACCTCGGCGCGCAGGGCATCGTCGGAGCAGGCTTCATCGAGGAACCGGGCGCGCCGCTCGGGAGCAAGTTGCATAGCCTCGTGCAGCAAGTCCTTGACTTGCTCCCAACGCTCCAAAGTCATACCGGCGCCGTCCTGCTGATTTGGCGATGCAGCCAGACGCGGGCGGTAGCCCAGTCCCGGTCGATTGTAGCCCGCGAGATGCCCAGCACTTCGGATATCTCGGAGGCCGACAACCCGCCGAAGAATTTCATCTCCACGATTTTTCCCTGGCGCTCGTCCATATGCGTTAGTTCGTCCAGTGCGGTATCTAACGCCAGTAGTTCGGCGTCGCCGCAAACCCGCAGCGCAGCCGGATCCTCGAGGGCGATCCGGCATCCGCCGTCCCGCTTATTCGCGCGGCGAGTGCGGGCGTAATCTACCAGAATTTCGCGCATCTGCCGCGAAGCGATGGCGATGAAGTGTGCCCGGTTGCGCAGTTCCCCTGGTTGGCCTCCCTGCAGCCGCAGATAAGCTTCGTGAACCAGGTCCGCGCTCTGCAGGGTGTGGTCGGGCCGTTCGGATCGGAGGTGGCGGTGAGCCAGGCGCCTCAGTTCTTTGTAGACTAGTGGCACGAGAGCGTGCAGGGCTTCTACGTCGCCCTTCTTCCACGCATGCAAGAGTTCCGTGATCTGGCCCGTCTGATCATCGGGCATGGATACTGGTTGCCGCCGTTTCGAAAAGGCCCATCACTGTATTCGGGCCGCTCTAGTCGCCAGCCGCGTTTGGCTTCCGTAAAAACGGCAGTCTCGCCTCCCTTCTTCGCAAGTATACCGCCTCTTACGTCGCGCGATTTGCAACCCGGCTGTGACAGCGGGGCGAGCACTGTGGCTTTCCACGTGGGCACAAAGGGTCGTATTTCCCGCGATCCGACTCCGCGATTTTCGCCGACCTTTTGTATGCCCGAATCGCGCATTCTGAAACTCCCACGCTTCGCGCCCGGTGGGTGCCTCGTCCTTCCATTCAAGTTGCCCCGCAAACCCGCTTAGCGGTGGCCGTGCGATCACGGCCAAAGCTCGGTCGGCAAGAAACGCTGCACGATAGGGTTGGCACGAGTGAGTCGCGCCCATCTCAGTTTACAGCCACCTACTGGGCCTTGCTCTCATGCGATAGCCGCTGGTAATTCGCCTGGAACTCCGCCTCGCCAGGCTGCAACTCTGCCGCTCGGCGGTATTCCTGCAACGCCTCCGCAGTTTCGCCTTGCCTCTCCAGCGCCAACCCAAGCCGGAAATGCGCTATCGCCAAACCCGGCGCTCGTCGAATGGCGATTCGTTCTTCGGCGATCTCCCCTTGCCAGTCGCCCACGTGCCCAAGCGCATCACCGAGGCCGCTGTGCGCCTCCGCCAAGCTCGGCTTCAACTGGATCGCCTCTCGGTACTCGCGTGCGGCGTCGTCCCAAGTCTCTTTACGCGCAAGTGCCGAGCCGAGTTCCGCGTGCGGCGCGGCCATGCTGGGTTCGAGCCGCAGCGCTTGCTCCTGTTCGCGCATGTCCCCATCCAGGTCGCCGATCTTGCCGAGGGCACAGCCCAGCTTATAGTGGTTGCTCGCCACATTCGGGTGAAGGCTGGCCGCCATGCGGTAATGCGCCACTGTGCCCGCCAATTCACCGGTCCGATCCCGGTTCTGCGCTGCGACTCCCGCCGACGCGCGTTGGGCGGCTAGCGCAGTCAAAGCCGCCACCGCCGGCCCCCAGCCTGGGTGCAACTGGGCGAGCCGCCGGTATTGCGCGGCCGCCCCGTCGAAATCACCTTTCTTCATCAGCTCAGTCGCCTGACGCAGGATATCCTTGACTTCCTTTTTTGTAGCGGCATCGAAGGGTACGGCGTTGAGCGCCCCTTGAATATCGTCCGCGGGATTCGATCCCGGTTCCACGGCCTCTGGGACCTCGGGACGCTCCGCCTTCTCTGGCTTAGACGGAACCTCTTGCGGCTCGGTTGTCTGGGGTGGCGGCGGCATGCGCGGCGCAGCTTCGGGCGATGGGGGTGAATTTGTTAGGGACGGCACGCCAACCGATGGCGCGTTCGTCACAGACTTCCGCCGCGATCCGAAATGCCAGACGCCGCGGGCGCTCACCACGAGGGCCACCAACAGCGCCACCCAAACCCAACGGGGTCGCTGGCGCGCCGGAACCGCGCTCGGGGTCTCCACCGGCACAGCCCGCCGGGTCGCTACCGTCGGCATTTCGTCCGGCGCAGCGCCCGCCGGCACACCTCTCTCGGTGGCCTCAATCAGTGCGATCAGTGCCGCCGCGCTCGCCGGCCGCCGGGCGGGGTCCTTTTCCAGACATCGCATCACGACTGCGCCAATTCCCTCGGGAAGATCCGGGCGCCGGGCACGGATCGGCTCTGGCGCACTGCTGATCTGGCCGATCAGCATCTGTACTTCCGACTCCGCTTGGATGGGCAACTCGCCAGTCAACATCTCATACATCACCACACCCAGCGAGTAAAGGTCGGCGCGGCCATCCAGGCCCTCGCCGGTCTTGCCCATGGCCTGTTCCGGCGACATGTAAGCGGGCGTGCCAATCGAAGTGCCGGTCCGCGTGAGCGTCGCCCCGCCCGCCAAGTGCACTTCCTTGATCTTGGCAATGCCGAAATCGAGGACTTTGGCCACTTCTTCTGGCTCGCCGCCTCGCGATGGTGGCGTCAACAGAATGTTCCCAGGCTTGATGTCGCGGTGAATCATCCCCAGTTGGTGCGCCGCTTCGAGCGCCCCGGCCACCTGTTTGGCGATAGAGCAGACGCGCGCTACCGGCAGGGGCGCCTGCCGCTGGATCACATCTTTCAGGCTCTCGCCTTCGATGAACTCCATCACCATGAAGGGACGCCCGTCATCCGCCTGGTCGACGTCTTCCACCCGCACCGCGTTGGAATGGTGCAGCTTGCGCGTGAGGGCGGCTTCCTGGGCGAAGCGCTTGACGAAAGACAGATCGCTCGCCAACTCCTGGTTGATCACCTTCAGCGCGCACGTCTCGTCAAATCCTACGTGCAGCGCCTTATAGACGGTCGCCATCCCTCCCTGGCCCAGCTTGCCCAGGATGCGATACTTGCCGCGAATCAGGCTTCCCTCTGCCCACTCATTAGCCTCCGTCAGGACAGAGCCATCGTGAGGGCAATGCGTGAAAGCCGCGGGATACGTGGCGTGGCAAATCGTACAACGCTTCATTTCCGGACCACTTGAAGATCTGGTGTAAGTATAGCAGCGTGTTCGCTGATCCTTGATTGACACGGCGCCCCTGAAGGAAGAACGATAATGGTCGCAGACGTTGAGAAGGCACCATCTCCGGTGTAGCAAAAACACTCTACAAGGGCAGAGCTATCAGGCGCGGCCAGGTGTGAAACGCCGGCGGGTGCTACGACGACTACCGGCAGGGCAAGCGTGCCGATCCGGAACAAGAGCGCGGTCATGCGGGGGCAAGATGCATACGGCGGGCCAGCGGGGCAAGGACATTTGTCGGCGGCACCTTGTGGGGCGGATTCTATCGCGGCTGATTCGCCGCCAACGGGTCGTCTTTCGGGTATAAGGGCAAATCAGCCTCGCACATTTTGTCGGGACTCACGGCGCACTCCCGATTCAGCATGGTTGACGCCCACCAGACGAATAGGTCTTCGGGCAACTGCACACGAAGATGGTAAGTCGCGTCGGGAAGCCCGGTGAACTCAAATGAACCATCCCCGGCCGTGGAGGTGCGGAACTCTCCAGTTCCCCCCACTGCGGTCACGGCAAGTGAGGCGGCCGGCTTGGCTTCCAGTCGGTTCCGAAGATCTCAAGTCCAAGACCGACGAACTTCTCGCCTTTATGCAGGACAACGGAGATATTGAGATGGGGGACGACAGGATCATACGCGCGTGCGGATCCCGCCCCTCATAGTGTTTTTCCCTTCACGGAACTTTAGGACACTGCCCCTTGTGGAGCGGCGCCATCGCGCTGCGCGGGACTCCCGGTCCCCATTTGCGGCGTGCGCGCCGGCCTCGACGCCGCCAGCGAAAGGAACGACGGCGCGTCTGTGCAAGAGCAATATGGAGTGTATTCCGGGCTGAGAGTCCGATTATGCCGTAAGGGACCTACGAGACGTTCCGGAATATTCATGGCGGCCGCCGATTTCACTGCCCGACTACCGCGGTTTTTCAATAGGCGGCACTTGGTGAGCAGAAACACCACGCCAACAACAAGGCCGCCAATCATGGCCAGACAGGTAGTGCAGACGGAAACGCGATCTTCGACGCTTGGCCACTTACCGGATCTGTTGCGCCGCCAAAATACGAAGACCAGCAAGGTCAGCATTATCAGGACGCCAAGGTTCCGGTATCCGGCAAACACGAGGATCTGCCTTCCGGCGGAATCGAGAGCGCCTCCATCCCCGCTGGCGATCGGTGGTACCACCTGTTGGAATCTTTATGCTGCCTGCTTCTTGAGCACCTTTCCTGCAATGGCCCGGCGATGGCTCCAACCACGGCGCCGACCGGCCCGCCCGCAAAGGCGCCGAACATTCCACCGACAATTGCGGCAGCGACCTCAGCGTCCACGTCACTCTGGGGCGTGCCAATATTTCTGCCCCGCGCGTCGGCATAGAAGGTCCTGCCGTTAGTCGGGACGACGACATATGACATGACCTTCGAACGCGGATCCGTGTACAGAAAGATGGGGTAATCCCTTTGGGCTTTGGCCCACCTGCGGTCCATAGCCGTTTTGCCCATTCGTGTACATGTGCTCCTATGATCGCTCTATCAGAACACCGGGCATTTTGTGCACCTATTCGGGTTTCTCAAAACCTTGGCACTCCGCGTGCTCTATTCAGGGCATGAAGGAAGAACTGGCATTCTTGAGATACCGCCGCGAAGTGGTCCGGGCTTGGCCGGATTCGCCCCGTAAAATGGTCTTTCTGATCGCCATTGAGAGCCGAATCAGCAGCATGCAATTGAAGTCGCGGGTTAATCCTTCGGCCTCGCTGCATCCTGTGCCTGCGGCCTGATGAGGAGGAAGTCCCGAATCGGGACGGAGCCGGTCCGAATCAGTACAAGCCCTTCACCAACCCGCCGTCGACCGCAATCGACGCGCCGGTGATGTAGGCGGCCCGTTCCGAAGCCAGGAACACCACCAAGTCCGCGAATTCTTCGGGCAGGCCGACCCGGCCGAGAGCAGTCTGCCGCGCCCAGCGCTCCTGGATCTCCTCTGGATCGACGCCTTCCTTCGCGGCCAGCGTGCGGCTGAGTTCCACCAGGCGCGCGGTGGCCGTGAAGCCGGGACACACGTTGTTCACCAGCACGCCACAACGCCCGTATTCGTTGGCCAGCGTCTTGATCAGCCCGCTCACTGCGGACCGCACGGCGTTGGAAAGAATCAGTCCTTCCACCGGCTGCTTCACCGCCACCGATGTGATGGCGATGAACCGGCCCCAGCGCTGCCGCTGCATCACGGGCAGCGCTTCTTTGGCGAAGTAGACCGTGCTCATCAGGTTCAGATCGGCGGCGGCCCGCCAATCCTCGATGCTGGTTTCGGCGAAGCTCTTGGCCGGCGGACCGCCCGCGTTCGCCACGCAAATATCCAGGCGGCCGAACCGCTCCACCACGGCGGCGACGAACTGCCGCACTTCGTCATAGACAGTCACGTCCAAGGCGCGCGCCATCACTTCGGCGCCGGTCTCACGGCGGATCTCTTCCGCGGTGGCATCCAAAGTCGCCGCAGTACGTGCGCAAAGCGCCAGCTTGGCGCCTTCCTTGGCGAGGCCGCGCGCCACGGCTTGGCCCAAGCCCAGGCTGGAGGCGGCCACCAAGGCGACACGATCCTTGATTCCCAGATCCATAACGCTAACCGCGCCGCAGATAGTCGTCCTGCCCGGTCAGCCAATCGGTGCGGATGGGGCTGAAGATATCCAGGTCCAGTGTATCTTCGAGCGCCACGGCGCGATGCGGCACGTGCGACGGGATGCGCAGCACCTGGCCCGCCGCAACCACGATCGTGCGGCCTTCGATTTCGAACTCCAGCGCGCCCTCCAGGATGTAAGTGATCTGCTCGCTTTCGTGATGGTGTTCGGGAACCACGGCCCCCTTGGAGATGAAGACCTGCGCCACCATGGCCTTTTCGCCGGTGATTACCTTGCGCCAGATGCGCGGATTCAGGACTTCCTTATCGATGTTCTCCCAAGTGTAGTGTTCCATTTTCGGTCCGCCCCAGCCATTGTAAGCGAATTGAGAAACAATTGATCTCCGGCCGGCGCACATCGGGACCGCGGCTTCGTCTGATTGTGTAGACAAACAAACCCGCCACGTGGCGGCGCATGAAAGGAAAAGCTTGTGAACTTACATAAACGATTCGCACTCACTCTGGCACTTGTTACTCTCCTCGGTCTGACCGCAGCGGGAGCCAGCGCCGAAACGATAACAAAAGCGACCTTCACCCTGCCCGCGCAGGCTTACTGGAACGACATCTTATTGGCGCCTGGCGAGTATACCTTGTCGCTCGACCGTAACCTCTCGGGAATCGAACTAGTCTCGATTCGGGGCGAAGGCGTTGCCGCGAGGTTCGTCGTGCCTGCCGGGTCTGAAGAGATTTCAGGGCACAGTTGTCTCAAGGTTGACGACTTCAATGGGACCAGTGTCATCCGGGAACTCGATGCAGGCCCGGTCGGCAGGGCGTATAGGTTCAGGGTGTCCAAGACAGTCCGGAACCTGACGCTGCGCGGCGACGCCGCGCAGCCGGTGGCGGTTCCGGTTTCAGGTATGTGAACCGCTCCCTAACGGTCGCGGCTCGGTAACGTTGCCGAGCCGCGACCGTGAAGGAGCGTCCAGCCTTCTATCCGAGTCCAACGCCCCGCAGCAACTCCTGAAAGCGCGGCTCCGTGCGCAGCACATCGAAGCGCGGTTCCACTCCCAGCCAAGTCAGCCAGACATCCCGCTCCGCATAGGCCCGGTCCAGCAATTCCAAGGCGCGCGCGCGATCTCCCAAGCCGGCGTAGACCAAGCCCAGCCAATAAGGGGAGACGAACCGGCGCTGGGACAAGCTCTCCAGTTCACCCAGTATCCCGGCAGCCTCGCTGGACTCCCCGGCGCTGGCATGCACGTGCGCCAGGGCCGCCAGCACCGCAGGTTGATCGCCCGCGCAGATGCGCGCGTTGCGCAACTCCACGACGGCATCCTCGGCGAGACCCATCTGCGCATATGCCAGCCCGAGCGTATATTGCGCCGCGCCGAACTTAGGCTCCATAGCCAACACTTTCCAGGACTGTTCCGAGGCGCCCTGGAAATCCCGCGCCACATAAAGGCCCCAAGCGACCCCCACGTTCACCACGGGGGACAAAGGATCGATTTCTTCCGACCGCCGCAACTCGCGCAACGCTTCCTCGGCCTTGCCGGTGGCCGCCAGATGCGCGCCATACGCCTGATGAGTCATCGCGGAGTTGGAGCTCAAAACCAGCGCGGTCAGGTACTCGGCCTCCGCCCCGGCCCAATCCCACTCAAACAGTCTCTTGACGGTGGCTAGGGCAGCGTGTCCGTCTCCCAAATCCTGCCTCACGCGAAGGGCGCTCAACGCCATCTGTTTCGCGCGCGGATAGATTTCGGCCGGCGTCACCATGTTCAGCAGCGCGGACAAGCAGTACGCGTCCGCCAAGCCCGCGTAGGAGAAGGGACATTCCGGATTTTGCGCCAGCGCGGCGTTGAAATGCGCCACACCCTTATGCAGGTCTTCTTCGGTCAGCTTGTGGCAGAAATAACGTCCCTTCAGACAGTCTTGCGGCGCTTCCGCATTGGCGGCATTCGAACGCACCAGTTGAATGCCGGCCTCCGCACGCGCGCTGGCTGCGACGCCCACCTCTTCCACGGGGGCCATGAAAAGGTATCCGAGTCCCGTCCTTGTTTCGATGAAGCGCGCATTGCGCGACGTATCGCCGAGCGCGCGCCGCAGGGCGTTTACCGCGGTATTCAGGCTGCGATCGAAGCTCACGTGCATGCCGGGCCAAAGAAGCTGCGCGAGATCGTTGCGCATCACCAGTTGCCCCGGCCTTTGCAACAGGAATTCGAGAATCTGAAACGGCTTGCGCTGCAGTTTGATGCGGATCCCGTGCTTGCGCAGTTCCCGGTTTTCGAGATCCACCTCGAAGGGGCCAAAACGCAACTTGGGGCGGACGCTCACGGACTTTGGCGCGGGGAATGACATGATCGATTAAACCCTTTCTTATCCGCTGTTTCCATCGTCATCTACAATTGACGGCCTGCTGATAAACTTCGCCTCGGGTTCGCCCATCTACCACATAGACGAAACAACAGCCTCAAAGGGTTCATCCGGAGAGGTTCATTAAAGGAGAATAACCATGAACGTACGGAAACAATTGACGATCGGCTTGGCGCTTGCCGGTTTGGCGCTCGGCCTAACCACCGTGCAGGCCAACGCGGAGCCGGTTCTGAAGGGAACTTTCGAGCTTCCCGCAGCCGCGTATTGGGGCGACACGCTCTTGCAGCCAGGCCAGTACACTATCTGGATGAGCATGGAGATGCGGGACATCGCGCGGGTGCCGACTATCCATCTTAGCGGCGAAGGCATCAACGCAACCTTTCTCGCGATAGCCAAGCCAGCCAGGGAGTCCGGACGCAACTTTCTGGACATCGCCAATATCGACGGCACCTATGTCATTCGGGCATTCGATGCCGGCACGATCGGCGAATCGTTCGCGTTCGGCGTGACCAAGAGTGTCAAGAGCAAGGCACTGCGTGCAAGCGCGGAACCGGCCATTGCGCTTCCTGTTTCAGCGGAGTAGGACAGGCCTCCGGGCCTGTCGCGTTTAGTTCAAGGGCCCGGCCACGTAGCCGGGGAGTCCTGCCATCATCCTCCCCACGAAACGATAGACTCTTTCTCATTTTGCTTGCCGCACAGATTTGGAGGCGGCTCCGCGGGCCCGTTTGATCGAGCGGTCGAACTTCGAGAGCCACCTGGCGATGTTCGATTGGGAATGCATCCGCCAACCGCTCTAGAGGCTCACGCTGTAATCGGCGACAGCCTGCGCGCACCGCAGCCAAGCTCGATGTGATACTCTTGAGTTTAAACATGTGCCGGCTCGAGTGAGCGAAGCCTTCGTGCTCCGCAGTTACCCCCTCAAGGAAGCGGACCTCATCGTCAGCTTTCTGACTCGCGACCAGGGGAAGCTGCGCGGCGTGGCCAAGCGGGCGCGCCGTCCGAAGAGCGCGTTCGGCGCCGGACTGGAACGGCTCTCGCAAGTGCGCATGTCGTATTTCCAGCGCGAGAACAGGGAACTGGTGAACCTGGATTCGTGCGAACTGCTGGTTTCCCAATTCCGGCTGCTATCGGATTACCGGGCGGCCGTGGCACTGGATTATTTCGCGGAAGTTACGGATCAGTTACTGCCGCCGGCCGAAGCGAACGACCGATTCTACCGTCTGCTCATGACGGTGCTGGAACATATGCGCGCCGCCGATTCGGCTGAGACGGGGGGCGTCTGGCGCGCGGTAACGTATTTCAGCTTGTGGGCAGTGCGGCTTTCGGGTTTCTTGCCCGAGTTGAATGTCTGCCTGGGTTGCGGCAGCGTGTTGGCCGATGGCGAGGTACGGGCGCGGGCGTTTTTCATCCGCGGCCACGACGGATTGTTGTGCGCCGAATGCCGCCGGACCTCTGGCGCCGGTAGTTATGAGTTGAGCATGGAATCGAGAGCCACTGCGGAAGAAATGTTGCGCAAGCCAGTCGCGCAGATCGGCCAGATGGGCTGGGCGCGCGCAACATGCGCGGACCTGCGGCGCTTCCTGGTCCAGCAGATCGAGCAACACATCGAGCGCAAACTGATCACGCCGCCGGTCCTCGAAGCAGAATAGACGATGCAGTCATTTCAAGAAATTATTTTCGGGCTGAAACAGTATTGGGCCGAGCGCGGCTGCATCATTCAGGAGCCTTACGACGTGGAAGTGGGCGCGGGCACCATGTGCCCGGAGACTTTCCTGCGCGTGCTGGGGCCGAAGCCCTACCGCGTGGCATACGTGCAGCCCAGCCGCCGGCCAGCCGACGGACGCTATGGCGAGAATCCCAACCGGCTCTATAAGCATTCCCAGTTGCAGGTGATTCTCAAGCCCTCGCCCAACGATGTCATCGAGCAGTATCTGGGCAGCCTGGAAGCGGTCGGCATCGACTTGGCGAAACACGACATCAAGTTCGAGGAAGACAACTGGGAAGCGCCCACGCTGGGTGCATGGGGCGTCGGCTGGCAGGTGATGCTGGACGGCCTGGAGATCACCCAGTTCACGTATTTTCAGCAGTGCGGAGGCATTGACCTGGATGTGGTGCCCGCCGAACTGACCTACGGACTCGAACGGCTCGCAGCCTTCCTGCAGGTGAAGGACAGCGTGTACGACATCGAGTGGGCGCCCGGCTTCACTTACGGCGATGTGCGGCTGCAGGACGAAGTGCAGTTTTCGGTTTACAACTTCGAGATGGCCGAAGTCGATACTTTGTGGAAGCTGTTCGCGCTGTACGAAGGCGAGGCCGCGCGGCTGCTGGCGTTGTATCCGAAATCCACGCAAAAGTCACGTTTTCCGTTATTGCCCGCCTACGACCAGGTGCTGAAGTGCTCGAACCTGTTTAATACGCTGGATTCGCGCGGCGCGATCAGCGTGACGGAGCGTGTGGGCGTGATTCAGCGTGTGCGCAAGCTGGCGGTGGGGGTGGCGCAGGCGTGGGCCGATCAGCAGAGGACGGCGCAATGAGCCTGCCTTTTCTGCTGGAGATCGGCACGGAGGAGATCCCGGATTGGATGATTCCCGGCGCACTGGAAAGTTTGCGTGGCCAGCTCGAAAGCATGGGCATCGACGCGCGAATGGATGCCACTCCGCGCCGGCTGACGGCGCGTGCGCAGGACTTGCCCGAGCGCCTGCCGGATACCGAAGAGCGCGTGACCGGTCCACGCAAATCCGCCGGCGAGAAAGCCCTCGAAGGCTTCGCGCGCAAGCAAGGCGTCACTCCCGCGGATCTTCAGCTCGAAGCCGAATATTACACGTACCTGCGCAAGACGCCCGGTCGCAAAATGATCGACATCCTGGCCGATTCCCTGCCGGGCATTATTCTAAAGATCGCGTTTCCCAAAACGATGTACTGGACGGGCAAGGCCGGCCCGCGCTTCATTCGCCCCATTCGCTGGATCGTGGCGCTGCTTGGTGGCGATGTGATTCGGTTCGAACTCGCCGGGGTGCGCTCCGGCAACGAGACCAGCGGTCACCGCAGACTGAGCCGCGACCGTAAGGGAGCGGTTCCCGTTACAATCGAGAACTACGAACAGCAGCTTCGCGACAACTTTGTAATCCTCTCCGCCGCGGAGCGCCGCAAGAAAATCGAAGACGGCATCGCCGCGCTAAACGTGCGCCTGAAGCCCGACCCGTCGTTACTCGAAACGCTCGTTTATCTGACCGAATACCCTACGCCTATCGTGGGCGAATTCGATTCAAGATTCCTGAAGCTTCCCAAAGAAGTCCTCATCACCGTGATGCGGCACCACCAAAAATACTTCTCGGTGGAAGACGAATCCGGTCATCTAGCGCCTCGGTTCGTTGCCGTGATGAACACGAGCGGCGATCCCGAAGGACTGGTCCGCCGCGGCAACGAACGCGTGCTGCGCGCCCGCTTCAACGACGCGCGATTCTTCTGGCAAACCGATCAGAGCAAGAAACTAGCAGACCGCGTGGATGACCTCGCTCACGTGACCTTCCAAGCGAAGCTCGGCTCATATCTTGAGAAGACCAGGCGCGTGGCAGACCTCGTGCAAGATCTCGGCGGCGACGAACATGCGCGGCGAGCGGCGTTTCTCGCGAAGTGCGATCTCACCACCGAATTAGTGAAGGAGTTCACCGAACTGCAGGGCGTTGTAGGTGGACTGTACGCACGCGCGCAAGGCGAGCCGGAGGAGGTCTGGCACGCTATCTACGATCACTACAAACCGGTGAGCATGGAAGATTCGATCCCGCGCAGTAGGACCGGACAATTGGTGTCTCTGGCGGACAAGTTGGATACGTTGCGCGAATGCTTCAGGATCGGAATGGCTCCTACCGGTTCGCGCGATCCGTTTGGATTGCGGCGCGCGGCCCAGGGTATCGTAAAGATCCTCGTTGAGGGCAAGGTGAATGGGCCATCGTCCCACCTCCTCGGCGATATCGTACGCCCTCAACTCAAAGAGTTCTTCGCGGAGCGTGTCAAATTTTACTTCCGCGACGTTAAGAATTTCGCTTACGACGAAATCAATGCTGCGATGGCCGCAGGATGGGACGACTTGATCGACCTGCAGGGTCGGCTGCGGCGCCTCCAAACAATCCGGCCGACACCCGATTTTGAGCCGCTGGCCGCCAGTTTCAAGCGCATCAAGAATATCCTTCGTCAGGCGGAGTTTACGGGCGGCCTGTTCGACCCGGCCCTGCTGGAACCCGGACCTGAAAGCGACCTGTTCGCGGAGATCAATCGCACTGCCGGCCAACCCATCGAAGACCGGATCGGGGCTTTGCGCCCCAAAGTCGACCTGTTTTTCGACAAGGTGCTGGTGAACGCGCCCGACCCGGCCATCCGAGCCAACCGCCTGGCTATGCTGCACAACGTGCTGGAACAGTTTCGAACGTTTGCCGATTTTTCGGAGATTGTCACGAACTCATAAGGAGAAAGATTATGAAAAAACATGTTTATCAATTCGGCCCCGGCGGGGCCGATGGCGACGGAACGATGAAAGACATACTCGGCGGCAAAGGCGCCGGGCTGGCCGAAATGTGCCGGGCGAATCTGCCCGTGCCGCCCGGTTTCACCATCTCGACGGAAGTTTGCAACATCTATTTCCAGAACCACAACCAGGTTCCCGACGAGATCCACAAAGAAATGCTGCAAGCGCTCGAAAAGCTCCAGAAGCAGATGGGGCAGACCCTGGGCGACACCGAAAATCCGCTGCTGGTCAGCGTGCGGTCGGGCGCCAAGTTTTCCATGCCGGGCATGATGGACACGGTCCTAAACCTCGGCCTCAACGACAAGACCGTGCAGGCGCTGGAGCGCAAGAGCAACAATCCGCGCTTCGCCTACGATTGCTACCGTCGCTTCATCCAGATGTTCGGCAACGTGGTGCTCGACATCGAGAAACACGATTTCGACCATGTTTTCGACGGCCGCAAGAAAAAGGTCAAAGCCAAGTTCGATACCGACCTGACCGCCGACGATCTGAAAGCCGTCATCGTGGATTACAAGAAGCTGGTTGAAAAGAAGACCGGCAAGCCGTTTCCGCAGGAGGCCATCCAGCAGCTCGCCATGTCGCGCAACGCCGTATTCCGCTCGTGGTTCAACGCCCGCGCCAAACACTATCGCAAGATGAACAATATTCCGGACGATCTGGGCACCGCGGTGAACGTGCAGGCCATGGTATTCGGCAACATGGGCGACACTTCCGCCACGGGCGTGGGCTTTACGCGCAATCCGTCCACCGGCGAGAAGGTCTTCTACGGCGAGTACCTAGTAAATGCGCAGGGCGAGGATGTGGTGTCGGGCGTGCGCACGCCGCAGCCCATCGAGACTCTCGGCACCTTGATGCCCGAGGCTTACAAGCAGCTTCGCGAGATCACCACCAGCCTGGAACAGCACTATCGCGACGTGCAGGATTTCGAGTTCACCATTCAGGATGGCAAACTCTACATGCTGCAAACTCGCAACGGCAAGCGCACCGGTCCGGCCGCCGTGCGCATCGCGGTGGACATGGTCAACGAGGGCTTGATCAATAAGAAAGAAGCCATCCAGCGCGTGGATCCGCAACAGCTCGATCAGCTTCTGCACCCGGTGCTGGACCCGGCTTCGAAGAAGACGCTGGCCACCATCGCCAAGGGACTGCCCGCATCGCCGGGCGCCGCTGTGGGCCGGGTGGTTTTCACCGCAGACGAAGCTGTGAAACAGGCTGCCGGCGGGCCCGTGATCCTGGTACGCGCCGAAACCGAGCCTAACGACATACATGGCATGGAAGTGGCCAAGGGCATTCTCACTTCGCGCGGTGGCATGACCAGTCACGCGGCCGTGGTTTGCCGCGGCATGGGTACTCCCTGCGTGGCCGGCGCGGGCGACATCGATGTCAGCGCGCAGCGCAAGGAAATGAGCGTGGCGGTAAATGGCAAAAAGATGACGCTGAAGGAAGGCGACTGGCTGTCGCTCGACGGTTCTACCGGCGAGGTCTTTGCCGGGCAGGCCAACACGCTGGACGCCGATCCGTCGTCCGGCATCATGGCGACGTTCATGGGCTGGGCGGATGAATTCCGTGGGGGCTTCGGCGTGCGCGCCAATGCCGACATCCCGCGCGATGCCAAAGCCGCGCGCAAGTTCGGCGCGGAAGGGATCGGCCTGTGCCGTACCGAGCACATGTTTTTCGCCGAGGACCGCATTGCGCACATGCAGGCCATGATCCTGGCGCGCGACGAAAAGAACCGCCGCAGAGCGCTCCTGAAGCTCTTGCCCATGCAGCGCAAGGATTTCGCCGGACTGTTTACCGCCATGGACGGCTTCCCGGTGGTGATTCGGACGCTCGATCCGCCGCTGCACGAGTTCCTGCCCAAGCGCGAAACGCTGATGGTAGATCTGGCCAAGCTGCCCGCCGCCGATCTCAAAGCCAAGAAGGAAATGGCCGGCCGCTACGCGCGCCTCGGCGCAACCGTCAAGGATCTGAAGAAGGTGCTGACAGGCCTGCTGGAGCGCGTCGAAGAGTTGCACGAGTTCAACCCCATGCTGGGCCATCGCGGCTGCCGCCTGGGCATCACTTATCCCGAGATCACCGAGATGCAGGCGCGCGCCATTTTTGAAGCCGCCGTGCAGGTGGCTAAGAAGGGCGTGAAGGTGATTCCCGAAGTCATGATTCCGCTGATCGGATCGGTGGAGGAGTTCTCGAACCAGAAGGCAATTGTGGTGAAGGTCGCCGAGGAGGTGCTGGGGAAGGCCGGCATGAAGGACTTGAAGTATCTGGTCGGGACCATGATCGAGATCCCGCGCGCCGCACTTACTGCCGACTTAGTAGCTAAGGAAGCGGAATTCTTCAGCTTCGGTACCAACGATCTGACTCAGACGACCATGGGGCTCTCACGCGACGACTATACGAAGTTCCAGAAGGAGTATGAGAACGCCAAAATCTTCAAGCACGACCCGTTTGCCGTGCTCGATCAGCAAGGCGTTGGACAACTGGTGGAGATGGCCACGAAGAACGGCCGCAAGACTCGTCCGGATCTGGAAGTGGGGATCTGCGGCGAGCACGGCGGCGAGCCCAGTTCAGTGCAGTTCTGCTACCGCATCGGCATGAACTATGTGTCGTGCTCGCCTTATCGGGTGCCCATCGCGCGCCTGGCCGCGGCGCAGGCGGCCATTGCCGGCGATAAGTCGGAAGCCATGCGGACAGCGTAAACCGCGGGACAGTCCTCTTGGCCTGTCTGTCTCAGCTTGTGGGGCAGTCCTCAAGGCCTGCCCCTTTCTCTTCCCGATTGTCTTGCATGAAGGAAAGTTGTTATTGGCCGCTGGTTTTGCTATTGCCGCCGAACAGATTATAGATGTTGATCGGCATGGATACTCCTACCATGAACCCACCCCGATAATGAGTTTCGGTAACCGCTCCTGGATAGTAAATGATCGAGGTGGCAGCCGCGCCCGCCATGGGTGCGGTACTGGTGGTCTGAATCCCGTCGAAGGCCCCATAGGCGTTGGACGCGAGGTTGGCGGGACTGACGCCCGGAAACAACGAGGCATTCTTGCTTACATACTGCGCGGCGGCGTTGGCGAAGCCCGGCGAAATCTGGCTGACCGGCGTTTCGGAAGAGCCCGCCAGAAACCTTAAGTATCTGCTTAGGGCGATGGTTCCACCAATCGTATAGCCGCTGATCGTCTGGCTGCTTCCCGTTCCGAACTGGATCGAAGCGAATACGCCCAGGCGCTTGGCAAATGGATTCTTACAGAATGCGTTGGTGTCCGCATCGGTGCTGTCAACGGTCTCCGTTCCGTTGCTCTTTGTGGTCTTCGTGGTTCCGCCCGTTTCGCAAAATGAGAAACCCAGGCCGGTCAACAATTGCGGTGTAGCACGGCCGAGGCTGGTCAGGGAAAGTGTCCCACTGTTGGACTGATAGTTGCTGACCTCCCGGCCGAGTCTGGATCCTAATCCAACCTCAATCTCGACACCGGTCGGCGGCGTCTGTTTCGTTGTCTTGGTGGTACCATCGGCGGCCGTCGTGGTCGTGGTCGCAGTCGCTTGAGCGAATGCGCGTCCCGCAGTCAGCAGACCGATCAGAAGACAGCCAATGGTATCGAACTTTATCGTAGTTTTGAGCATGTGTTGTCCCTCAATTGCAGAAGCGCAAATTGCCGCGCAGAAGGGACACCATTTAACTTTCGACGATTCGGCACGCCGCCTTCGGCCCCCGTGCCGACCGCCTCGGGCACCATCGCGGTTGGCAACAATTGACGGCGTGTCCCAAAGCAAGATGTGACGCTCAACACCCGGCGGCTTGTCAGTTCAAATCGCCTTCATCGGCATGACGCCGGGTTTGGCGGGGCCCACCAACACGCCGCGCATCACGACGAACTGAGCATGGTACAGTTGCAGTATGAGGTTTCCAGCACGGATTGATGCGAAGTCCACCGTGATGATGGGCAAGCCGTGCGTGAAGGGTACCCGCATTCCAGTTTATCTGCTGCTTGAGAAAATGGCTGCCGGCGAGTCCTTTGAACAACTGCTCGCGGCCTACCCGCAGCTCCTGGCTGAGGACTTGCGCGCGTGTTTGGAGTACGCGGCGGCACTGGCGGCCGATGAGGTCGTCCTGACAGAAGCGTGAAATTCCTGTTGGATGAGAATCTCTCGCCGCGGCACGCGGAAACCATTCGCGTGCTGGGCTGCACGACGCCACATCGGTAGCGGAATTGGGGCTGGCGGGCGCAGACGACTCCGCGGTGCGGCGCGCGGCGATTGAGGGCGGAAGGATTCTCATTACGCTCGACGGTGACTTCGCCAACATGCTCCGGTTCCCGCCGGCGGCCACGCCCGGCGTCCTCCGCTTGCGCTTGCACCCTCCCACGGAGGACGCAATAGCCGCCGCTCTTCGATTCGCGATTTCCCGGCTCGCCGACGTGCGTCTGGACGGCAAGCTCGTCGTCGTGGATGAACGGAAGATCCGAATCCGTGGTTAGCATTGGAGACGACCTCCCCGCCCTGGGATCATCACGCGTTGGACAATGCTCTCACTCCCGCAGCCCCGCTGCGTTTCCCGCCGGCAATTCGTTCGACAGCCGCGTGTAACACCGCATCCTTGCGCGCGCCGGGAAGAACCACCGCAAGGCGCTTCTGAAGCTGCTGCCCATATTAGTCACTGTATTGCGACAGTCACGCCGCTTTGCGTGCTCACGCCATCGACCAGAAGTCGAATCGGCACCGCCGGGCCTACGGGCGCATTCTCGGGAATCAAAATGTTGATTTGTTGCAGGCCGGACGTAAAGAACGGCGCCTCTCCGGCATAGACCACCTGCGCGGCTACCCCCCCGAGCGTCGCCGTCACTGGCAGTATTAGCCGCTGCAGCCCGTCCGCGCCGGCCGGACCCAGATCCCCAAAACCCGTCCCGAACACCAACAGATAGCTGCCTGGGATACCCGGCCATTGCGCTCCATTCAGGCTGTAATTCACGTTGAGGACGGCGCCTTGCCCCTTTCCGTTTTCCGTTTGGGTAAAGATCGAAGGGTTCACCGGAGACAAGGCCAGTGTTCCTGCCTGCGCGCTCACGCCGTTGCACACTACCTGCAGACTGGCGTTCCCGCCGCCGGCCAGGCCCGCCGGAATCACGAAGTTGATCTGCGTGTTCGAAGTGAACAGCACCTGCGCTTGCACGCCGTTCACCAGCACCTGCAGCGAGGGCGTACAACTTAGGTTGGTGCCAAATAGCGAAAGAATCGTATTCGGGGCGGCCAGCCCTTGCTGGAAGGATCCGCCATTGAGTACGCCGCCGATCGTCGGCGGAGACACTCCCCCGGCCGGTTGGAAGTTGGCTGTGACAGTCTCCGGGCCGCTCATCGCGACCGTGGCGGTGGCGTTGCCGGGCGGATTCGCAGCGCCCGTCCAGGTTTGGAAAACATACCCAGCGTTGGCGACGGCGGTCAGGGCTACGCTGGCGCCGGCGTTGTAAAATCCGCCGGATGCCGGCGCGATCGTGCCGCTCCCGGCCGGCGCCACGGCTAGAGTCAGTTGATACTGTGTCGTGAAAGTGGCCGTATAAGTAACGGGTGTGCCCGTAACGGTAATAGTGTGAGACACAGGCCCTCCGTCCGACCAGTTGCTGAACGCGTACTGCGTGCCGGGAGTTCCGGGCTGGGGTGTTACCACGGAAATCGTATGGGTACTCCCAACGGGCAGTGCCAGAGTCTGCCCGCCAGTGTAGCTGACTCCATCCACCAGGATGCCGAGTCCGGCCGGTACGGTGTTCAACGCGATCGGGACCAGCACCGTCAGCAACGCCGATGTTGTGGCGCCGGCCCCGCCGTTGGCCGACCCAACGGTGGTGGGACCGCTGGTGGACGGCCCGGCGACCGTCGCCGTGACGTTCACCACGAGTGTGCACGAACTCGCCGGCGGGATTGACACTCCAGTCAGGCTGACGCTGCCCTCGCCCACTACCGCGGTCACCGAGCCGCCGCACGTGTTGGTAACTCCATTTGCCACTACCAGTCCCGCCGGAAATTCATCGCTCAATGCCACGCCCGTCAGCGCCACGGTATTAGCCGCGGGATTAGTGAGGGTGTAAGTGAGGCTAGTGACACCGTTTAAGGGAATGCCGGCTGCCCCGAAGGCTACTGCCAGCGACGGCGGCGCTACAACGGTGAGGGTCGCCGAAGCAGCCAGCCCCGTGCCGCCTTGGTTCGAGGTGACCGCGCTGGTGATATTGGTCTTGGTCCCGGCCGTCGTGCCGGTGACGTGCACGGAGAACGAGCACGAGCCGCTGGCCGCGATGGTCACTCCCGAAAGGCTTACGCTGCCGCCCCCCTGCGCCGCACTCGGCGTACCGCCGCAAGTGTTGGTCTGCCCGCTGGGCGATGCCACTACCAGTCCGATCGGCAGCGCATCGGTGAATGCGATACCCGCCATGGACAGCGCCGGATTCGGATTACTCAGGTTAAAGGTCAAGGTGGTCGTGCTGTTCAGCGGAATACTGGCTGCGCCGAACGCGATCAAGAGTGTTGGCGCGGCCAACACCGTCACGCTGGCAGTGGAAACATTGCCGGCGCCGCCAGTTACGGAAGTGACCGAGACAGTGTTATTCTGCGTGCCGGCGGCGATGCCCGTCACGTTCAGCGACAGCGTACACGACGCGTTGGCCGCCAGGGTACCGCCCGACAAGGTTACCGAGCCGCCTCCCGCCGCCGCGGCGGCGGATCCTCCGCACGTGTTGGTCAGGCCACTGGGCGACGCCACCACCAGCCCAGCGGGCAAACTATCGGTAAAGGCTACGCCGGTCAACGGGATGCTGTTGGCTGCCGGATTGACGATGGTAAACGACAACGCGATCGAGCCATTCAGCGGGACACTGGCCGCTCCAAACGCCGTGGAGATGGCCGGAGGCGCCGCCACCGCCAGGTTAGCGGACGCCGTGTTGCCGGTTCCGCCGTTGGCCGATGCGACCGCCGCGGTGGTGTTGGTATACGCCGCGGAAGCCGTCCCGGTGACGTAGACTGTGAGGGTGCAGGAACTCGAAACCGCGATGCTTCCCCCGGTCAGAATTACGCTGGCGCTGCCAGCCACGGCTGTGGCAGTGCCGCCGCATGTGTTGGCAAGCCCGTCCGGTGTGGCCACTTGCATCCCCGATGGGAAGGTGTCGGTGAAGGCCACTCCTGTCAGTGCCACGCTGTTGGCCGCCGGATTGGTGAGGGTAAATGTAAGGCTGGTCGTGCCATTCAGCGCAATATCTTGCGCGCCGAATGCCTTGGCAATCGCCGGCGGCGCTACCACAATGAGGGTCGCCGAAGCCGGCACGCCCGGGCCGCCCTCGTTGGATGACAACGGGGTAGTCACATTGTTCTTGGTCCCGGCGGTGGTCCCGGTCACGTTCAGTGAGATGATGCACTCTGAGTTAGCCACCATGGTACCCGCGGAGAAGCTCACACTGCCGGTGCCGGCCGCCGCCACCAGAGTGCCGGTGCAAGTGTTGGATATCCCGCTCGGCGAAGCCACCACCAATCCCGATGGGAATGTATCCGTGAACGACACACCCGTAAGGCCGGCCGTCGCATTTTGGTTGAAGATGTAGAACGTCAGCGGGGTGGTGGTATTCAGTGGTATGCTTCTCGGGCCGCCGTCGTTCGGCTTGGCGAACGCCTTCCTTGTTTGAGACGGTCCGTCCTGCTGTCCGAACGATTTCAGGAAGGTGGGCGCCGCCACCACAGTCAAACTGGCCGAAGAGGTGTTGCCGGTTCCACCCTCGATGGAAGTCACGGTGACATTGTTGTTCTGTACGCCGGCCGCGATGCCAGTCACATTCAGCGAAACTGCACACGACGCCATGGCAGCCAGGGTAGCTCCCGACAAGGTTACGGAGGCGCCGCCGGGCGCCGCCGCCGCCGTGCCGCCGCATGTGCCGGTTAGGCCGCTGGGCGATGCCACTACCAGCCCGGCAGGCAAACTGTCGGTGAAAGCCACGCCGGTCAGCGGGATGGTGTTGGCCGCCGGATTGGTAATTGCGAACGATAGGGACGTCGATCCGTTCACCGTAACACTGGCCGCCCCAAACGTCTTGGAGATGACCGGCGCTGCGGCCACGGCCAGGCTGGCCGAAGCCGTGTTGCCCGTCCCGCCGTTGTTGGATGAAACTGTTCCCGTGGTATTGGTGTGAGATCCGGAGGTGGTCCCGGTAACATTCACGCTGAGCGTGCAGGATGACGAGACCGCGATGGTACCCCCAGTCAGGGTTATGCTGGCGCTGCCGGCCACGGCGGTCGCCGTGCCGCCGCAGGTGTTGGCGAGCCCGTTCGGCGTCGCCACTTCCAGTCCCGATGGGAAGGTGTCGGTGAAGGCCATTCCGGTCTCGGCTACGGTATTGGCCGCCGGGTTAGTCAGGGTGAGCGTGAGGGCAGTCACGCCATTCAACGGAATCGATTGCGCTCCGAATCCCTTGGCAATCGCCGGCGGCGCTACCACGATGAGGGTCGCCGATGCGCTGGGTCCCGTGCCGCCTTCGTTTGAGGTGATTGTCCCCGTAACGTTGACTTTGCTCCCCGCGGTAGTCCCGGTCACGTTCAGCAATATGGTGCAGCTTGTGTTAGCTGCCAACGTTCCCCCGGATAGGCTCACCGCACCGCTGCCGGCCACCGCCGTCACGGTACCGCCGCATGTGTTGGATATGTTGTTCGGCGAGGCTACTACCATTCCCAGTGGGAACGTATCGATGAACGCAATGCCGGTGAGGCCGGACGTCAGATTTGCGTTGCTCAGGAAAAACCTCAACTGTGCGGTGCCATTGAGGGGAATTTGTTGCGCACCGCCGCCGTGCGGCACGGCTAACGGCTTCCGTGTTTGCGCCGGACCCACATCCTCTCCGAAGGCTTTCGAGAGGATGGGCGGCGATAGCACAGTGAGACTGGCATTGGAAGTATTGCCGGTCCCACCTTCGTTGGAAGTCACGGTGACACTATTGTTCTGAACGCCGGCCGCGACGGCGGTCGTGTTCAGCGACAGCGTACACGTGGCACCCGCTGCCAGGGTGCCGCCCGACAGGCTTACGGAGGCGCCGCCGGCCACTGCCGTCGCGGTACCGCCGCACGAGTTCGTGAGCGCATTGGGCGTTGCGACCGCCAAGCCCGCGGGCAAACTGTCTGTGAAAGCCACGCCGGTCAGCGGGATGCTGTTCGCTACCGGATTGACGATGGTGAATGTCAGGGAAGTCGTTCCGTTCAACGGGATACTGGCAACCCCGAACGTCTTGGTAATTGCCGGCGGCGCAGCCACTGCCACAGTAGCCGTTGCCGTGGTGCCGGTCCCGCCGTTGGTGGACGAGACTGTTCCCGTAGTGTTGGTGTGAGATCCGGAGGTGGTCCCGGTGACATTCACGGTGAGCGTGCAGGATGACGAAACCGCGATCGCACCACCCGAGAGGCTCACGCTGCCGCTGCCTGCCACGGCGGTCGCCGTGCCGCCGCAAGTGTTGACCAACGCATTCGGCGTGGTCACCAGCAGTCCCGCAGGGAACGTGTCGGTGAACGCCACACCTGCCTGCGCCGCGGTATTGGCCGCCGGATTGGTTAGGGTAAAGGTGAGGGTGGTGGCGCTATTCAACGCAATGTCTTGCGCGCCAAACGCCTTCGCGATCGTCGGCGGCGCCACCACGATCAGGGTCGCAGAGGCCGGCGAGCCGGGACCGCCTTCGTTCGAGGCTATCGCGCTTGTAATGTTGACTTGTGTCCCGGCGATGGTTCCGATGACGTTTAGTGTAATCGTGCAATCCGAGTTAGCCAGCAGCGTTCCCCCGGATAGGCTCACCGTACCGGTGCCGGCTGCCGCCACCGTCGTACCGCCGCAGTTGCTGGATATCCCGTTGGGAGACGCCACCACGATTCCGGATGGGAAGGTATCGGTGAAGGCCAGCCCGGTGAAGGCGGTCGCAGCATTTTGGTTAAAGATGAAAAACGTCAACAGGGTGGTACCGTTCAATGGAACGCTCGTTGAGGACGTGTTCGGCACGCCCCGCGGCTTCCGCGACTTTGCCGGCCCCGACTCTTCTCCAAACGATTTCCCGAACTGGGGCGGCAGTACCACGGTGAGGTTCGCCGAAGAGGTGTTGCCGGTGCCCCCTTCGGTCGAGGCCACGGTAACGCTGTTGGCCTTCGGTCCGTAGACGCTGCCGGTCACGTTCACCGACAGTGTGCAGGTCGCACTGGCTGCGAGGGTGCCGCCCAACAGGCTCACCGACGTACCGCCGGCCACTGCCGCCGCGGTACCGCCGCACGAGTTGGTGAGCGCACTGGGTGTTGCGACCACCAGGCCCGAGGGCAAACTATCGGTGAAAGCCACGCCGGTCAGCGGGATGCTGTTCGCTACCGGATTGACGATGGTGAATGTCAGGGAAGTCGTTCCGTTCAGCGGCATAATGGCAACCCCGAACGCCTTGGCGATCGCCGGCGGCGCAGCCACCGCCAGGCTGGCCGTCGCCGTAGTGCCGGTCCCGCCGTTGGTGGACGAGACTGTTCCCGTGGTATTGGTGTGAGATCCGGAGGTGGTCCCGGTAACATTCACGCTGAGCGTGCAGGATGACGAGACCGCGGTGGCTCCCCCAGTCAGGGTTACGCTGGCGCTGCCGGCCACGGCGGTCGCGGTGCCGCCGCACGTGCTGACGAGTCCGTTCGGCGTAGCTACCTGCAATCCCGAAGGGAACGGGTCGGTGAACGCCACGCCCGCCTGCGCCACGGTATTGGCCGCCGGATTGGTGAGGGTGAAGGTAAGGCTGGTCGTGCCATTCAATGCTATATCTTGCGCGCCGAACGCCTTGCCGATCGCCGGCGGCGCCACTACCGCGATGGTTGCACTGGCCGCCAGTCCCGTGCCGCCTTCGTTGGACGCTACCGGGCTGGTGACGTTGACTTGCGTTCCGGCGGCGGATCCCGTAACTGTCAGAGCAATGAGGCAATCCGAGCTTTGCGCCAATGTCCCCCCGGAGAAACTGACACTGCCACTGCCGGCCGCTGCCACCACCGTGCCGCCGCAGTTGTTGTTTATCCCGCTGGGAGACGCCACTATCAATCCGGACGGGAGCGCATCGGTAAAGGCAATGCCGGTTAGGGCTGACGAAACATTGGAATTGAAGAGGGAGAATACAAGCTCAACGGAGCCGTTCAACGGAATGCTCGTCACGATGCCGGCGCCGTTAGGCTTCGCCAACGCCTTCCGGACCTGCGCGGGTCCATTCTCCGCTTCGAAAAACTTCTGCAGCGCGGGAGGTAAGATCACGGACAGGATTGCGGAAGACGTGTTGCCGGTTCCACCCTCGGTCGAAGCCGCCGTAACGCTATTGCTCTTCACGCCGCCTATAACCGCAGTCACGTTCAGCGACACCGTGCACGTCGCACTGGCGGCCAGTGTGGCCCCAGACAGGCTTGCGGATGTACCGCCGGCCACCGCCGTCGCCGTCCCGCCGCACGAGTTGGTAAGCGCATTGGGTGTGGCTACCACGAGACCCCCAGGCAAACTGTCGGTGAAGGCGACGCCGGTCAGCGGGATGCTGTTCGCTGCCGGATTGACAAGGGTGAATGTCAGGGAAGTCGTTCCATTCAGCGGAATACTTGCAACTCCGAACGCCTTGGCGATCGCCGGCGGCGCCACTACCGCGAGGGTTGCACCGGCCGTCAGTCCCGTGCCGCCGTTCGTCGACGAAACGGTTCCCGTGGTGTTGCTCAGCGCTCCGGCAACGCTCCCGATGACATTCACAGTGAGTGTGCAGGATGCCGAAACCGCGATGGCCCCCCCAGTCAGGCTCACGCTGGCGCTGCCTGCCACGGCGACGGGCGTACCGCCGCACGTGTTGACCAACGCATTCGGCGTGGCCACCAGCAGTCCAGAAGGGAACGTGTCGGTGAACGCCACTCCCGCCTGCGCCGCGGTATTAGCCGCCGGGTTAGTGAGGGTAAAGGTAAGGCTGGTGGCGCCATTCAACGCGATATTTTGCGCGCCGAACGCCTTGGCGATCGTGGGAGGCGCTACCACTTTGAGGATTGCCGAGGCGGTCAGGCCAGTGCCGCCTTCGTTCGAAGTCACCGCGCCCGTGACATTGTTCTTGGTCCCGGCGGTGGTTCCGGTCACGTTGAGTAGAATGGCGCACCCTGCACTGGCCGCCAACGCCCCCCCGGATAGGCTTACACTGCCGCTGCCGGCCACTGCCGTAACCGTTCCGCCGCACGTGCCTGTTAACCCGTTGGGTGTGGCTATCGCCAATCCGGAAGGCAGTGCATCGGTGAACCCCAGGCCAGTCAAGGCGGATGTCGCATTGGGGTTGCCGAGGAAAAACGACAACTGAGTGGAGCCGTTCAGCGGAATGCTTTGCCCTTGATTTTCCGGCGTAGCTAAAGGCTTCCGTGTCTTGGCTGGCCCTCCCACGATTCCGAACGCTTTCTGGATGGTAGGCGGCGACAATACAGTCAGGCTGGCATTGGAAGTATTGCCGGTTCCGCCCTCGTTGGAAGTCACCGTAACACTATTGTTCTGTACGCCCGCCGCGATGGCGGTCAAGTTCACCGACAATGTACACGCCGCACTGGCCGCAAGGGTGCCGCCCGACAGGCTTACGGACGTACCGCTGGGCACCGCCGTCGCGCTACCGCCGCACGTGCTGGTGAGCCCGTTGGGTGTCGCGACCACCAGTCCCGCGGGCAAAGTATCGGTGAAGGCGACGCCGGTCAGCGGGATGGTGTTCGCTACCGGATTGACGATGGAGAATGTCAGGGAAGTTGTTCCGTTCAGCGGAATACTGGCAAGGCCGAACACCTTGGCGATGGTTGGAGGCAGGGCCACAGCCACATTGGCCGTAGCCGTATTGCCGGTCCCGCCGTTGGTCGACGAGACGGTTCCGGTGGTGTTGGTATGGGATCCTGAGATGGTCCCGGTGATATTCACCGTTATCGTGCAGGACGCAGAAACCGCGATGTTCCCTCCGGTCAGGCTGACGCTGCCGCTGCCCGCCACGGCAGTCGCCGTGCCGCCGCAGTTGTTGACAAGCCCACTCGGTGTGGCCACCAGCAGTCCCGCCGGGAATGTATCGGTGAACGCAACTCCCGCCTGCGCCGCGGTATTGGCCGCCGGATTGGTGAGGGTGAATGTCAGGCTGGTCGTGCCATTCAACGCAATATCTGGCGCGCCGAATACCTTGGCGATCGATGGTGGCGCTACCACGATCAGGGTCGCCGACGCGGCCACGCCCGGTCCGCCTTCGTTGGACGCTATAGCGCTGGTCGTGTTGACTTGGGTCCCGGCGATGGTTCCGATAACGTTCACTGTAATCCTGCAATCCGAGTTAGCCGCCAGGGTCCCGGCGGAGAGACTCACACTGCCGCTGCCGGCTACCGCCGCCACCGTGCCGCCGCAGTTGCTGGATATCCCGTTGGGAGACGCCACCACGATTCCCGATGGGAACGTATCGGTGAAGGCCAGCCCGGTGAACCCGGTCGCCGCATTTTGGTTGAAGACGAAAAAAGTCAACTGCGTGGAACCGTTCAATGGAACGCTCGTTGAGGACGTGTTCGGCACGCCCCGCGGCTTCTGGAACTTCGCCGGCCCCGACTTTTCTCCAAACGATTTGCTGAACTGGGGCGGCAGTACCACGGTGAGGTTCGCCGAAGAGGTGTTGCCGGTGCCCCCTTCCGTGGAAGTCACGGTAACGCTGTTGGCCTTCGGTCCATAGACGCTGCCGGCCACGTTTAGCGACAGCATGCACGTGGCACTGGCGGCCAGTGTTGCCCCCGACAGGGTTACGGACGTGCCGCCGGCTGCCGCAGCCGCGGTACCGCCGCACGTGTTGGTCAGGCCATTGGGTGTCGCGACTACCAAGCCCGAAGGCAAAGTGTCGGTGAACGCCACACCGGTCAGCGGGATGCTGTTCGCCACCGGGTTGGCGAGCGTGAATGTCAGGGAAGTCGTTCCGTTCAGCGGAATGCTGGCCACCCCAAACGCCTTGGCGATGGTTGGCGGCAGGGCTACCGACAGGTTGGCCGTAGCCGTAGCACCCGTGCCGCCGCTGGTGGATGAAACCGTTCCGGTGGTATTGGTATGCGCTCCCGAGGCGGTACCGGTGACATTCACGGTGAGCGTGCAGGATGCCGAAACCGCGATGTTTCCTCCGGTTAGGCTCACGCTGCCGCCGCCCGCCACGGCGGTGGCCGTGCCGCCGCACGTGTTGACCAACGCATTCGGCGTGGCCACCAGCAGTCCCGCTGGGAACGTATCGGTGAACGCCACTTCCAACTGCGCCACGGTGTTGGCCGCTGGATTGGTGAGGGTGAATGTAAGGCTGGTCGTGCCATTCAACGCAATATCTTGCGCGCCGAATGCCTTGGCGATCGACGGCGGCGCTACCACGATGAGGGTCGCCGAGGTCGTCAGGCCCGGGCCGCCTTCGTTCGAGGTAATAGCGCCCGAGATGTTGAGCTGTGCGCCAGCCGCGGTTCCGATCACGCTCAATGAAATGATGCACTCCGCGTTAGCCGCCAGCGTACCCCCGGAGAGGCTCACGCTGCCGCCGCCGGCCGCCGCCGTGGCAGTGCCGCCGCAGTTGCTGGATATCCCGCTGGGCGTCGCCACAGCTACTCCGGACGGGAGCGCATCGGTGAAGGCGATGCCCGTGAGCGAGGACACCGCATTTACGTTGAAAATGGAGAACGTCAACTGGGCGGAGCCGTTCAGCGGAATGCTTGGCGGGGGGGCGCCGTGCGGCATTGCCAACGGCTTCCGCGATTGATCCGGACCCGACTCCGCGCCGAAGGATTTCGAGAAGACAGGCGGCAGAACAATCGTTATGCCGGCACTGGAAGTGTTGCCTGTTCCACCCTCGGTGGAGGTCGCTGTAACGCTGTTGGTCCTGGCTCCGGCGCTGGCGCCCTTGACGTTCACCGACAGCGTACAGGCCGCATCGACCGCTAGCGTGGTCCCCGACAAACTCACGGAAGTGGCGTTGGGCACAGCCGTCGCGGCGCCGCCGCAGTTGCTGACCAGCCCGTTGGGCGTCGCGACAGTCATGCCGGAAGGCAAGCTGTCGGTGAAGGCCACGCCAGTCAACGGGATAGTGTTCGCGGCGGGATTGGCAAGTACAAATTGCAAGGAAATCGGGCTATTCAGCGGAACGGTGGCCCCGCCAAACGTTTTGGCGATCGTTGGCGGAGCGGCTACCGCCAGGTTAGCTGTCGCCGTAGTGCCAGTGCCGCCATTAGTGGATGAAACTGTTCCGGTAGTGTTGGTATAGCCGCCCGCCGCGGCCGCGGTGACATTCAGGGTAACCGTGCAGGATGCAGAAACCGCGACGGTCCCCCCAGTCAGGCTTACAGCGCCGCTGCCCGCCACAGCCGTCGCCGTACCGCCGCACGTGTTGGCCAGCCCATTCGGTGTGGCCACCTGCAATCCCGAAGGGAACGTGTCGGTCAACGCGACTCCCGACTGCGGCAAAGTATTGGCCGCCGGGTTGGTGAGGGTGAATGTCAGGCTGGTCGTGCCATTCAGTGGAATCGACGGCGCGCCGAATGCTTCGGCAATCGAAGGCGGCGCCACCACCGCGATGGTCGCCGAAGCTGTCGAGCCGGTGCCGCCTTCGTTCGAGGTAATCGGGCTGGAGATGTTGACCTGCGCCCCGGCGGCGGTGCCGATCACATTCAGTGTAATAACGCAGAAGGCGGTAGCCGCCAATGTCCCCCCGGAGAGGCTTACACTGCCGCTGCCGGCCACCGCCACCGCCGTACCGCCGCAGCCGTCGAAAATACCGCTGGGCGACGCCACCACCAATCCCGACGGGAGCGTATCCGTGAAGGCTAGACCGGTGAGCGAGGACGCCGTATTCTGGTTGTTCATGAAGAACGTCAACAGGACAGAGCCGTTCAGCGGAATGCTGGTAGCTTCGCCGCCGCGCGGCCTCGCGAGCGCCTTGCGCGATTGCGCCGGCCCTCCGTCGTCTCCGAACGATTTCTCGAAAATGGGCGGCGCCACCACGGTTATGCTGGCATTGGAAGTGTTGCCGGTTCCACCCGTAGTGGAAGTCACCGTCACGCTATTGTTCTTTACACCCGCGGCGGTGCCGGTCACGTTGAGCGAGACCGTACACGTCGTATTGGCCGCCATGGTGGCGCCGGACAAGCTTACGGAAGTCCCGCCGGGCACATCCGTCTCCGTGCCGTTGCAAGTGTTCGTCAGCCCGTCGCTGGGCGACGCCACCTGCAGCCCGGTGGGCAGGCTGTCGGTGAAGGCTACGCCGGCCAGTGAGACGGCGTTCGCCGCGGGATTGGTCAGGGTGAATGTCAGCGAAGTTGTTCCGTTCAGCGGAATACTGCCAGCCCCGAAAGCCTTGGAGATGGTTGGCGGCAGCGCCACTGCCAGGCCGGCCGTTGCTGTAAGCCCAGTGCCGCCGTTGGTGGATGAGACCGTTCCGGTGGTGTTGGTATGCGCTCCCGAGGTGGTGCCGGTGACGGTCACCGAGACCGTACACGAACCCGACACCACGATGCTGCCGCCGGTCAGGCTCACGACGGTAGCGCCGGCCGTGGCAGTCGCCGTGCCATTGCATGTATTGGTCAGGCCGGGTGATGCGGCCACCTGCAGTCCGGCCGGGAAGGTGTCGCTGAATGCCACCCCCATTTCCGTCGGCACGGTATTGATCGCGGGATTGGTGAGGGTGAATGTAAGGGTCGTTGTTCCATTCAGCGGAATCGACGCCGCACCGAATGCTTTTGCGATCGTCGGCGGCGCCACCACGATGAGGGTCGCCGTGGCCGTCAGGCCGGTACCGCCTTCAAGCGAACTGACGGCGCCGGTAACGTTAACCTTGCTGCCCGCGGTAGTGCCTTTGACGTTCACCGAAAAGGTGCAAGAGCTCTGATCTTCCAGGACGGCTCCGGAAAGGCTGACGCTGGAACCGCCGGCCGTCGCGGTTATGGTCCCTCCCCCGCAAGATCCCGATAACCCGTTAGGTGTCGCCACCACCAGTCCCGATGGTAACGAATCGGTAAACTGGATGCCGGTGGATTCGAAGCCGTCCTCATTGGGATTGGCTATGGTGAAAGTCAGGGGTTCGATGCCGTTGAGCGGGATCCTGGGCGTACCAATTTGCGGTGACGGTCCCATGGTCACCGTCGGTTCACTTCCGAAGACTTTGACGATCGTCGGCGGCTCGAAGTCGGCTCCGTTCACGGGGAGCGACATTCCCGTCACGGTTGGATACAGCGTGTCGGTGGCGGTGATGGTTTGGCTGCCTTTCGTAGACAAAGTCACCGGAAAGTGCCCTGCGCCGTTCGTCAGCGTGGAATCCGGGGGGAGAGCCGCGGCCGCATCCGTGCTTGTGAAATGTACCAGATCGCTGTAGCCGGTATCGGTGTCGCCGGCGAAGTTGTACGCGGTGACCGTAATGTCGAACGGCGCGCCGAGCTTAGCCGACGCCGGAGCGGAGACGGAGAGCGATTGCAGGGCAAAAAACCAAACCGCGCCCAACTTGCCGTTGTCGTAAGGGCCGCCGATTACCGCTGTGTTGGCCGGGGATAGCGCCAGCGAATAGCCCTGTAGAGGGTCTCCGGAGAATCCGCTGCCAACCAGCTTGCCGCCGCGCTGGGTCCAGACGCCGCCCGCACGCGTGAAGACCCAGACCGCCCCGCTGTTGCCATCCAGCGCCCCCCCGGACAGCGCCATGTTTCCGTCCATCGACAGGACCGTCGAGGATCCCTCCGAAGGCGATTGTCCCGCATAGCCGGCGCCGACCAGCTTGTTGCCCTGCTGGGACCAAGTGCTGCCCGAGAGGGTGAAGACCCAGACCGCGCCGATGCCCGCGGAACCCAGCGCGGGGGTATTGTCGTTCGGACCGCCTACCAGCGCCGTCGCGCCATCCCCCGACAAAGCTAACGACGTGCCTTGTCCCGCGGTTCCGGCGGCGCCAGTGCCCACTAGCTTGTTGCCCTGCTGCGTCCACGCGCCGCCGGAACGCGCGAACACCCAGGCCGCCCCAGCTTTTGAGTTGTCGCCCGGTCCGCCTATCAGCGCCGTGTTGCCATCCCCCGATAGAGCTGCCGAGGCGCCCTGCGACACGGCCGGTCCGGAAGCGCCGGCGCCCACCAGCTTGACGCCTTGCTGTGTCCAAGCGCTGCCCGAACGCGTGAATACCCAGGCTGCCCCAGCAGTGGAATTGTCTTGCGGTCCGCCGGTTAGAGCCGTGTTGCCGTCCGCCGACAGGGCTACCGAAGTTCCCTGGCTAGCGGCTCCGGCCGCGCCGACGCCCACCAACTTCGCGCCTTGCTGCGACCAGACGCCGCCGGCACGCGTGAATACCCATGTGGCGCCTTGGACACTGTTGTCGGCATTTCCGCCGATGAGCGCGGTGTTGCCATCGGCGGACAAAGCCACCGAAATTCCGAAATTCGCGGCTCCGGCAGCGTCACTCGGAACCAGCTTTGCGCCCTGCTGCGTCCAGCCGCCGCTCGCACGGGTAAACACCCATGCGGCGCCGACAGAGTTGTTGTCGGACGGCCCGCCGGCCAGAGCGGTGTTGCCGTCCGCCGACAGCGCTACTGAGTGGCCCACGCTGGCACTTCCGACAGCGCCGACGCCGACCATCTTGGCGCCATCCTGAAAAAATTGGGCTGATGCGGGAAACGAGGCCGCGGCCATGACAGCGCATGCCGCGCCCACCAACCGCCGGGCGGATCGCATTAAACCTCATAGAGGCGCGAACTCCGGAATTCTCGCAACTTTATTTTTTGCGGGACGTCATTCGAGTTCTTGGACGTTATTGGATGAGGATAGTGACACCGCTCTGCGTACTTTCGCCGTTGACTACCAGTTGAATCGGTACTGCAAGTCCAACCGGCGCGTTTTGGGAATCAGAATGTTGATTTGTTGTAGACCGGCGGTATAACCGGCCGCCCCTTGATGATGAATAAGTGCGCTGTGGAAGGGCTGGCCTACATGGGGATGCGCTTCGAGTAAGTCTCCAGTCTGCCCGGCGCCGAAATCAGTTCGTTCAGCGCATGCGTATACTTAGCCGAAGCTTCGTCGGCGGAATACTCGCGCGACCGGGAGATAGCCATCTGAATCAACATGGCGGCGATCGGTCCCAGAATCATCATGGCGAAGGCGGCCACGGCATTGCCGCCCCCACTGTCTTCATCGTCGCAGGAGCCGCCGACTAAAGCGCCATGCGCGAGATGAACATGATGGCCGCCGCGATGGTGGCCGCCACAGAGCCGATCGGGATATCGCGGCGCAGCACATGGTCTGGCCCGTGCGCAACCAGTCCCTCAATCTCGCGATCGTTCATCAGTTGCAGAATTCCGACGGTGAAGCACCGACGCGTTCACTGGATGACAACGGTGACGCCGCTTTGCGTGCTCACGCCACCGACCACGAGCTGAATCGGCACAGCATTTCCCGCGGGCGCATTATCCGGAATCAGGATGTTGATTTGTTGCAGGCCGGAAGTAAAGAAGGGCGCCTCTCCGGCATACACCACCTGCGCCGCGACACCCCCGATCAACGCCGTCACTGGCAGTAGTAGCCGCTGCAGCCCGTCCGCGCCGGCCGGACCCAGATCCCCAAAGCCGGTACCGAACACCAACAGATAGCTGCCTGGGACACCCGGCCATTGCACTCCGTTCACGCTGTAATTCACGTTGAGGATGGCGCCTTGCCCCGTTCCATTCTCCGTCTGCGTAAAGATCGAAGGGTTCACTGGAGACAAGGCCAGCGTTCCTGGCTGCGAGCTCACACCGTTGCACACGATCTGCACGCTGGCATTGCCTGTGCCGGCCAGACCCGCCGGAATCACAAAGTTGATCTGTGTGTCGGACGAGAACAGCACCTGCGTTTGCACGCCGTTCACCAGCACTTGCGGCGCGGGCGTGCAACTCAGGTTCGTGCCAAACAGCGACAGAATCGTATTTGGGGCGGCCAGCCCCTGCAGGAAGGAGCCGCCATTGAGCACGCCGCCAATGGCCGGCGGAGACACTCCCCCGGTTGCCTGGAAGCCGGCCGTGACATTTTCCGGCCCGCTCATCAGGATGGCGGCAGTAGCGCTGCCGGACGGATTCGCCGCGCCCGTCCACGCATGAAACGCATACCCCGGGCTAGCCACGGCCGTCAGCGTGACGCTTGCGCCGGCGTTGTAGAATCCGCCGGATACCGGCGTGATCGTGCCGCTCCCGGTTGGCGTAACGGTGAGAGTCAGTTGATACTGGGTGGTGAAAGTGGCCGTATAAGTGGCGGGCGACGCGGTAACGGTAATGGTATGGGATACGGCTCCTCCGTCCGACCAGGTATTAAAGATATACTGCGTGCCGGGAGTTCCCGCCTGGGGTGTTACGACGGAGATCGTGTGGCTGCTCGAAAACGCCAGCAGCAACGTCACGTCGCCAGTGTGAGTGGCGCCATCTACTTCAATACTCAGTCCTGCAGGCGCGTTAAACGCGATGGGGACCAGCACGGTCAGCGTCGCAGACGCGGCGTTGCCGGTCCCGCCGTTCGCCGACGCGACCGCGGTCAGACCGCTGGTGTATGCCGCCGTAGCCGTCACAGTGACATTGACGGCCAGTGTGCAGGAGCTGCCGGCTGCCACAGTCGCCCCGGAAAGGCTCACGCTGCCGCTGCCCGACACGGCGACGGCAGCGCCGCCGCACGTGTTACTCAACCCGTTGGGCGACGCCACCAACAGGTCCGGCGGGAATGCATCGGTGAAGGCCACGCCGGTCAGCGGCACGGTATTAGCCGCCGGATTGGTGATGGTATAGCTAAGGCTGGTTACGCCGTTCAACGGCACACCGGCTGCCCCGAAATGCACTGCCAGCGACGGCGGCGCTTCGACGTTCAGGACCGCCGACGCCGGCAGCCCCGTGCCGCCTTGGTTCGAAACGGGCGCACTGGTGACATTGGTCTTGGTGCCGCCGGTGGTGCCGGTGACGTTCACGGAGAACGAGCACGAGCCGTTGGCCGCGAGGGTCGCTCCCGAAAGGCTCACGCTGCCTCCTCCCGGCGCCGCGGCTGGCGTGCCGCCGCACGTGTTGGTTAACCCGTTGGGCGACGCCACTACCAGCCCGGTGGGCAGCGCATCGGTGAAAGCGATGCCCGTCAAGGCCAACGCCGGATTCGAATTGCTCAGGTTGAACGTTAAGGTGGCCGTGCCGTTCAACGGAATGCTCGCTGCGCCGAACGAAATCAGGATCGCCGGCGGCGCCAACACCACCAGGCTGGCAGTGGAAGTGTTGCCGGCCCCGGCCGTGGTGGACGTCACCGTGACACTATTGTTCGCTGTGCCGGCTGCGACACCGGTCACATTCAGCGACAGCGTACACGACGCGCCAGCCGCCAGGGTGCCGCCAGACAGGTTGACGGAACTGCCGTCCGCCGCCGCGGCAGGCGTTCCGCCGCAAGTGCTGGTCAGCCCGCTAGGTGACGCTACCACCATGCCCGCGGGCAAATTGTCGGTGAAGGCCAAGCCGGCCAGCGGGATAGTGTTTATTGCCGGATTGACAAGCACAAACGCGAGAGAGGTGGAGCCGTTCTGCGGAATCGTAGCCGCCCCAAACGTTTTGGTTATCGCCGGCGGCGAGGCCACCGCGAGGCTGGCCGTCGCCGTAGTGCCGGCGCCGCCGTTGGTGGATGCGACCGCTCCGGTGGTGTTGGTATATGCGCCCGAAGCCGTCCCGGTGACATTCACGGTAACGGTACAAGAACTCGAAGCCGCGATGGTTCCCTCGCTCAGGCTTACGACGCCGCTGCCCGCCACGGCGGTGGCAGTGCCGCCGCACGTACTGACAAGGCCATCCGGTGTAGCCACTTCCAGTCCAACCGGGAATGTATCGGTGAACGCCACTCCAGCCAGCGCTTCGGTATTGGCCACCGGATTGGTAAGCGTGAAGGTAAGACTGGTAGTGCCATTCAATGGAATTGAGGGCGCGCCGAATGCCTTGGCAATCGCGGGCGGCGCTACCACGATGAGGGTCGCCGAGGCCGTCAAGCCCACGCCGCCTTCATTCGAACTGATGGCGCCGGTTACGTTGTTCTTGGTTCCGGCGGTGGTCCCCGTCACGTTCAGTGAAACGATGCACTCAGAGTTAGCCACCATGGTGCCCGCCGAGAAACTCACGCTGCCGGCGCCGGGCGTTGCCACGATGGTGCTATTACACGGATTGGATAACCCGCTGGGCGATGCCACTACCAATCCTGATGGGAACGTATCCGTGAAGGCCACGCCAGTGAGGCTGGAGGTCGCATTTTGGTTGAAGATATAGAAGGTCAACTGGGTGGCGACGTTCAGCGGAGTGCTTTGGGGGCCGCCATCGTGTGGCCTCGCGAACCGCTTCCTTAAGCTTGCCGGTCCCTCCTGGTTTCCGAAGGATTTGATGAGAGTGGGCGGCGATGTTACGGTCAGGCTGGCATTGGAAGTGTTGCCCGCCCCACCTTCGTTGGAAGTCGCCTGGACGCTGTTGTTCTGTATGCCGGCGGCGATGCCAGTCACGTTCAGCGACAGCGCGCACGATCCGCTGACCGCCAAAGTGGTCCCCGACAAGCTTACGGAAGTACCGCCCGGCGCCGCGGAAGGCGCTCCGCCGCACGTGCTGGTCAGCCCGCTGGGTGTTGCCACCACCAGCCCCGCTGGCAAATTGTCGGTGAAGGCCGCGCCGGTCAGCGGGATGGTGTTCGCCGCCGGATTGGTAAGGACAAATCCCAGCGATGTCGAACCGCTTATTGGAATTGAGGCTGCCCCGAACGTCTTGGTTATGGCCGGAGGTGCGGCTACAGCCAGATTGGCCGTCGCGGTGACGCCGGTCCCGCCGTTGCCGGATGAGACCGCTCCAGTCGTGTTGGTATAGGCTCCCGAGACCGTGCCGGTAACATTCACTGTAACGGTACACGAACTCGAAACCGCAATCGTGCCCTCGCTCAGGCTTACGACACCGCTGCCCGCCGCTGCGGTGGCCGTGCCGCCGCACGTATTGACGAGCCCGTCCGGTGTAGCCACCTCCAGCCCAACCGGGAATGTATCGGTGAACGCCACGCTGTTCTCCGCCACGGTGTCGGCTGCCGGATTGGTGAGCGTCAAGATAAGGCTGGTAGTGCCATTCAACGCAATCGCGGGCGCGCCAAAAGCCTTCGCAATCGCGGGCGGCGCTACCACGTAGAGGGTCGACGAGGCCGTCACACCCGTGCCGCCTTCGTTCGAGGTAATAGCGCCGGTGACGTTGTTCTTGGTTCCGGCAGCGGTTCCGGTCACGCTCAGTGAAATGGTGCAATTGGTGTTAGCCAACAGGGTCTGCCCAATTAGGCTGACGCTGCCGCTGCCCGGTACCGCGGTAACCGTCCCTCCGAGGCACGTGCCTCCCAGCCCGTTAGGCGTGGATACCACCACTCCGGCCGGCAGCGCATCGCTGAAGGACACCCCGGTGAGGGTCGTGGCCGCATTCGAGTTGCCGAGGAAGAACGTCAACTGGGCGGTACCGTTCACCGGAATGCTGGCGCCGCCGCCGCCGTGCGGTCTGTCCAGCGGTTTCCGTATTTGGGCCGGCCCCCCCACCTGTCCGAAGGACTTCGCGAACACCGGCGGCGACACCACCGTCACGCTGGCATTGGAAGTGTTGCCTGTCCCACCTTCGGTGGAAGTCACCGTCACACTATTGTTCTGCGCGCCGGCGGCGATGCCGGTCACGTTCAGCGACAGCGCGCACGAACCACTGACCGCCAAGGTGGCCCCCGACAAGCTCACGGAGCCGCCGCCGGCTACTGCCACCACAGTGCCGCCGCAGGTGCTGGTCAGCCCACTGGGTGTCGCCACCACCAGCCCCGGGGGCAAATTGTCCGTGAAAGCCACGCCGGTCAGCGGAATGGTGTTCGCCGCCGGATTGGTAAGGACAAATCCCAGCGATGTCGAGCCGCCCATCGGAATTGAGGCCGCCCCAAACGTCTTAGTTATCGCCGGCGGCGCAGCCACCCCCAGGTGCGCCACGGACGTGCCGCCGGCGCCGCCATTGGTGGATGCCGGCGCGGTGCTGTTGGTATAAAGTCCCGAAGCGTTCGCCGTGACGGTCACGGAGAGCGAGCACGCGCTCGAAGTTGCGATGGTCGCCCCGATCAAAGTTGCGGTACCGGTGCCTGCCACGGCGGTAAACGAGCCGCCGCAGTAGTTGGCGATCCCATTTGGCGTGGCTACCAGCAGCCCCGCCGGAAAGGTGTCGGTGAAGGACACACCCGTCAGCGCCACGGTATTGGCCGCCGGATTCGTGAGGACAAATGAAAGCGTAGTCGTGCCGTTCACCAGAATCGACGGCACGGCGAACGTCTTGGCTAAGGACGGCGGCGCTACGACGATGAGTGTCGCCGAAGCTGTCAGACCCGTGCCGCCTTCGGTAGAAGTCACCGCGCTGGTGACGTTGTTCATGGTCCCGGCGGCGGTTCCGGTCACGTTCACCGAAATGGTACACGAGGCGCCGGACAGCAGTGTCGCGCCGGACAGACTCACGACGCCACCCGAGGCCAAAAGCGTTCCGTTGCACACGCCGGGTGTCCCTCTGGGCTTGGCCCGCGGCCCCGCCGACAGGGTCACTCCCAATCCGGCCGGCATTGTATCGGTGAATCCGATGCCGGTCAGGTTCAGCGCGGCATTCGGGTTGGTGATGGTGAACGTCAGGGTGGTGGAGGTGTTCAGCGGAATGCTGGGCGCACCAAACGCCTTGGAGAGCGTGGGCGGCTGCGGCCCGGAGGGGGTGACGAGCACCTCTCCGGATGTAGCTGCAATGCCGGGATACACCGTGTCGGTGGCCGTAACGGTTTGGTTTCCGGCCGTAAGCAAGGTCACCGCAAAGAGTCCGGTGCCGTTGGTCAGCGTGGAATCGGCGGGGAGAATTGCGGAGCCGTCGGTGCTGGTGAACTGCAGCAAATCGTTGTAGCCGGTAACGAAAGCGCCAGCGGTGTCTTCCGCGTTAACCGTGACGTTGAACGCCGTCTCGGCGTTGGCGGCGGGCGGAGCAACTACGGTCAGGACCGGCACCGCGAATACCCACGCCGCGCCAACGCCGCTGGCGTCCCCAGGGCCTCCTGTTATCGCGGTGTAAGCCGCGTTTGTGGTCGGGGATAATGCGACTGAAGCGCCCTGCGATGTCGAGTTCCCGGAAGAGCCGCTGCCAACCAACTTGGCGCCTTGCTGGGTCCAGGTCACGCCGGAACGCGTAAATACCCAGACTGCGCCGTTAGGGTGGTCGCCGGACCCCCCGACCAACGCAATATTCCCGTTCGCCGACAACGCCACCGAGGAACCCATGGTGGCTTCTCCAACATAGCCTGTGCCGACCAGCTTACTGCCTTGCTGCGACCATATGCCGCCCGAAAGCGTAAATACCCAAGCTGCGCCGACGTAAGTATTATCCTCGAACCCGCCCACCAAAGCGGTTGCGCCATCCCCCGACAAGGCTACCGAAAAACCCTGGAATGCAGTGCCAACCGCGCCGATGCCGACCAGCTTAGCGCCTTGCTGCGTCCAAGTTGTGCCCGAACGCGTGAACACCCACGCCGCCCCAACCAGAGAGTTATCGGCAAAGCCGCCGATGAGGGCCGTGTTGCCATCCGACGACAGCGCCACCGCGTTGCCTTGCTCTGCGTCGCCTACCGCTCCGCTGCCAACCAACTTACTGCCTTGCTGGCTCCAGGTGGAACCCGAACGGGTGAATACGAAGGCCGCCCCAATTGTGTAGTCGTCGGTCTCTGCGCCCATCAAGGCCGTATTGCCATCCGCCGACAAAGCCACCGAGTAACCCACTCGCGGGTACCCGACCGCGCCGGTGGGGACCAGCTTTGCGCCTTGCTGCGACCAAGCGCCGGCGGAGCGCGTGAAGACCCAGGCAGCGCCCTGAACGGTGGTGGCATTGTCGTCAGGCCCGCCGATCAGCGCTGTATTGCCGTCGGACGATAGGGCCACCGACTTCCCGAAATTTGCGGCCCCGATCGCGCCCGACGGAACCAGTTTGGCGCCCTGCTGCACCCAGCCGCTGCTCGAACGGGTAAATACCCATGCCGCCCCCACGCCGGTGTTATCGCTGAGACCCCCGACGAGAGCCGTGTTGCCGTCCGCCGATAGCGCTACGGAAGTTCCCAGGTTAGCGGATCCGCTGGCGCCAGTGCCCACCAACTTGGGTCCATCTTGAAATAATTGGCCATATGCGGGAAAAAGGGCGGCGGCTATGACTACGCATGCCACGCCAACAGGGCGCCAAGCGGATTGCATAACCAGTTAGAGGCCCGAGCGGCGGAATTCTCGCAAATTTATTTTGTGCAAGTTTACCGCATCTGCTGCAATCGTGCGATGCGATCCGCGGTCGAAGGGTGCGTCGAGAACATATTCATAAACCATTGCCCCGCAAACGGTTTGATGATGAATAAGTGCGCCGTGGAAGGGCTGGCCTCCATGGGGATACGCTTGGAGTAAGTCTCCAGCTTGCCTAGCGCCGAAATCAGTTCGTTCGGCGCGCGGGTATACTTAGCCGAAGCCTCGTCGGCGGAATACTCGCGCGAACGCGAGATAGCCATCTGAATCAGCATGGCGGCGATCGGTCCCAGGATCATCATGGCGAAGGCGGCCACGGCATTGCCGCCCCCGCTGTCTTCGTCGTCGCGGGAGCCGCCGAACCAGAAGGCCATGCGCGAGATGAACATGATGGCCGCGGCGATGGTGGCCGCCACAGAGCTGATCAGGATATCGCGGTGCAGCACGTGGCCCAGCTCGTGCGCCACCACTCCCTCGATCTCGCGATCGTTCATCAGCCGCAGAATGCCCGCCGTGAAGGCCACCGACGCGTGCTGGGGGTTGCGTCCGGTGGCGAAGGCGTTGGGACTCTCTTCCGGCAGCAGCCAGAGGCGCGGCATGGGCAGCCCCATGCGCTCTGTGATCCCCCGCACGATGGGCGCGACGCGCCGGTAGACTTCGGGGTTCTCCGTCTCGCTGACCGGCTGCGCGCCGTAAGACGCTAGCGCGATCTTATCCGAGAAGAAGTAACTTCCGAAGTTCATCAGCACCGCCAGGCCCAGCCCCATATAGAGGCCCTGGCGCCCGGCGATGGCCTCGCCGGCGAATAACAGCATAGCGCTAAGCAAGCCCAGCAGCAGAATCGTTTTGATGTTATTCATGGGCCAAAGCCTCTAAGTCGGCCTCGACTGACTCTACCGGTAAGATCTTCTGAAAACTAAGCTCGCTGGCGGCCGAATCGGCATCCACTTCGATGGTATCGCCGTCCTGGAAATCGCCGTTGAGCAGCTTAAGCGCCAGCGGATCCTGAATCAGCCGCTGGACCGCGCGCCGCATGGGCCGCGCACCATACTCCGGGTCGTAACCTTCCTTGATGAGCAACTCACGGGCGGCCTCGGTCAGCTCCAGACGGAGCCCGCGATCCTTCAACAACTTGCTCACGCGCCGTAACTGGATATCGATAATCAGAGTGAGATGTTCCCGGCTCAGCGAATTGAACACGATGATGTCGTCGATGCGATTCAGAAACTCCGGCCGGAAGGTGGTGCGCAACGCATCCAGCAGGCGCTTGCGCGTGGCTTCGTTGGTCGAGTTCTTGGTGTGCACCGAGAACCCGATCGGCCCCACTTCGCGCATGCTGGTGGATCCCACGTTGGAGGTCATCACGATGACCGTGTTCTTGAAGCTCACGGTGCGGCCCTGCCCGTCTGTTAGGCGCCCGTCGTCCAGGATTTGCAGCATGGAGTGGAAGACGTCCGGATGAGCCTTCTCGATTTCATCGAACAGCACCACGGAATACGGCCGCCGGCGCACCTGTTCCGTGAGCTGGCCGCCTTCGTCGTAGCCCACATATCCGGGCGGCGCGCCGATCATACGGGCAACGGAGTGTTTCTCCCCGTACTCGGACATGTCCACGCGGATCAATGACTTCTCGTCGTCGAAGAGGTACTCGGCCAGGGCGCGCACCAATTCGGTTTTGCCGACGCCCGAGGGTCCCAGAAAAATGAAGCTGCCGATAGGCCGGTTAGGGTCGCTCAGGCCGGCGCGGTTGCGCAGGATGGCGTTCGAGACCAGGCGCACAGCTTCGTCCTGGCCCACCACGCGGTCTTTCAGGCGGTCGGGCATGCGGACCAGTTTCTGCGCCTCGCCCTGCAGCATGCGTGTGACGGGGATCCCAGTCGACTTGGCCACGATACGCGCGATATCTTCGTCGTCGATTTCTTCCTTCAGCATCGCGGAATCCTTGATGGCCTCCAGATCGTGCTCGGCAGCCTGGATATCCTTCTCGATTTGCGCCAGCCGCCCGTAGCGGATTTGCGCGGCTCTCTCCCAGTCGCCCTGGCGGCTGGCCTGCTCTTCGTCTTTGCGCAGTTGCTCCTGCTCTTCCTTGAGATTACGCACACCGTAAATCGCGGCTTTCTCGCGGTTCCAGCGCTCCTTCAGGACGGCGGTTTGGCCGCGCAGAGTTTCCAACTCGTCTTCCACGTGGCGCAAGCGCTCTTTGGAACCCGCGTCGCGCTCGTGGCCCAGCGCCTGGCGCTCGATCTCCAGGTGCGTGATGCGGCGATCCTTCTCATCGATTTCGATGGGCATCGAGCCGATTTGCAAGCGCAGCGCGGCACCCGCCTCGTCGATCAGGTCGATGGCTTTGTCCGGCAGGAAGCGGTCCGTGATGTAGCGCTGCGAAAGCAATGCGGACGCCACAATGGCGGCATCCTTGATGCGCACGCCATGATGGATTTCGAACTTTTCCTTCAAGCCGCGCAGGATGGCGACGGTATCGTCCACGGTTGGTTCGCCGACGAAGACGGTCTGAAAGCGGCGGGCCAGGGCGGCGTCTTTTTCGACGCGCTTGTATTCGATCAGGGTGGTGGCGCCGATGCAGCGCAGATCGCCGCGGGCCAGGGCCGGCTTCAGCATGTTGGCCGCGTCAATGGCGCCTTCGGCGGATCCCGCGCCCACCAGCGTATGCAACTCGTCGATAAAGCAGATGATCTCGCCGTTCGAGTCCGTGATCTCTTTCAGTACGGCCTTCAGGCGGTCTTCGAACTCGCCGCGGAACTTGGTTCCGGCCACCATGGAACCCAGATCCAGCGCGACCAGCTTCTTGTGCTGCAATTGATCGGGCACGTCGCCTTTGACGATGCGCTGGGCCAAGCCTTCCACGATCGCCGTCTTCCCCACGCCCGGCTCCCCGATCAGGACGGGATTGTTCTTGGTGCGCCGGCTGAGCACCTGCATCAGGCGGCGGATTTCGTCCTCGCGGCCGATCACCGGGTCGAGCTTGCCGTCGCGTGCGGACTTGGTCAGATCTACGGCGTAGCGCTCCAGGGCCTGGTACTTGGTTTCCGGGTTGGGATCGGTCACTCGCTGCGTACCGCGGATGGAAACCAGCGCCTTCAGGATGGCTTCATGCGTGGCGCCGGCGCGCTCCAGCAATTGCGCGGCGGGGTCGCGCTTCTGGGCGGAAATCGCCAGCAGCATATGCTCGGTGGAGACAAATTCGTCTTTGAACCGGCTGGCTTCGTCAAAGGCCCGCTCCAGCACTTCGTTCAGCGGTTGCGAAGCATACAAGCCGGGCTGCGGCGGCATGCTGACCTTGGGAATGTTTTCCAACTGGCGCTCGCCTTCGGAGACGATGGCGTCCGGCTGCACGCCGCACTTCTCCAGGACCGGGCGCACAATGCCTTCGCGCTCCTGCGCCAGGGCCACCAGCAAGTGCAGCGGATAAAGCACCTGGCCGTCGGATTTGCCGGCCACCTCCTGCGACTGCTGCAGCGCCTCCTGGGCTTTTTGCGTGAACTTATCGAATCTGATCACAGATACCTGCTTTCTTTAAGGATATCGGAAACCGCTTGTTAAAACGACACGGGGCGGCGGGCCTTCTCGACCCCGCCGCCCACGCTTGCAATTTGACTGCAATTACTTACTGCTTCACGTCGATCTTGACTTGCCGCGGTTTGGCGGCCGCCTTCTTGGGCAGTTTCACGGTCAGGACGCCGTTGTGGTACTCGGCCTGGACCTGCTCCGTGTCAACGGTCTGGGGAACGGTGAAACTACGCGTGAACTGGCCGTAGCCGCGTTCGATGCGGTGGTAGCCCTTGCTGGTGTCCTGTTTTTCGAACTTGCGTTCGCCGGACAGCGTCAGGGTCTGGTTTTCGACGTGCACGTCGATGTCTTTCAGATCGACTTCGGGGACATCCGCCTTGAGCACGAGTTCGTCCTCGGTCTCGAAGATGTCCACCGCGGGCGACCAGGGCCGGCCTGCGCGCGGCTCACTGAGCATCCGGGTGAAAGCGTCTTCAAAAAAGCGGAGGTTGGCCAACGGATCGGTATGGGTGATGGACATTTGTATTGTGTTGCTCCTTGTTAGAATTGTTTGACTTAACGTCATCTGATTACAATCATAAAATATTAGCTAATGCTTGTCAAGTATTTATTAGCGATATCACGAAGAAAGTAGACTTATCCTCCATGCTATTGAAATATAAGCAACTTAGCAAAATTGCCGAGCGGTGTTGGGGCTCGAAAACTTCGACGTTCGCGTTGCTTCGCAGCAAATCCGCCAGTCGGACCATACGGGCGTGAACGCCACGGGTTTGTCGGAAACCATATTCGCTGAACCACGGCAAGCCGCCGACGCCTTCCGTCTTGCCATCCGTCTGAACGAAATGGAGAGCGCGGCGCCAACGACGTACGCAAGCCTCATGACCACCGTAGGCCGGACGCCCCTTGTTGAGCTCGGGCGTCTGGCGAAGAATCTCCCCGGCCGGGTGTTCGCAAAATTGGAAATGCGGAACCCCTGTGGAAGCGTAAAAGACCGGGTCGGCGTGGCGCTTATCCAGGATGCCGAAGCGCGAGGCGTGTTGCAGCCCGGAATGACGATCATGGAGGCCACGGGCGGCAATACGGGCGTTGGGCTGGCGTTCGTCTCGGCTATCCGAGGATACCGCCTTATCCTGACGATGCCGGAAACGATGTCGGTGGAAAGGGTCGCATTGCTCAAGCAACTCGGCGCGAAAGTCGTACTGACGTCCGGCATCCTCATGCACGACGCCGTTACGCGGGCGGAACAAATCGCAAAGCAGGTCCCCGGCGCCATCATTCTCGACCAGTTTAAGAATCCGGCAAACCCGAGATCCACAGAAGGACCACAGCCATAGAGATCTGGGAAGATACACACGGCGCGGTCGATTGTTTCATATCCGCGGTCGGTACGGGCGGGACGATCACCGGCGTAGGCGAGGTCCTGAAGCAGCGGAAGCCGGGTGTCCGCGTCATTGCCGTGGAGCCCGCCAGCGCCGCCGTGCTTTCCGGCGGCCCGGCGGGGAATCACCAGATTCCCGGGATCGGTGTCGGGTTCGTACCGGATGTATTGAATCGCTCCGTTCTCGACGACGTGGTCGCCGTGACGGATGAGGAAGCATTCTCATGCGCGCGCCGGCTCGCCCGCGAGGAAGGAATTGTCGCCGGGGTTTCATCCGGCGCGGCGGTACACGCTGCCCTTGCTGTAGCCGGCCGGAAGGAAACCGCCGGGAAAAACATCGTGGCGATTCTGGCCGACACCGGGGAAAGGTATGTGACCACCAGCTTGTTCTCCGCGGGATAGTGAGCGCCCAAATCTAAGCGCGGTCCGTGCAAAGGCGGCCCAAAGTTACCAGGGCGCGGCTACGGGCCTCCGACGGCACGATCCCCGCGTTGAGCCGGATATGGTTCTTGTACCGCCCGGCGGCGGAAAACAAAGGTCCTGGCAAAATGCCGATGTGCTCGTTGAGGGCGGCTCGCCATAGCTTCATGGCATCGATCTTCGCCGGCAGTTCTATCCACAACATGTGACCGCCGGCGGGCCGACTGATCCGAGTACCCTTGGGGAAGCATTGGAAGGCTGCCTGCCGGACTGTTTCGACTTGCCCGGCAAGATTCGTGCGCAAGCGCTTCAGGTGCCTGTCGTAGCCTCCCGAGGACAGAAATTCGGCCACGACCCATTGCGGGAGCGACGGCGCAGCCATAGAGGTGATGAGCTTTAGGCGCTCGATTTCGGCCTGAAAGCGGCCTGCCAATACCCAGCCAATTCGGTAGCCCGGCGACAGAGCCTTCGAATAGGACGAGCAAAGCAGCACGAGTCCTTTTCGATCGAAGGATTTTGCGGTCAAAGGGCGCGCATCCTCGAAAGCCAGATCGCCATAAAGGTCGTCCTCAATCACTGCCACGTTCCTGCGTGCGGTCAGCTCCACCAAAGCCTGCTTGTGACTGTTTGGCAAGACGTATCCGAGCGGGTTATGGCAATTGGGCATCACGACGCACGCCTTGACGGAATGTTTCTTGATGGCCTGCTCCAACTCGTCCAGGTCCATCCCGCCTTGCGGATGGGTGGAGATCTCGAGGACTTTCATCTTGAGTGAAGCGGCGCTTTCCAGGATTCCGAAATAGGTGGGGCTCTCCACCGCGATTACGTCGCCAGGCTGCGCGACTGCTCTTATGCTGAGATTGATGGCGTCTTGGGCTCCGCTGGTAACGACCACATCCTGGGGTGAAACCCGGCACCCCGCGGCGAGGGCGCGGCGTGCAATCTGGTGGCGCAAGCGTTCCACGCCCGGTGGGAAATCGTAATTCGCGCTGTGCAGCGGCCGTTGCCGGACGATTTCCCGCAAAATCAAATTCAATTTGCGATTTGGGAATAACTCAGGGCTGACGCAACCGGCGCCGAACGGGACGTTGGCAGGGTCGGCTGCCGCATCGACGATACCGGCCAGGACCGCATTGTTTCCCAGCGCGGCCGGTTTGCCCGGAATGGCCTCGAATTGCGGCTCGGGAATCAGTCTAGCGAGCGGCGTTCGAACGTAGAACCCCGATTGCGGGCGTGCCTCCAGGTATCCGCGGTTCTCCAACCAAATGTAGGCTT
>DATNMW010000192.1:0-16828 GCA_035602155.1 Bryobacteraceae bacterium | reverse complement strand
TGCCGGGGCTGTGGGGGCGCAGGGCGCAACAGGGGCGACAGGCGCGACAGGCCTCACCGGCGCAACCGGACCGCAAGGGCCGCAAGGTGCAACCGGACCCACCGGCGCAACCGGGCCGCAGGGTCTGACCTGGCAAGGCGCTTGGAGCATCTCCAAGACCTATAACCTGAACGACGCGGTAGGCTACAACGGTTCGAGTTACATCAGCCTGATTCCGAACAACACCTCCAATGAGCCCGACACTGCCACCGCCGACTGGAATCTGGTGGCCGGCGTTGGCGCTGCGGGACCGGCGGGCGCCGCGGGCGCGACAGGCGCAACGGGCGCAACCGGTCCGCAAGGGCCTGTCGGCCCCGCCGGGGCGCAGGGTGCCACCGGCGCCACCGGGGCTACCGGTCTCGCCGGCGCAACCGGGCCGCAGGGTCCGCAAGGCGCGACAGGCGCAACGGGCGCAACCGGGCCGCAGGGCCCGCAAGGCGCGACAGGCGCAACGGGCGCAACCGGTCCGCAGGGTCTGATTTGGTCGGGCACCTGGAATAACTCGACGCCCTATGCCCTAAACGATGCGGTCGGGTACAACGGTTCGACTTACATCAGCTTGGCCAACAACAACATGGGCTACACACCGGGGAGTGCTCCAACCGAATGGGGTCTGGTCGCCAGCGTGGGCACCACGGGCGCCACAGGCGCTACGGGAGCCACAGGCGCGACGGGGCCGGCTGGCGCGACAGGGCCGCAGGGCGCGACCGGCGCCACCGGAGCTGCGGGCGCCACGGGACCGGCGGGAGCCACCGGCGCAACCGGACCGCAAGGGCCGCAAGGCGTGGCCGGGATATCGAATCTTTATTTCACGGCCCCAAATTCAAACGGAACGCCCATCACGATCACTAGCAACAACGCCTTCTTCACGATGGCTACGCTTACTCTTCCGGCCGGCAATTATCTCATCTCGTCGCGGATAGTTGCCGCCAACGACGGGGCGGGAGATATCGAGGTAGTGTGCGAAATCGCCGGAAGCAACATAACCACAACCTATGCGCAGGCGGACTTGCTTCCGGACAACAATACGGTAGGCATCTGGCTGGCTACGCTCCCGATCCAGGTGGTGGCTAGCCTACCCAGCTCCACCGCGGTCACGCTGCAATGCGAGGCGGCGCCGGGCCCGCTGACACTGTTCATGTACTACCCGCAGATCACGGCGATTCCGGTAACTACTCTCACTCAACAGTAACCGGCGCCAGCCGCCTGCATGCGGCAATCATCCCGCCGGGGCCGGTGGCGCGGCCTCGGCGGCTTGTTCCGCCACGCATACGGCGTGCCGCATGATGCGCTCCAGGTGGCGGCATATCAGCAGCATATTCACATAAGCCGTCACATCCCCGGGAGCCGACGTCAGCAAGGACACCTTGTCCGCCAAGGCACGGCATTCGGCGCGGATGGCCGCCACGCGCGGACGTGCCGACAGCGCCATCCCCCGATCCTCATTGCGCCAACTGTCGATGGCGATCGACAGGATCTCCTTGATCTTCGCTCCGATTTCGGATATCTGCACCAGGATCTGAGACGGCAGCCGGCCTTGCTTCGCGGATCCCAGCCCCACCATTTCGTAGGCGTAGTCGCCAATCAGCTCCAGATCCACGATGGCGTCCAAAGCCGCGGTCACTAACCGCGCATCGCGAGCTACCGGCGCCTGCAATGTAATCAGACTCAAGCACTGGTCGTGAATCAGCCCGTGCTGATGGTCGGTTCGCGCCTCGAGTTCACTGGCTTCCTCCGCGCAATCGGGGCTCGGACTCACTACCGCGCAAAGCCCCGCGGCGAGCAACGCGATGGTGGTCTCTCCCATCGCGATCAGGTTGTGCCGAACCGACTCCAGTTCACCGGCGTAATGCGCCCGCATCATTGTCGCATCATTGTCGCATCACTGTCGCATCATTGGGAGCGGCGCCCACAAGCTACGTCAACGGGAAAGCGCACGTCCAGGAAGCGCTGAATCCAGCGTCCTGCGCATCGCACCACGTCTATGGTTTTTGTCCGCATTGGTCTCGCCTGCTTTCTATTGGTAGCCAGGCGCTACCGCGCCAGGATCACCACGTGATACACCACCAGCAGCACCATCAGGATGAGATAAGCGCGCAAGCTCAGCAGCGAGAACCGCACGCTGCGCGTCATAGCCATGGGGCCCAGCGCCTCGGTATCCACCTTCGTTTCGATTACGTCATCCAGCGGATGAACCACCACGAATTGTTTCTTTGTCGTTTTCATGTCTTCCTCCCTCAGGACGGGAACAGATTGGGCGCAGTCACTTGCGCCGCCAGGATCAGGGACAAAATAAACAGGACCGCGATGATGGTCCAGTTCACCCAGTTGTTCCAGGGCTTGTTGGCATACTCGCCCAGAAGTTCTTTATCGTTCAGCAAAAGCTGCAGGAAAATGATCGCCGACGGCAGGATCACGCCGGCCAGCACCTGTACGCCGAGAATAATCAGTTGCAGCGGTGCGCGCGGGATCAGCACGATGCCCGCCGCCGCGGCTACGCTAATCAGGTAAAGCGCGTAAAATCCCCGCGCCTCGCGCCACGGCAACTGCAGGCTGTGCGGCCAGCCCCGCACTTCACCATACGCCCAGGCGCTCGAAAGCGAGATTGCCGTGGTGCCCAACACCGCCGCATTAATCATCATCAGCAGGATCAGATCGCGCATCGCCGGTCCGGCAAACGTGCCGATATCGGCGGCCATTTGGGCCGGATCGGTGAAGCGGAAGCCATGCGCCTGCGAAGCCGCCCCCGCGATCATCATGCAGACGGCGGCCGTGATGGTGACGCAGGCCCCCAGAAACGTATCCAGGCGCGCCCACTTCACGTCCGCGAAGCGCAGCCGCTTGTCGGCGATACAGCTCTGCTGGAAGAAGAGCTGCCATGGCGCGATGGTGGTGCCCACAATCGCGATGACCAGGAACATGAGTTCCGGCGTGATTCCGCCCGCCGGTATGGACGGCAGCAGCGCGTGCTTCACGATCTGCCGCACCGGCGGACCCAGCCGGAACGCGATCGCGAACCAGGCGAAATCCAGCATGCACAGAAATACGACGATGCGCTCCCAGCGGCGGTAGCTGCCTGTCAGCACCAGCAAGGCCAAACCCGCCGCTGCCAGCGGCACGCCGTAGCGTGGATCCACACCCAACCGGTTCAGCGCCAGGTCGACGGCCGCAAACTCGGTTACCAGCGTCAGAAAGTTGACCAGCTCCAGATCCACCAGCGAGAACAACCCCCACCACTTGCCGAACCGCTGGTAGATCATCGCCGCATGGCCTTTGCCCGTCGCGATGCCCAGCCGCACCACCATTTCCTGTATGAAGTAACAGACCGGCAATAAAAGCAGAACAATCCAGAGCAAATGAGTGCCGTATTGGGCGCCGGCCTGGCTATAAGTGGATACCGCGCCCGCGTCGTTGTCCGCGACCATGACGATCAGCCCGGGGCCGAAGACCATCAGAAACGTAAGCAGATCGCGCGCGATTTTAGATTTCACCACGCGGCCGCGCACCGGCGCCGTCTCGGTCTCCAGCCCGGCCCCGCCGGCTGTGGATACGGCCGTGGGCATGATCAATGTTTTGTTTGTCATCGCCGTCCCCCTCTGCAGTCGCCCGCCCGAGCGGACATGTAGCGGCTATCGCCTGACGGCACGGTGCGCAACGGCCAAACCGCAACGCAAAATACCGCGGCGAAGCGCCGGATCGATTGGTCTTGAGGGAGAAGGAAAACTGCCGCCTCCACCCCCGCGTTCACCACCGTGTGGAAGAAGCGCGGGCGAGGCGATAGAGGAGGGTACCGCTACCGGATCACAACCGTTTCTTCCACGATTTGCCCGTCCGTACTAGGAGGGCGATCGTCTTTAGGTTCCATATACCTTTCTGGAAGCGAGAGAAGCTGGCGGGAAATGAAAAAGCCATTTCCCCCGGCGCAGAGAAATGGCCAACTATCGCAGAACGATCGCTGACGGATTCCCCAACGGGTCCAAGCTTCAGCACCGCGCGCCGTGAGAGATCCGAAGACCTCAGCCACCTTAGGAAAACCCTTAACCCGGGAGTTCCTGGTCTACCCTGATTGCCAGCATCTTTGGACGCTTTAGGGCAGTGGCTTGTTTGCCGCGCGGACGCCTCGCCTACCGAGGATCCATGCAATGCAACTACCAACTCCAAGTTACCGCTTATGTGCAATCGTGTCAACAAGAAAATTATGAAAAGTTTCTCATGAGGTTATGACGGCCCCGGCATGCTGCCAAAGGTGATGGGCAGCGAGGGGTTCGCCAAGCGGAGCCGGATGTTGCCGGGATGTACGACATAGCCGGGGCCTGCGTGAGCAGGCGTGGGTTTAAGTGGCCCTTGACAAGTTGAACCATCCGCCGAAGTAGGGCGTAGACTGATACGAGAGATGTTGGAACAATTGCGCAGCACGATACGCAGGATTCCGAAAGGCCGCGTGGCGACGTACGGCGATGTGGCGAAGGCTGCCGGCTACCCTGGCGCGGCCCGCCAAGTCGCCTGGGCCCTCCATCACGCCAAGGGCGGCATCCCCTGGCATCGCGTGCTTGGCGCCGGAGGACACATCCGCCTGCCGGGGGACGCCGGTCTGGAGCAGCGTATGCGGCTTCAGGCCGAGGGCGTAGCTTTCCGCGGCAGCCGCGTGGACATGGCCCGCCATGCTTTCGATTTCGGGGTGGTACGACAGGTCTCCCGGCCGGTCCGCGTGCCTTAGCGTCGTGCTAACGTGCGGGAATGCGACGAATCTGCTTGGCGTTTGCGATTGTAATATCGGCACTGGCGTTTGCCGGTCCTTATAGGCTGCTGAAGACGGTCAAAGTGGGCGGCGCGGGTGGTTTCGACTACGTCTACGCGGACGTCGATGGGCGGCGACTGTACATCCCGCGCCCCGCGGCAACCGGTGCCCGCATCACGGTCTTCGATCTGGATTCGCTCGCATCCGTGGGCGAGATCCCGAATGCCAACGCGCGCGGCGTGGCCGTCGATCCTAAGTCGCATCACGGTTTCGGGAGCAGCAAACCAGTGGTGATGTGGGATACCAAGACGCTGGCCGCCATCAAAACCATCGACGTGGAGGGCGGCCCGGATGGCATCCTTTTCGATCCGTTCAACGAACGCGTGTGGGTCTTCAGCCATCGCGCCCCTAACGCTACCGTGATTGATGCGAAGGACGGCTCGATTGCCGGCACCGTCGATCTGGGCGGCGCGCCCGAACAGGCAGTCACCGACGGCAAGGGGCATCTTTGGGTGGACATCGAAGACAAGGACAGCATCGCGGCCGTGGACGCCAAGACGCTCAAGGTAACGGCCCATTACGATCTGGCCGGCAAAGGCGGCGGGCCTGGCGGGCTGGCGCTGGACGAGAAACACCATATTCTGTTCGCCGCGTGCCACGAACCGGCCGTCATGGTGATCTTGAATGCCGAGGACGGCAAGATCATCACCACCTTGCCGATCGGCACAGGCGTGGACGGCGCAGGGTTCAATCCACATACCATGGAGGCGTTCACTTCGCAGGGCGATGGCACGCTGACGGTCGTGAAGGAAAATAGCCCCACCAGCTTCGAGGTGGAGCAGACCGTGCAGACGAAGCCGGGCGCGCGAACGATGACAGTGGATACCAAGACGGACCGGATCCTGTCGATCACCGGGGATTTCGCTCCGCCTGCGCCCGGACAGCGGCGCGGCCAAATGGCTCCGGATTCATTTTCCATTATCGTCGTGGGAAGGTAACAGTACGCCGCCCATCAACTACGAAGATTTTCGTTGACAATACGAACACCTTCGTAGTATCCTGATTTCCAGATGCCCCGCACCGATCTTCCCCGCCCCACCGACGCCGAACTCGAAATCCTCCGCTCCCTGTGGGACTTGGGTCCCAGCACCGTTCGCGACGTGCACACCAGTCTTGAGCGGCGCCGTGAAATCGGCTACACCACGGTCTTGAAGCTTCTGCAAATCATGGCCGCCAAAGGCCTCGTCGAACGGGACGAAACCGCCCGGGCCCACGTCTATCAGGCGAAGGTGGCGCGGGAACATACCCAGCGGCAAATGGTGGGCCACCTCATGGATCGTGCCTTCGGCGGCTCTGCCGCCAAGCTTATGATGCAAGCGTTGTCCGGCCGCAAGGCGTCCAAAGAGGAGATCGCCCAAATGCGTCAAATGCTCGCAGACTTTGAAAAGGGAAAGGAACCGCAGCGGTGACACATATCCAAAATCTCTTGGCGCAACCGGCCTGCAGGGCCCTCGCATGGGCCTTGCTGCACTTCCTCTGGCAGGGAACGCTGGCGGCCCTGCTCCTGGCTGCCTGCAACTTCGCCTTGCGCGACGCGCCGGCCCGCGCCCGCTATGCCGTGAGTTGCCTGTTTCTAATGGTGCTCCTCGCGCTTCCCGTGCTCACCTTCACCGCCACCCTCGTTCACGGACCCGCACTCGAGCCGGCTATGGCCCGTCTACCAGTTTGGAGGCCAGCCGCCGCGCCCTACGCCGCCGTGACTTCCCTGCCCGCCCCCGCGCGCCCCAGCCTTGAGGACGCCCTGACGCCCTTCCTCCCGTGGATCGTGACCCTCTGGGTCGCGGGCGTCGCCCTGCTATCCATGCGCTGGATCGGCGCCTGGGCCTGTCTCGGTCGCCTCCGCCGCGCCGCTTCGCTCCCCGTCCCGCCGGACTGGGAGCGCGCCCTGCAGGAATTGATACGCCGCGCCGGCGTATCCGTCCCCGTGCGCCTCGCCATCCATCGCCCGACACAGTCTCCGTGCGTAATCGGATGGCTGCGTCCCGTGATCCTCATGCCGGCCGCGTCCCTCGCCGGCCTGGACTGGCGCGCCTTGGAAGCTTTGCTGGCGCACGAAATCGCACACATCCGCCGCCACGATTACCTCGTCAACCTCCTGCAGACCACCGTGGACACGTTGCTTTTCTATCATCCCGCGGTCTGGTGGGTATCGCGCCAGATCCGCATCGAACGCGAGAACTGCTGTGACGACATTGCCGCACAACTCTGCGGGGACCGCGTCACGTATGCGCGCGCCCTGATCGACCTTGAACAGGTCCGCGCGGCTGAACCTGTGTTCGCCATGTCCGCGCGGGGCGGTTCGTTGATGCAGCGCATCCAGCGCCTGTTAATCCCAGGGGAACCCCAACGGCACGGCCCAGCCTGGCTCCCCGCGCTTGCCGGGCTGGCCGCCATTGCGTGCATGGCTGTCGCACTGCGCCAGCCGATGCGCGCGGAGAGAACTGCACCGGCCCGCCCCGCCCAGCCTGTCGTACTCCCCACCACTCTGCGCAAGACGGTCGCAGTCGCCCTGGCTGCCGCCCAGGCGACGCCTGAACCGCCCGCCAGCCATCCGCAGCAGAGTCATGACTTCCTGACCGGGATCGTCGCCGCCGGCTTCCGCAATCTCACTGTCGATGAGCTGATCGAACTGAAAATCCATGGTGTCACACCCGAGTTCGCCATGGCGGTGAAGCAAGCTGGTTACACGAACGTTACGGCGCATGAGCTGGTAGAAATGGCCATTCACGGCGTCGATGTGGATTTCATGCGCGGCATGAGAAACAACGGCCTCAACAACTTGTCCATCGCCGATCTAGTCAGCCTGCGCATTCACGGCGTGACGCCCGACTATATGGCCGAATTAAAAGCCGCCGGCTACCAAGGCCTCACAGCGGACGAGTACCGGCAGTTGCGCATCCACGGCGTGGACGCCGCATTCATCCATCGTCTAAACGAAAACGGAATCAAGAATCTGTCAGTGCCACAACTGGTCCGTCTCAAGCAATCCGGCCTTTAAAGGACTCTTCCCATGAACAACAAACGCTTCTGGCTGCTGATCCCGGCAATCGTCCCCCTTTACTTCCTAATGGCTCAGTCCAGCTCGCCAACCGGCGCCATCGCCGGTCAATGGACGCTTGAGCTTGTCCCACAAGGAGTGCAATTTTCCATCCACAGAACCTGGGGAGGGAATAATAGCTATAGTTCCTCCTCCAGCTACGATTTCGACGACTTCCGCGGCCTTACCCGCGCCCGAGTCGAAGCCGGCGGCCCCGCCAAATTCGAGATGCTGCGCGACGCCGGCACCCTTACATGCGAAGGAAGCTTTCGTAACGACGGCGGTGGCGGCACCTTTGTTTTCTCGCCCAACCCGGACTACGTCGCCGCTCTCCACACCCTGGGCTACAACGATCTCGACGCCGAGCGGCTCTTCGAACTGGCCGTCCATAACATATCCCGGGCCTACATCCGCGAACTCGACGAACTAGGTTACCGCCGCCTCCCGCTTGACCAACTGGTCCAACTCCGCATCCATGGCGTTAGCACTGCATACATCCGCGAACTTCGCGGCCTGGGCTACACCCTGCAGCCGGACGAACTGGTCCAGTTGCGGATTCATGGCGTGACCACCGAATTCGCGGCCACCCTGAAGAAGTCCGGCTACGGAACGGTGCCCGCCGAACAGTTAGTCCAGTTGCGGATCCATGGAGTAACTTCCGAGTACATGCAGGGTTTCCGCGACATGGGCTACCCTCGCATCGCCGTGGACGATCTGGTGCAGCTTCGCATCCATGGAATCACCACCGAATTCGTGAATGAGCTTCGTGGCATGGGGTATGGCCGCGCCGGCGTCAACGACCTGGTGCAGTTGCAAATCCATGGAGTAAGTGCCGCTTTCGTCAAGGACCTCCAGTCGCTCGGCTATGATAATGTGCCGCTCGACGATCTTGTCCAGTTGCGCATCCACGGAGTAACGGCCGCCATGATTCAAAAGCTGCAATCCGCCGGATACAAAAACCTCTCCACGGACCAGCTAGTCCAGCTAAGGATTCACGGAGTCGTAGAGTAACGCCTTATTCTGTCTCGTGGCTTCCGACTCCCGACTTCTTATCGCGACTTAACGCCACCACTGCCGCGATTCCCGCCGCCGCCAATCCAACCGCCGCTGCAATCTTCGGCGCCGGATCGGGCGGCGGCGGCGGCACGAAAGTCACGCCAGTCTCGTCCGTGCGCGCCGGCTCACCGGCGTACCGGCCGCGCGGCATGGGAAAATCGCGCGCCAGATCCGCCAGCCCCACCGCCACAGCGCGCCCGCTCATGGGTTCGCCGTGACCCGCGCCAATCGCGTTCGGCCGCAAACCGGCCAACAGCTCAACCGATCGCCGCGCCTGCTCCCAGTCGTAGGTGAAGGGCGCCGGCGGGCGCGAGATCCGCGGCTCCTGCGCCACCATCCCCATCGCCGAATCCAGATCCATCGTGGTGCACGCGTCGCCCGCCAGCAGCACCGACTCCTCCCCGTGGAAGAATGCGACATGCCCCGGTGCGTGTCCCGGTGTGAAGTGCCAGCGCCAACCCGGCAGACCCGGTACAGGTCCGCCTTCCGGGCCGTCCTCCAGGAGATCGCGCAGACGCTCCCCCAGGTCCACCGTGGCGCTCGGAAAGAACCGGCTTATAAACGAAAAGGCGCCGCCCGCCAGGGGGTCCTTCGGCGGGTAGGCGGACTTGCCGCTGAGGAACGGCCGCTCCAGCCGGTGCGCATAGATCGGTACGTCCCAATATCCGGCCAGCTCCAACGCGGAACCGGCGTGATCCCGATGCCCGTGCGTCAGCAGAATCGCCTCGGGACGCGCGCCTCGGCCAAAGCGCTGCACCGCTGCATCGCGGATGCGCGCGGCATTGCCGGGTGCGCCCGTATCCACCAACACCCATGGCCCGCCCGGACTGCCGGCTAAGTAGATGTTCGCAATCAACGTGCGCAGCCGCGCTACGCCCGGCGTCATTTCCTCAACTGCCATATCTCTCCCCGGCCCAGGATCTACTAGTAACTCAGCCGCGGATACCAATCCGCGCCGCGCCCTTCCGGCGTAAGATCCAGTAAGTTCCAAAGCGGCCACATCATGTCGATATGCCGCTCGTTCTGCCCTGGCTCCGGCGGCGCATACAGCAACTCCGTATTATATGCATGATAGATCTTACCGCCGCGCCGCACAAATACGTTGAATACCGGAAGTTGGCCTCCGGCGGCGGTCTCTCCATGATAGTCGCGGTTGTATGTGTTCCGCGCCGACGATAGCAGGCGCAGGTTATACCATCCCCGCCCCCTGGCAAATTCGCGAATCCGCCCGATCGGCGACTTCGCAACTACAGCGAGGTTAAGCCGCTGTCCCGCGTGCGGAGCCGTGCCGTTCAGGCTGTCCAGAAACGACGTGCACATCGGGCACGCCTGCTTCATCTCCGGGCCATACATGAAGCTGTAGAGCGCCAGCGTGTCGATGCCGTTCCGAAAAAGATCCGAAAGCTTCACTGCCGTGACGGTCGTGGCATCCGCCAGGCCCGCCGGCCCCTCCTCAAACGCATAGTCCTCCGTCAACTCTCCGCCCAGCGGCAGCATGCGCCGCAACTGAGCTACTTGCTCCACATGCTTGCGCAGCGCCCGTTCGGCCGCCAGCAGCTCGTCCCGCGCCACCCGATAACTCTCGCTCTCGGCCGGAAAGCGCACTGGCGAATGCCAGTCCATAAGACCTCCTCTTACAACTGTCTACTTTATCCGAAACAGCAATACCGGGCCAAGATCGGCTATTTTTTCCAGACCCCACTCCGCCTCGTGCCCCACCATGGCGGCGCCCAGCAGTCCATTCCCCTCGTTGCTGTCGTACGCCAGGATGTAACGGAAGCCGGCGTCGCGAATCGCCCTCGTGGCCGACACCCTCACGTCTCCGACCAGCCTGGGCGTCCATGCCGGCCGGTTCGTCAGCAGGCGCCATCCATCCGCCTCGCGCCCGTAGAATTCGAACGGCAGAGGATAAGGCGAAGCCATCAGCGCGCCGCTCAGCGTCAGCGGACGGTCGAAATCCACTTCCACGTACATGCCGGCGCGGATCGGTTCCCAGGTGCGCCAGCGCGTCGCACGGTTTTCATCGAAAGCCAGCGGCAGTTCCCACACGTTGGGCCACGCCCGCAGTTGCCATTGCGGACCGCCAAAGATCTGCTCGTCGCCGGAAAACAACTTGATATCGTGAATCATCCACTCCCCCGCCGCCGCCTTCGGCATGCGTATCCGCAGACCGCGCAATCGGCGCGGAGGCCAATCCGCCCTGAAGTCGCACAGCAGATCCTTCGGCCTCGCGGCTACCCTCATAGCGTCGTACAATTCCTCCGCCTGCCCCGAATGCCAGAATTCCAGAACCTCGCGATCCGTATACGCCGCAGGCACCGAAATCAGGGAGAATAGCCGCGCGCCGGGAGGCGTGTGGTCCTGCACCATGCGCGCCACCCGATAACCGTCCAGGCTTTCCAGATAATCCCGCTCCGGTTGGATGCGTAACGCCGCGCGCCACGGGATCCCCTTCAATCGCCAACTGAATTCGGGATGGTACAGCCCGAAGATCTGCGGCCAACAGGCCACTGCTTGCACCGCCACGCACGCCCACAGCGCTTGCCGGGGCAGAGACGCCGCCACAGCCAGCGCCAGGGCCATCGCCAGAAAGGGCAGCGCGGGCATCAGGAAACGCGCACCCGAGTTCCAAAACCACGGCAGAGCCAGCAGCGCCGCCGCCAACCAGCACAAACGGCCCGCCTGCTTCCGTAGGGCCAGCAATCCCAGCGGGAGCGCGAAGAAGACCGGACCCATGGCGCCTGCAAAGGCCCCACCCACGATCAGTTCATACGGAACCCGCCAAAACGGTATGCCCAGCCACGAGCCTAGCGCGGCCGCCAGTTCCCGCTCCGTCGATGGATGGAAGTAAGGGTTGGGGAAGAACCGGTTGAACAGCGGCGCAAGTGGGTTTCCGGTTATGATGACGCTGCGCAGCAGCCAGGGCGCCGCCATCGCCAGCGCCGCACCCGTCAGCAGCGCCAGGTGGCCCAAGCGTACGCGGCGTTCTACCACTATCACAAACACTACTGCCAGAATCGCCACCAGGCCGCCCGGAAACTTGATAGCATAGCAGAACCCCGCCGCGATTCCAGCCGGCGCCAGATAGCGAATGTCGCGCGTATCGCGCCACACCAGCAGCGTATAAAACGTGGCCAACGTGTAGAAGACGCCGCCCGCGTCGGTATAGGCGGACGTGCCGGTGATTCCGGTCATCGGCGCGCAAAAGTACAGTACCACCGCCGCCAGCGCTACGCCTGCCGGCAGTCTGAGGCGCCGTCCAATCCCCAACATCAACGGGACGGTCGCCAGCAGAAATCCGAAATGGACCAGTTTCGCCGCCGAGTGCCGGCCGAACGCGAACGCCGGCACAAATAGCATCTCCAGGCCTTGCGGCAGCATTTCGTAAAATCCCACGCGGCTGGGAAAGCGGCCCAGGCGCACGTATTCGGACGTCAGTCCGAGGTGATACGCAATCGCATCCGATTCGATCTCCGGCGCCAGCGCGTTGATCAGGTACAGCGCCGCGTAGCATGCCAGCGCAGCGTATGCCAGGTACACCGTCACGCGGTCCGCCGCCGCCACACCCGGATCGGCGAGGCGCGCCGCGCCCCTCCCCTTCCACCAATAAGCCGCCAGGCAAACCGCGCCCAGCAAGATAAAGCCGGCGCGATTGCCCACGCCGCAAACCAGCATCGCGAACACGATGCAGCTTTCCGCCGCCGCGCCCACCGCCAGCACGATGGTCCACGGAACCGGCAACCGGTGCAGACAAATGCTGCCGAGCATCCATGCAATCGCCAAGGTAAAACAGGCGCCGAAGAGAATCGAGGGAAGAATCGGCAATCCATCATTGTAATCGGCGGAGCCATCTTACAAACCCGTGCTGGCGGTTCGGGTTAGAATCGGTGAAAGCGTCATGGCCATTACCGCTGGCGTCCGCATCGGCCCCTACGAAATCCTTTCACTGTTAGGGACTGGAGGAATGGGAGAGGTCTACAAGGCCCGCGACACTGGCCTTAACCGCATCGTCGCCTTGAAGACTCTGCCCGCGGAGAAGATCGCCGATGCCGGCAGAAAGGGCCGGTTCCTGCAGGAAGCCCAGGCCGCCGCCAGCCTCAACCACCCCAACATTGTCACCATCTACGGCATCTCGGAAGAGAGCGGCGTGTACTTCATCGCCATGGAATACGTCGCCGGCACTACGCTGGAACAAATGAACGGCCGCGGCGCGCTGCCGGTGAAGGACGCCACGAAGTACGCCTCCGATATTGCGGATGCGCTGGCCGCGGCCCACGCCGCCGGCATCGTTCATCGCGATCTGAAACCAGCCAACGTGATCGTCACTCAGGGCGGCCGGGCCAAACTGCTGGATTTCGGACTCGCGCAATTCATCGAGCCTGTCGCGGCGCCCGAGGGCGAAACGGCCACCATGCGTACGCTCCCCGGAACCATAGTGGGGACCGCGGCCTATATGTCTCCGGAACAGGCGGAAGGGCGAACGGTTGACGCCCGGTCCGACGTTTTCTCATTCGGCTTGGTGTTGTACGAGATGCTCTGCGGGCAGCGCGCATTCCAAGGCGGTTCGTGGATCGCAACCCTTGCTGCCATCCTGCAGGAAGAGCCCCGGCCATTGAGAGATATTAAGCCTGCGATTCCGGCCGCAATCGAGGGGCACGTGCTCCGCTGTCTGCGCAAGGATCCCGCACAGCGCTTTCAGACGATGCGGGAAGTCCAGCGGGCACTGGCCGAAGCAGCCTTGTCCAACGGTGCGGCCGAAGACACCCCATCCATCGCCGTACTCCCCTTCGCCAACCTGAGCGGCGGCAAAGAAAACGAGTATTTCGGCGACGGGCTGGCGGAAGAGATCATCAACGCCCTCGCCAAGGTTCCCGAGTTGCGCGTGATAGCGCGCGGGTCGGCATTCGCCTTTCGCGGTAAGGAACGGGATTTGCGCACCGTCGGACAACGCCTCAGAGTAGGTGCCATTCTCGAAGGCAGTGTGCGTACCGCGGGCAATCGCGTTCGCATCGCCGCGCAGCTCATCAACGTAGCGGATGAGTCGCACTTATGGTCGGAGCGGTACGAACGCGAAATGACGGATATCTTCGCCATCCAAGACGATATCTCGCAGGCGATTGCGAACGCCCTGAAAGTCAAGCTGGCCGCCCCGCGCCGAAGCACCTCGAATGTGGAGGCATTCCAGAGTTACTTGAAGGGACTTTACTGGTACCAGCGCTACACTCCGGAAAGTCTGGCCCTAGCCAAAGAGTCGTTCGAACGGGTGCTCCGCCACGATCCGGCATGCGCGGCGGCCTACGGCGGATTGGCGGTTTACTCCTACGGTCTGGGCGCGCTCGGCATCCGGCGCATGACGGAAATGGCGCCTTTGGCGAAGTCCGCCGCCGGGAACGCGCTGGCCATCGATCCAACGCTAAGCGAGGCGCACAGCGTGCTGGGGCTGGTCGTTGGCGCCGTCGAATTCGACTGGAAGGCGGCGGAGTCTCATTTTCAAGCGGCCATGGCCGTCGATCCTGTGCCGCCGCTGGTCCGCGTCCGCTACGCGCTCTATTTCCTGACGCCGCTGCGGCGATTCGAAGAAGCGGCTGCGCAGTACCGGCGGGCGCTCGAAACCGATCCTCTGTCCATGATGGTCCACTACGGCCTGGCTTTCGCGCTTTACTGTCAGGGCCGGTACGACGATGCGATCGAACATGCCGCGGCAGCCGTGGATCTTTATCCCGACTATTGGTTGGTGCACTTTGCGATGGGCTTGGCCCTGTCTCAAAAGGGCTGCCTGCGGGAGTCGATCGCCAGTCTGGAGACAGCCGTGCGCCTCTCGCCCTCCTTTACGCTGGCGGCCGGGTTCCTGGCAGCTTCGTATGTACGGGATGGCAAGCCGGAAGGCGCGGAAGAACTGATGGATGAAGTCATGGCCAGAAGCTCGAAACAATATGTCTCGCCGGCCTGTTTTGCCGTTTACCATGCCGCTCTCGGCCAGCCGGACCGGATGTTCGGCTTTTTCCAAGCCGCCTTGGCCGAGCGCGATCCCTATCTGACACGCATGGATGCGGAACCCTGCTTTGAGCCTTTCCGCTCGGACCCGCGCTATCGCGACTTATTAGCCCGGATGAATCTCGGCTGACGCCTCTTCCTACCCCAGGAACTTATGCAGCGCCGTCCAATAGTGCTCGTTCCACCCGCTCTCCAAACTCTCCGCGTGTTCCGGTGGGAAGCCTGTATGGTCCAAGACCACCCGCGTGCCCGCGCCTTGATCCATTAGCTCAAATCTGGCAATCGAATAGGCGCCCTCGGACCACGAAGCAGACCTCCAGGCCTGCACAATCCGGCGGTTTGAAACCAACTCCACATTTCGTCCCACGATGCGGCCTTCAAAAAGCGCAAACGCGCCGCCGGCTTCGCGGTGGATCTCAGCCGCGCCACCCGAAAACGCGCGGAACTGCCCGGCGTCCAGCAGCGCCTCGTAAATCCGCTGGGCGCCGCACTTGAAATCCTCCTCCTGATGGATCGCCTTGGCCGCAACGATTGTCGCCGGTTTTGCAGCGCCGACGCGTACGGCCGCCATGGCCAGACCTAGCCCGCCGCCTGCGATCATTTGCCGTCGTGTCTTATCCATTCATGATGTCTCCCTTCTATCTGCCCAGGGACACTTCCCCGGCAGCGACCTTCCGGCAATTATCGGTCAGGCAGCCCGCGCGCAACCGCTCCTGTTCCGCCAGTGTCGGTTTCCAGTTGGCGCCATGCAACAGTGCGTTCACCAGCGCCTGCTCCAGATACGCGGCTTCGACCGGCCAGGAACCCGCCATCGCCATCTGCAACTCGTATGCACGATCCCGCCAGTTGTCCCAAAAGGTTTCGAGATGCCGCCATAGTATGTCCTCGACCTCAGCCGGGCCATGCGCCCCCAGAAGCAACGCAGCACTCGCCGCGGCGGCCGGACTTGGGCTGTCCAATGCGTCTACGGCGATGGGGATCAAGTCGTCGCTGTAGCGCGTCTGGCCCAAGAACTCGAACCACCCGCACTGGGAGTCTTTATCCTGAAACGCCTCCCTAAGATACTGGGCGGCCTCCTTCGGAGCAAACCGGACCAGGTAATTCACCAGATACGCTTGAGTTTCGCAGTCGGCCGCACGCTTGCCGGCAAAATGAACCAGCGCTTCCTTCACGACGGGCAGCAGACTCCGGCTTCCCGCCCGCAGCGCCAGCGCCGCAGTCGTCTGCGCCCGCACATAATCGTTCAGCGCGGTGGGCGCGGCCAGGCGCTCTTTGAGTAAGGCGTCCAGTTCGGGATGTTCAGCCTCTTTCAGAAGCAGGATCGTGTTGGCCAACAGCGGCGAATCCGGCTTAGCCGCATCCGCCAAAATGGCGTCGTTGCAGTCGCGCTGGGATTCTTCGCACCAGAGCGGGTAACCTTGAAGCTGTAAGGTGACGCTCTGGTCCTTCGGCGCGCGTCCGGCCGATTGCGCCAGGTCACGGAGGAGCGGCAGAATCTGCTCTCGCGGCAGCGACTTCCGGGTCAAAACCTCCGTCGCGAAGTTCATCAAGTCGTACAGTGGAAGCTCTCGAGCGGATGCCAGCACCTCCTGGCGAAGCTGCACTAAGGCTGCCGGCGCTTCCTCCGTGCCGTTCTGCCGCTCCATTACTTGCCAGGCCTGAAACAGCGCCGCGTTGCGCTGTGGTCCGGAGCGCTGGCGGACGCTCGCCAGCAGTTTCCCGGTGGCCTCCGTCCTGTAATCCTGGAGCCTTTTGTTTCTTTTTGCCCAATCGGCTTCCCACTCCTTCTTCCGTGCGGGATCGTCCGGGGATGGCCCCGGCGGCGGACCGAGATCCTGGCGCACCTGGAGGCCCGCCAGCAAATCCACCAGGTTCGAACCTGGACGCCTTTGCGGATCTTCGAG
>DATNMW010000191.1:0-18695 GCA_035602155.1 Bryobacteraceae bacterium | reverse complement strand
CAGGCGCTCGGTTGCGCACCGGGCCTCCTTAATTAGTTAGCTCGTCGTGGGTTGGTGGGCCGGTCCCCCCGGACCGCGCGGGACCGCCCCCGTCCGCTGCCTTTGCCGCGATCGAAATTGCCTCACCCAATGGAAAAGGGGGCGGCTTGCGCCACCCCCCAAATTGATTCCAGCCTCGCGGACGAAGCCTAGAAGTTGTACTTGACCGCGAACTCGATCACGCGCGGGACCTCGTTCTTGTATAACGGGGAACCCGTCGTGAGCGCACTCGTGTTCGTCTGACTCAACCCGCTACTGCTGTTCGAGAAGTTTAGGTTAACGTCGCCGACGCCTCCCGAGTTGAATTGCGGAAGCGGATGGTTCAGGAAGTTGAACGCCGAGAACCGGAACTCAACCTTCTGATGCTCCTTGAACAGGAAGTCCTTGTAAATCGCCAGGTCGCTGTTGAAGAAAGCGGGCCCATGGATGAACGGCCAGATGATCGCGCCGTCGGATCCGCCCGTGGGAGGCGCGAAACAGGACGGGTTGAAGTATTGGCCGGACTTCAGCCCGCTGCGCGGATCGCAGGTGAGCGCGGGCTCGGTAATCTCAACTGCGTTTGTGCCCAGGTAGTCCGAGGGTTGCAGTTGAGTGGGCCACGCAACATTAAGGCTGTTAGTGTTCGGCTGAATGGGCGCCCCGCTCTGAAACTGCGTGATGCCCGAAAGGACCCAGCCATTCACCACCCCGCCCACCAATTTATTGTCCTTCACCGGACTGGGCAGGTTGAAGACATAGGCTGCGTTGAAAACGTGAGTGCGGTCCGCCGCCAGCACGCCGTAGTTCGCGGCCGCACTATACGGCCACCCGGCGTTGCCCTCGCTATTGCCGTTTGCGCTATTGTCGTCGCGCACGCCCAGGTTCTTGCTGAACGTGTAATTCGTGGTGAACGTCATGCGTCCGGACTGCTTCTGCCACGTCGCGATAAAAGCGTTGTAGTTGGAGTAGCTCTCGTGCCCCTGCAACGTAATCCCCGTATAGTTGTGGTACGGGTAGAAATCGTTCAGGTTCGGAAAGCCCGTTAACGAACCATACCCCACAGGCACCTTCCCCTGCGCGCTATAGTTGACGCCCGTGATCGGATCGGCCCCGAAGAACGCGCCCAACGGGATGTTGTCGACGTTCCCCAGTCCTTCCGAGCCATTCGTCAGCAGGTCCCGCGAACGGCTGCCCGCATATTGGAATTCTGCGACCGAACGCCATGGAACGCGCTGTGAAACCGTCACATTGTAGGTCCACGTATTCGGCGTCGCGGAGTCGCCCATGGTCAAGGGACCGACGGACGTACCGAGCCCGGGAGCCCCCAGCCCGGCAGCGTATTGCGCGAACTGATTCCAGCCTACGCAGCATTGTCCGGCGCCCGTAAGGACACTTTCCGTTTCGAGGCCCAGCGGCTGGTTGTAACCGGAACTGGCGCTGTTGTAGGAAATCTGGTACCGGAACAGGCCGGCGCCTCCGCGCAGCACGGTCTTGCCGTTTCCGAAGATGTCGTAAGCGAAGCCGAAGCGCGGCTCCACGAATAACGTCTTCGTTGGGAAGCCGGACAACGGAATGGCGGAATCGATGCCGTGCCATTCAAGGCCGGTCCAGCCGGGTGCCGACGAGGTGTTGTTATAAGTGGCGGGATCCCAAACGGCAACGCCTTCACTGTCGTTGGGAACCCAATTGCCCATGTGCTCGAAGCGGAGACCGCCGGTGAGCGTGAGCCTGCGGGTGGCTTTCCACTGGTCGTTGATGAAGAACGAAACTTGGTGGTACTTCATGTCCTGTACCGCCTCGGCGTTGTCTTGCGCGAAGCCCGTCATGCGGCCCGTGACAAAGTTGGCCAGATAGTTGCCGCTACTTTGGTTGCCCCATTCATCGAAATTCGCTGCGCCTCCGGTCCCACTGGCTAGATTGCCGCTGGTCTGGTAGTTGCGGGCATAGTCCCAGTAGACACCCGCCTTGAGGGTATGGCTTCCCTGGATCTTGGTCACGTTGTCGCTGATTTGCGGCGTTTGCGACAGCTTGCCGAATGAGTTCGCACCGGCGGGCGTGAATGGTTCACCGTACGAATACGTGCCGAAACCGACTGCGCCGGCACTCTGTGCGGTATAGCCGTAGGTGTTGGGCATTTGCGGCGTGTACGGGTTCGAGAACAGGCCCGTCATGCTGAATCCGATTCCGCTCGGGCTCACCGCGGAGGGCTTGGCGAGTATGATCGGGTTCAGGAACGTGGCTTCAGCGAATACGAATTCGTTGGTCAGCGTGGGGCTGAACACGTGCACCAGGTTCGCGCTGTAGACATTGGAATCCTGGTTGGCATTTTGGGAGGATGGATATGGTAAGGACCCGTTGAGGTTCCACCAGATGCTGATCGGGTTCAGGTCGTGCTCAAGCTGGTGGTTCCAGGAGAAGAACAGCTTGGTCTTATCGTTGATGTTGTAGTCGCCGCGGAGCCGGACTTCATAGCGATTGACGGGCGCATTATTAAAGTACTGATAGTTGTAGCCACCCGGATTCGTTACCGGATCGACGTTCGGCGCGGGCATCAATTTCAAGATAGCCGCCGAATTCGGATCGAGCAGGGTAGCCGGTATCTGGCCGGTCGGGAACAGGGTGGTGCTCGGGGCGACGGAGTCTGCGTACATATTGCTAACGAAACCCGGTCCCAAGGACTTAAGGTACGCCGGCGTGAAGTTGCCCTGCTGCATTTGCTGCGTGGGTACGAAATAGCTCAGCAAGCTGCCAGCCGGATGTTGGTCCATATACTCGAACGCGGCGTAAAAGAACAGCTTGTCGTGGTTCTTGTTGAAGTGCGTGCCGGGGATGATCACCGGGCCGCCAAAGTCGCCGCCGGGGTAGTAGAAGCTGTTCGTCGGCGCTTGCACTCCCTGGCTATTATTGTAAGAGCCGTTCGAGTCGAATATTCCATTGCGCGCATAGAGGTAGGCCTGTCCATGGAACTGGGCGCCGCCGCTCTTGCCGATCGCTTGGAACGTGATCGGACCTTTCGCGAATTCCGCGCCATAGGCCGAGGTCAGAATCGACACTTCCTGCACTTGGTTCTGGTTGATGTTGGCGGTCTGCGTGCCCTGGTTGCCGGGGTCCAGCAGGTTTGCGCCATCCGAGGTCATTGTAACGCCGCCATAGAGCGGAGCTCCTTGGGCGGCAAAATTGCCGATAGGACCGGTGTTGCTCATGGTCGCGACCGATCCCTGCCCCCACTCGCTCTGGTTCAGAGCGCCGCTGTTGCCGCCGCCGATCATTGCCATGCCAGGCATGATCTTAATCAACTCGGCCGCATCGCGCCCCGCGATTGAGATGTTCTCAATCATATTCTTGTTGAGCGTCTGGCTGGCCTGTCCGGTATCGGTCGGCACCACTACGTCTGCGCCCGCGACCACCTCGACTTCCTGCTTCGTGGATTGGACCTGCAGAACAATGGTCGGTAGGCGCAAAGTCGAGCCCTGCGTCAACGTGATGCCCGTTTCTTCGTAGGTCTGCAAACCCGCCGCGGTGATCGTGACCGTGTACGTGGCTGGAAGAATCGACGGGAAATCGAAGACTCCGGAGCTGTTTGTGACCGTGTCGCGAAGAGCGTTGGTTGATTCATTCTTTAGGACGACTTTCGCTGCGGGGACGACCGCGCCGGTGGCGTCGGTGACCGTGGCGCCTATCGACCCGCTCGCAAACTGCGCGAACATTGGTGCTTGGGAAGCCGCCAAGGCCGCAATCAATAGTCCCAACAACCAGAAAGATCTTCCCGGATGTCTGTGCCGAGCGATAACGGAGATCGGCATCCGATCTGGTGTATTCATTTGACCCCTTTCTAACCTCAATTTTGTCTCTCAAACCAAAGGCTGCCTTCCGGCGCGCAAAGCGAAGCACCCCACAAGGCTGAACTAATCGTTTGCAAGTAGCATAACTGCACTACAGCGCCCACGTCAAGGACTTTCGTATCTTTAAATTCGCCACACGACACACCTTAGGCGCGTCCGCACAATTCTACTTGCCAGTATCCCGCCGAGTGTAACCCGCCGCGCATGTGGATGCTAGTACATTTTAGTTACCGCGTATGTCCGACGGGATGCGATGGCCTTCCAAAGTAAAGGGGTTAGGCCGTGTAACGAGGTCTCCAAAAAAGCATATAATTATCGTATCTGTATTGTTTTCAATAGTGTACATCTTGTTACAAACTTCACATCGCGCTGTTCGCAGGATTTTACAATTGCGTATCCGTCCCCGAACAATTGGGGAAACGTGTATAATCTCCACAAATGGGGGATGCCAACCACGTTGCAACTGGCCCCACCGGCGTTGCCGGCGCGGAACGCTTGGAACTCGCGGCAGTTCTCGCTTCACCCACCTTCGCGCGCGCCCAACGGTTGGTCAAATTGCTCGAATACGTTTGCGAAAAGCACTTCGAGGGTGGGGACGCGCAAGTTTGCGAGTACAGCATCGCCACGGAGGTCTTGGGCCGGCCGGCCAATTTCGATCCCGCCGAGGACGCCATCGCCCGCGTTGAAATCCATCGGCTGCGCAAGAAACTGCGCGAATATTACGCTTCCGAAGGCTCCCGGCAACCGCTGAAGATCATCATCCCGCCCGGCATGTATACGCCGGTTTTTCAACAAGATGGCAACGCTCCGGTGCCCCCGCCTGCGAATGGGAAGACGCTGGTGGAATGCACCGCTCAGGCCACCGCCCAAGCGAACGCCCGGACCAGCGGTCAAACAATCGCCGAGCCGCCCGCCGACCCATCCTTGGACGAGCCGAAGTCGACGGACGCGCCGGCTGCACGCCCTCCCGCAAAACGCCGGCTTTGGCTGTGGGTCGCCGCCATAGTTGCAATTGCGGCGATCGCGGTGACCGCCGTGGCCCTTCGAAACGCCGCTGGGCGCCGGCTCGACACTCCCCCGAACCTCGCTCCGTCGCCCCTGGCCGTCGCCCCGCCGGATAGCGCCGTTCGGATCATTGCGGGCTATGACCGCAAATATATCGACCATCACGGCCACACCTGGCTGCCGGATCGCTTTTTTGAGGGTGGCGGGCAGCCCAAAACGCCTTTCCGCCAATTTATCGCCCGCACATCCGACCCTATCCTGTATCAGAATTGCCGGATCGGTCTGACCGCCTACAACATCCCCCTGAAACCCGGTACCTATGAGCTGAAGCTGCACTTTGTGGAGCCGGTCTACGGCCCGGGGCTTGAGACCGGCGGCGGGGAGAATAGCCGTGCGTTTGACGTCCTGTTGAACGGCACTCTGCTGATCGACGGTTTGGACATCGTTTCCGACGCCGGTGGCCCGCTGATCGCGGACGTTCGTGTTTTTAAGGATGTCCACCCCGGTCCGGACGGCTTCCTCCGGCTCGGCTTCCACGCCAGGCGTGAGCAAACCATCGTCAGCGCCGTCGAAATCGAGCCCGCCGAACCGCACAGGATCAACCCCGTCCGGATTGTCACGCAACCCAATTCCGCTACCGATTCGCGGGGCCAGGTCTGGGAAGCCGACAACTATTATTTGGGCGGGCAGACTTCCAACCATTGGAAAGCGGTCACCGGCACACCCGATGCCGACTTGTTCGCCAACGAGCGGTATGGCCATTTCTCGTACGCCATCCCGGTGGCGCTTTCCGGCGTCTACACTGCAACCATGTATTTCGCCGAGACTTACTGGGGCAAGGAAAACGAGGGAGGCGGCGGCCCCGGCCAGCGCATCTTCGATATCTACTGCAACGGCTCGGCGCTCGTCCGGAATCTGGACATCCTGAAGGAAGCCAGCCCGAACCATGCCCTCATCAAGCGATTCCGCGGACTGCGGCCAACCGCTCAGGGTAAGTTGAACTTCGAATTCGTGCCGGTGATCAACTACGCATCGGTCTTTGCCATCGAAGTTGTGGACGAAGCGCGGTAAGGCGGCGCAGCGTGAGCAAATCCGGTGTATAGTGGAGATGGAAGACTTTTCGCAGGCTAAAACCGTGAGACCGGAGAAGGAGGAAGAGCATGCAAAATAGACAAATTGAGGATGTGATACCCGACTAGGGTCGCATCGCGGCTGGGCAGCCACCGCTCTACAGGTGGTGGCCGCTCAATTTTTCCAGACTTCAAACACCTCCTCGAATTCTATGTAATACCTCAGGTTGTTGTCGACGGCACGTTCTTTGTCGATGAAGGGCTTCACTTTTGTAAACGTCTGAACCAGAACGGCTTTGAAGTACCTCTTGAGCTTCTCCTCGTTCGCCGACCGCATTCTGATCGCCAAGCAGATCTCTTCATAGAAGCTAAGGAGTCCGAGCAGTTCAGTTCGCTGTGTTTTTTGCGGTTCCGCGAAAACAACGTTCTGGCTTGTGCGAGCAAGAGTTATCGGATCCAAGATTCCCCTCCGGATGTCGCGACCGGTATTCTTGTAGGCGGCCATCGTGGGATTATTCCAGCGTTCAAATAGTTTGTCGGCAGCCCGGCTCTGCTGAGCTTCGACTCCCTGCATATAGACGAAAAGAGCGAAAGCTCCAGCCACAACGGTTCCGCCAAAGGCAATCACGGCCCGATCCTTTTCCGGAGAGACCGCGAAAAGACGAAGAATCAAAGCTTCGATGCCCAGGAACAGGAAGAGAATAATCCACTTCAGCGGTATTCGGATCGTCATAACCGAAAATATTATACCAAGCGCCGTTTCACGGGGCCACACGAACAAAGCCGTCCAAGGGGACCGCTTCCCCGGCCGGTTTGGCCGCGAAGAAAATGATACTTTGAGAGTCCGATGCGAGACCCATCGCCGCTTTGTGGTAAGCTTCCAACAAATCCCATGTTCGCATTGAAGGCCCTCCGGCACGCCGCTTGCGCGTACCTGATGGCCAGCCTGACTAGCGCGTGGGCCCAGCCCGCGCCTTCCATCAACGCCGGGGGCGTCGTCAACGCCGCCAGTTCCGTCCCAGGACCAGTAGCTCCGGGCAGTATCGCATCGGTCTACGGAACCTTCCCGATAACCGGGCTGTCCCTGGCATTCAACGCGATGAATGCGCCTTTGTTCTACGCCTCCGCCAGCCAGGTGAACCTGCAAATACCGTGGGAGCTTGTGGGACTATCCCAGGCATCCCTGACCGCCACCGCCGCCGGCCAGACCAGCGCCCCCCAGCCGGTGAGCCTGGCGCAGTTCGCCCCAGGCATTTTCAGCATGAACGGCCAGGGAACCGGTCCCGGAGCCATCCTCGATTCGTCCTACAACCTGATCGCCGCATCGAATCCGGCGGGCGCGGGCGTCACTATCATCTTGATTTACTGTACCGGCCTCGGCCCCGTGACCAATCAGCCGCCCACCGGCGCCGCGGCTCCAAGCAACCCGCTCGCCGTCACCACCACGCAACCGGTCGTCACCATCGGCGGCGTCTCCGCGCAGGTGCTCTTCTCCGGCCTCGCGCCCGGTTCCGTCGGCGAATACCAAGTGAACGCGCTGGCGCCATCGAACGCGCCCACCGGCGATGCCGTTCCCGTGATCCTTTCCATCGGAGGCGTGGCTTCGAATGCGGTGCAAATCGCCGTCCAACCGCCCACCCCCGACCAGCGAGCGGACCAGTTGCTGAGCCAGATGACCCCGGATCAGGAAATCCAGCTGGTCTATGGCGCCGGCGGCCCGGTCACCAATAATCCCCCGCTCCCCCGCGGCGGCGCGGGTTGGGTTCCCGGAATTCCGGCCCTCGGCATACCGGATCTTTACCTCGCCGATGGCAGCGTTGGCGTGGGCAACGGCGTAGGCCAAGCTACCGCGCTGCCATCCTCCATCGCCAGCGCTGCCAGTTGGGACGTCACCGAAGCAGCCAAATACGGCAACGTAATCGGCGCGGAACTGCGCGCCTACGGCATGAACGTGAACCTGGGCGGCAATATCAACCTGATCGGCCGCGAACCGCGCGACGGCCGCACCTTCGAAACCAAGGGCGAGGACCCCATCCTGGCCGGCAAGATCGCCGCCGCGCACATCAACGCCATTCAAGCCCAGCACGTGATCGGAGGCATCAAGCACTTTGCGCTGAACGATCAGGAGACCGGCCGCACCACTGCCAACGCCCAAATCGACGAACGCGGCATGCGCGAAAGCGATCTGCTTGCGTTCGAAATCGGTATCGCGGATTCCAACGTGCAGTCCGTCATGTGCGCCTACAACCTGGTGAACGGCGTGTATAACTGCGAGAACGCGCATCTGCTGAACGACATCCTCAAGGGCGATTGGCAGTTTCCCGGCTTCGTCATGTCGGACTGGTGGGCTACCCACTCCACCGTGCACGCCGCGCTGAACGGTCTCGACCAGGAACAGCCGGATAACCAGTACTTCGGAAGTCTGGCGCCGGCCATCGCGGCCGGCCAGGTGCCGCAGTCCCGCCTGGACGACATGGTGCATCGCATCCTGCGCGCCATGTATGCGGTCGGGTTGTTCGACTATCCCGCCTCCATCACCCCCATCGATACAGCCGCCGACCAAGCCATCGCACTGGAAGCCGAGGAGCAGGGCGCGGTCCTGCTGAAGAACGCCAACGGACAGCTTCCGCTGAATGCCGCGTCGCTCAAATCCATCGCCATCGTCGGATCGCATGCGGATATCGGAGTTCTTTCCGGCGGCGGCTCGGCGCAAGTCACTCCCACCGGCGGACCGGCCCTCACCGAAGGCTATCCCAACCCGCCCGGTTGGGCAGAGGTGATCTGGGATCCATCGTCGCCTCTGCAGGCCATTCAGGCGATGGCCCCCAACGCCACCGTGCAATTCGATCCCGGAACCAATGCCACAACAGCGGCCGCCCTGGCGGCTGCTTCGCAGGTGGCCATCGTGTTCGTCAGCCAATGGACCAGCGAGGGCATGGACCTGCCCAGCCTGAACTTCACCGACTTGATCCACACGCCGCCCATCGATCAGGATGCGCTGGTAGCCGCCGTGGCCGCCGCCAACCCGAACACGATCGTGGTCATGGAGAATGGCGGTGCGCAGGTGCTGCCGTGGCTCGCGAGCGTCAGCGCCGTACTCGAGGCTTGGTTCCCGGGCCAGCAGGGCGGACAAGCCATCGCCAATCTCCTCTTCGGCGCGGTCAATCCGTCCGGCAAGCTGCCCATTACGTTTCCCGCGAGCGTGAGCCAACTGCCGAACCCGGTAATCGCCCAGCCGCCAGACGGCGTCACGCCTTTCCCCGTCGATTACTCCGCGGGCTTCAATGTCGGCTATAAGTGGTATGACTCGCAGGGTCTCACGCCGCTGTTTCCCTTCGGTTTCGGACTGTCGTATACCACGTTCTCGTTTTCGAATGCGACAGTCGTAAATAACATGGCTTCGGCCGGCAACCCGAACTTCCAGGTGACTTTCAATCTGACTAACACGGGCGCGGTGGCCGGAGCGGAAGTAGCGCAGGTGTATCTGGCCTTCCCCGCCTCGACGGGCGAGCCGCCCAAACGCTTGGTGGGATGGCAGAAGGTCTCTCTCCAGCCCGGCGCGTCGCAGCAGGTGACCATCGAAGTGGACGCCAACGATTCCTCTTATCCGCTGTCCTATTGGGATGTGAGCTCCAACGCCTGGCTGATCGCGCCCGGCGTCTATACCGTGTATCTGGGCAACTCCGCCAGTGGCGCGGGCCTGATCACCGTGGGCACATTGCAGATCGGCTCATAGATGACGTGGAACCTAATTCTTCTAGCATTCATCGCGCTCACGTGCCAAGGCGCCTCCGTCGTCCGCGTTCCATTCATAGGATGCAAGTCGGACGGTCAGACTGGGCCAGTGGATGCGCCACACGAGGGTGACAAGGTGGTCGAGATAGACGCCGCTATGGCTCAAGAGCTCGCGTTTTATCGAGCTGCAAGCCGCACATCCGGAAGATTTACAGTTGCTCGCGTCATTGCGCGGGTCTTCCCGGGGTACAAAGCGTTTGTACGCAGCGTAATCGAGGAAGGGATTTCGCCGGCAAGCGAGTATCCATTTGGCCCTTACCCGAATGACAAACTGACCTATCACGGCGGCCGCGTCGTCGAATTTCGAGCGTCCCCTCATTCGGAGGGACTCGGCACCGTAGGCCGCTTACGGGCGAGCGACGACCCCATCGACGGCGCCGCAGTCCTGCAAGGCCCAACACCAGACCTGCTGCTCTTGACTATACGATTGCCGTCTAACCTGAACGACCTCACGTCGGTCATCATTCACCAGGTAGAGCGGGAAGGCGCGCGCCCGCGTTAACCAATTCCGACCCGAATCGGCTCATAATGAAATTCGGTGCCGCAATGAACCTTACCCGCCGCCAGTTTATCGCCGCCTCCGCCCTGGCTCCCTTAGCCGCCGCGGCCCGACTCGCCCCCGTAAAGGACGCCGTACAGCCGCAAGCGCAGCCTTTCGACCTGGACAGCGTCCGCCTGATCGAAACCACGCTATTGAAGTTGACGGAGCACAACCGCGATTTCCTGCAGAGCCTCGAAACCGACCGCCTGTTGCACACCTTCCGCCTGACAGCCGGCTTGCCCTCCTCGGCCGAACCGCTGGGCGGCTGGGAAAAGCCCGATGTGGAATTGCGCGGCCACTTCACCGGACATTTTCTATCGGGTTGCGCGCTGATGTCGGTAGGGGCCGGCGACACCATGCTGCGCGACAAAGGCAACCTGGTCGTCGCCGAGCTGGCGAAGTGCCAGAAGGCCAATGGCAAATCAAACGCCAACGGCTACCTGAGCGCGTTCCCGCCGTCGTTTTTCGACCGCTTGAAGGCCGGCCAGAAAGTCTGGGCGCCTTGGTACACGCTGCACAAAATCATGGCGGGCCTGCTCGACATGTATGTCCTGGCGCGCAACGAGCAGGCGCTCGACGTGCTGCGCGGCATGGCCGATTGGACCAAGCGCTGGACCGATTCGCTCAGCGACGAAGACATGGCCCGCGTCCTGCGCGTCGAGTTCGGCGGCATGAACGAGGTGCTATACAATTTGTACGCAGTCACCGGCGTCGAGGATTACGCCGCGGCCGCGCACCGCTTCGACGACGAGCGTCTGTTCGGTCCGCTGGCCGATGGCCGCGACGAGTTGAAGGGTCTGCACGTGAACACGCAGATTCCCAAGATCATCGGCGCGGCCCGCCGCTACGAACTGACGGGCGACCCGCGCTACCGCCGCATCGCGGAATTCTTCTGGACCCAAGTCACCCAGCACCGGGCGTATGCCACCGGCGGCACCAGCAACGACGAACACTGGCGCACCGGCCCGGACAAGCTGGCGGCGGAACTCGGCCACGACACGCAGGAATGCTGCTGCACTTACAACATGCTGAAGCTCACGCGCCACCTGTTTAAATGGTCGTCCGAGGCGCGCTACTTCGACTACTACGAGCGCGCCTACTTCAACGGCATTCTGGGCACCATGAATCCGAAGGACGGGCTGACCATGTACTATGTGCCGCTGGCCGCCGGATATTGGAAGGTGTTCGCCAGCCCGCGCGGGTCGTTCTGGTGTTGCACCGGCACCGGCGTCGAATCGTTTTCGAAGCTCGCGGACAGCATCTATTTCCACGATGAGAATAGCTTGTATGTCAACCTGTTCATTGCCTCCGACCTGGCTTGGGAGGAGCAAGGCGTGCGCATCCGGCAGGTTACGTCGTTCCCCAACCGCGGCGAGACGCGCCTGCGGATTACAACCGCCAAAGCCGTGAAGCTGGCCTTGCGCATCCGCGAGCCTTATTGGACGGATGGAAAGATGACCGTAGCTGTCAATGGAAAACCGGCGGACGCGGCGCGCGCGGCCGGATACCGGGTGGTGGACCGCTTCTGGGAAAACGGCGACGAACTGAGCGCCACTCTGCCCATGAACCTGCACCTGCATGCCATGCCCGATGACGACACCTTGCAGGCCGTCATGTACGGACCGCTGGTGTTGGCGGGAGACCTGGGCCAGGACGGCTTGACCGATGCAATGCGGCAAGGCGGCGACAACCCGCCGGACATGCCCAAGCCGCCGGCCGCCCCGGAATTCGTGGCCGAGTCGCGCTTTCCCCAGTCCTGGATCGAGCCTGCCGCCGGGACGCAACTCTCGTTCCGGACCAAGGGACAAAGCCGCGATATAACGATGATGCCGCTCAACCGAATCTTAGGTCAGCGATACGGAGTGTATTGGCGAGTGACGCCAAAACCCACGTAAACCAAGGGAGTAATAAAGGAGTAATAAAAATGGCAAAAGCAGTCTGGGAAGGCGCAGTACTGGCCGAAAGCGACGACATTGTAATAGTGGAAGGCAACCAATACTTCCCGTCCGGCGCGATCCATCGCGAATACTTCAAACCCAGCAGTCAGACTACCATCTGTCCCTGGAAAGGTACGGCGAGTTATTACGATATCGAGGTGAACGGCAAAACCAACGCCGCGGCCGCCTGGTATTATCCCGAGCCCAAGTCCGCCGCCAAACAGATCCGCGGGCGCGTGGCATTCTGGAAAGGGGTGCGCGTCGAGTGACCGCGCCTCCCTGCCCTTATTTCACCTTCTTAGCCTTCTGATCCATACCACCCTGGTGCAGAATCAGACCGTCGGCCAGGAAAGTAATCCGCGCGTCCACCACCTTGAGGAAGAACTCCGATTCCGACTCCGCGAAAATCTCCAGGCGCGGCTGGCCCGTGGCCTGAATAAACAACCGCGCACCGTCGCGCGTCACCGCGATCTTGAAGGCCGGTGTCATCTCGTATTCGCCCACATACCGTTCCAGCACCGCCGCATCGACTTGCGTTTCTTTGTGTGACGCGGCAACTGGATAGCGGCTTTCCAAAACATGCCTGCCCAGGTCGTCGTTGTCCGCGAACGCATTGCACAGCACCACCACGCCTTCCTTCTTCGCCGGGTTGAATCCCATGAACGAGCGATAGCCGTACGTACCCCCGTTGTGCCACCAAATCTGCGTGTCGAATTTGGTGAGCAGATGCCACGCCATGCCGATCTCCAGATCCGGCGTGCCCGTTTCCTTCCGCACCGACCGCATCCTGCGCATGGCTGCCTTCAGCGGCGTATCCCTCAGTTCCAGGTTCGCCGCTACGAACTTCAGCATATCGTTCGCCGTGGAGCGCACCGCGCCGCACCCCGCCAGCACCGCGAAATCCCAGTTCTTCACGGGCTTCAGCGACACATCGTATCCCGGCGCGAGCCGTTTCTTCTGCGCATCCGAAAGCGTGATGGAAGTGCTGCTCATTTCCAATGGTTCGAATATCCGCCGCCGCAACAACTCTTCGTAGCTCATGCCCGCCTTCAGCGCCAGCGCATGTCCCAGCAGACCCACAGCCAAATTCGAATACTCATACTTCTCGCCGGGATCCCGCGTCAGCGTGTAGTGAGAAAGGAAGTCGTACAATTTCGCCGCATCGTAGTCCGCGCAAGGGTTGGCCGGGTCGGCGGGCTTCAGGTTATCCGGCAAACGCGGCAACCCGGATACTTGCATCGAAAGATCCAGCAGCGTGATCTGGCGTCCGTTGCGGCTGGGCACCTTCACCGTGGCGGGCAGAAACTTCGAAACCGGATCGTCGGCCTTCACTTCGCCCTTCTCGATCATGTCGGCGAGGACCAGCGACGTGAAGACCTTGGTGATCGAGCCGATCTCATACACCGTGTCGCCATCCGGCGCTTGCGTCCCATCGAGCGACACTCTCCCGGTGGCGATTACCTGGCGTCCATTTTCGTCGATGACGCCGGTCACCATGCCCACGGCCCGGCCGCTTTCCACGCGGCCAGCCATAATCGAGCGGATTTCGGCGATATCCGCCGCACGCAGGCTAATCGTAGACACCATCGCCGCACAACTCCTCACTTTATCTCCTATTGTAGTCTTCGCCGATGCGCTGGGAACGGAGTGAAAGTTCACGTCGGACGCAGCAACCGGAACCACTTCTTTCCCCGTCGGGCGCTGCTTCTCTATGGCTGCGGAGGACTGGGATCCGCCCAGAGGTGTATTTACAGCGGGCCACGAAGCCCTCGATGTCGGCACAACCATGGGCGGCTAGGACCGACCCCAACATCGGTGCCCGCGCAGGCCACGAGCCTGTGCCAGTCCTGGCGTAAAGCTAGCGCCGAATTGAGCTTTCATGCCACGGTTGGCGCCGGACGCTTTGAGCGGTAGCCGCGACAGAGGCGCGGGAAGAGGGATCGTAGGTCTTGCATCACAGGCACGCCAAACGCGGCCAAATTCAGGACCACCAACGCGGCCCCAAATGCCCAAAGATCGAGCGTAAACATGATCACCGCATGCAGCAACAGTATCGAAATAAGCTCGAGCGCACGAATCTTTGGGATCCACATCGCAACTGGATAAGCAAGCTCAACAACGATGACGCAAATCGCTATCGTCTTCACCAACGCCGGAAAGTCCCCGAGCCATTGCGTTCCGACCACGCCTTGAAACTGCGGTTGTTGTAGCGTCCTCCACAATGAATCGCCAGACCACCATTCCCTGCCAGACGCCTTCGTCCAACCCGTCTCCACGTACACAATGCACATTTGCAATCTGAGTAATGTCATTAAGACTAGAGGCCGAAAGCCGCCGGCCTGCGGCCGTTTGTGACTAGCCTCCACAGACCGATCTACAGTCGACGGGCCAAGTACGACGTAAAAAAGGCCTATACTCGCGAACGCGTCAACGCCGTAACAAGGTGAAGCGGTTGGATGACAAAAATACAAAATGAAAAAGCCAGACAACAATCGCGACCGCTCGTTGCCAATGGCCCACCAAAAGGAGGACCAAGGCTCCTGCGTACACGCCCAGGACGCCCACGGCAAAGGTTTCAGGCCGAACGGAGATGCCGAGGGAAGTGACGATTGAAAACAGCCAACCTAGCGTGGGCACATGACCGGGTGCGGAAATCTCATTGGCCCACCACGGAACAAGGCCGCGTGGGCCGTATAGATAGCCGAAGTCCGGCAATTCATAAAGCAGCTTGAATAGCAGAACACACGATAAGCCGACCCGAAGCAAACACAAACGCGCTTGCGTCGTCCCCGGACGCACGGAAATCAAACACCTGCCGCACGCGCCCAAACAGGCTACGGAACATAATCCTTCGACCGGGCAAATGACGCCACATAAACAGTTTGTTGACGCGGCCTCACCAGGCCGCCGGGCCGCAAACTCCGGACCGCGTGCCTGTAGAATCTTACATCCACGCTTGTTGCCCTTTCCTCGTGCGAGAATACATATGAGCCGAACAATGCCGCGCCCGCCAGGTAACCCCTACTCTGATCCAATTGCAACAACATCGTCGATACTCTCCTCAGGCGCTCCGCGTTCCCTGCGCCGAGGATAAATGAATATTGTGATCCCAGGCGATGCACTGTGATTTCGACCATCGGTTCATCGGGCACCCTGGGGGCGAAGAACGAGAAGCCACTAGAGCTCCCTGTCAAGTAGCCGTACGCAGACAAGAAGGACTCGATTTTGTCGGGCATAATACGTAGCCAGTTACCATGGTCCAATCCAAATGACAGCATCACGGATAAGTGAAAGACAGCGAACGCGCACCATACCGATTGGCTCACACTCATGCGGTCCGACCTGCCGCCAGATTTAATTACCGGGGGAACGCGGGGAGCGGACACGACGCCTCTTTCATGGTACTCCTGGGATCATTGCCCCTTAGATCGGCTCGGGGATGGCTTATTCTGCAAATGTTGGCCGACCTGGAGGGAATTAAAGTACGTTGCCTGGTACAGCGAAGGGTTGATGCTGTTTAGGGTCTGCCGAACTTGCTCTACAACGCCCACACCGACGATTCCACCCTTTAGGGATTCCCCGAGCTTGCCGTTGTTGTTAGTAGCGCCTGTGGTGAAAGTTGTACCACCGTTCGTAACCCCGCCGACGCTTGTATTGTCGTCGTCGGCATCGTTGCCGACTATAGTCGACAGGCCAAACCTGTCGGCCGCTACGGCATAGTTTTGGAGAAGCACCATGCTTGCAAGTGGGGCGTTGCCGTAGGTCGATACCAGATAGTAGGCTTCAGAAGTAGCTCCCGTGGGGCCGGAAGTAGGCGGTATTCTCACTGCCTTCGGGGCAGCCACTGCCTCCCACACAGAAACTGAGTATTTCGAACCATCGGCGACCGTTTGAAAGGCCTGAACAATCTTATCTGCCGTTCTAGCGCCCTTGGCCAGAATGAAAACTGAGTCCGGCGGTTGGAGAGGTGGGGAAGGCCCTTTAACAATACCCCTTTTGGAGCAAGAGACGGCGACAGCCATAACCACCACGGCAAAGCCCGCTGCAATGGCTACTGACAGCAGGCGAACCGCGGAGCGCGGCAAAGTGGACATTGTTTCGCCTCCTAAATAATGGGCAGTATTTCCGCTTACTACCCAGAGCTGGATTGTACACCCATCGGGGACCCCTGTCAAGAACAGAATTACTAGAATTGACGTGGAATTCCTCAGGGCCTAGGATTATCCAGAACTGGGCCGAGCCGACACTTTTCTGGCTCCATAAGATGGCGGCTCGTCGACCGCAGGGCGTCGGCAAGAGCGGCGAGCGGTCCCTGGCTGGAGCGTCACTGCCAGCGGAAACCTCGGCGGGACCGTCTCTTTGTATCGAACAACTAGCGTCCAGGTTCCTGGAGGGAGTGCCGCCGCGGCACGCACCGGTTTACCCGGCCTGCCAGCGCGCAATGATCCCAATGAAAACACAGGACTTGGGCCTGTGTTTTCGGGGGTGTGTTTACATGGGCACCGGACAACCTCCGCACGATTGGGAACGGCCTATCGCAAATGGAAGCGGATTCTCGATGGCGGATGCCGATGCGGCATACGAGCGGCACGTTTACCGTGACGGCATCGTCGCTCCAACCACTCGCAGTTCCCGAGCCGATTCCGTTGAACAATCACGGTGAAGCCCACGTCATTGCCGGCTACCCCGCCCCCCTCGCCACGACCTTGCCTTTGGCCGCTGAGGATCGGCGTTCTTTCCTGGTCGAGTCGTGAAGTTAGCAGTTCACGGATTTCGGCGGGTCCCCATCTCGTCCTCCGCCTTCTGTCTTCTGATATCATAAGGGCGCTATGGATCGCCGGAATTTTCTGAAAACTACTGCTACGGTCGCAGCGCTGGCCGGGCCTGCCGTGATCGGTGCGCGCGGCGCCAACGACAAAATCAATATCGGCTGGATCGGCGTCGGTACGCGCGGGAACGCGGGCATCGACTGGCTGAAGAAGGCCGCGCCGGACACCGTTACCATCACCGCCATTTGCGATACGTTCCAGGGCTACCTGGCGCGCGGCAAGGACCGCGTGCAGACTATCTGGGGCAACACGCCTGCCACCTATGAAAACTACCACGACCTGCTGGCTAACACTTCCATCGATGCGGTCTTCATCATGACGCCGGAGCATCTGCATCGCGACATGGCCATCGCCGCCCTGCGCGCAGGCAAGCACGTGTATCTCGAAAAGCCATTGGCGCACACCATCGAAGAGGGCTTCGACATCGTCCGGGAGTGGAAGAAGTCCGGCAAGATCGTGCAGGTGGGCACGCAGAACCGCAGCTCGTCGCTTTACAAGAAGGCGAAAGAGATGGTGAAGCAGGGAATGATCGGCGATGTGCATTTCGTGCGCGCATTCTGGTACCGCAATTCGACGGACGACAATCCCGCATGGCGCTACGCGATTCCACCGGATGCCAACGAGCAGAACACCGACTGGGCCAAGTTCCTGGGTCCCGCGCCGCAACGCGCCTGGGATCCCCACCGCTACTATCAATGGCGGCTGTACTGGGATTACTCGGGCGGCATCTCGACAGACCTGCTGGTACATCAGACCGATATCGTCAACTTTATGATGGACCGCACCGTGCCGCTGTCCTGCATGGCATCGGGCGGCATCTATCGCTGGACTGGCGCGGACGACGACCGCGACACGCCCGACACTTTCAGCGCCATCTACGAATACCCAGGCAAGCTGCAGATCAACTATTCCAGCTATTTCGGGAATGATCAGTACGGCTACGGCGAACAGTTGTGCGGCAACGAGGGCACGATCGAAGTACTCAACCGGATGGACCTATATTTCACGCCGCAACTGCTTGGCGGTAAGGCGCCGGACCGCGTGAAAGCGCGCCAACTGGTGCATTTGAACGGTCCCAAGGACTTCGGCGAGCGGGATGGCGCCATCAACCATTTCCGCAACTGGGTGGAAGCCATTCGCGGCAACGAGCAAGTGATTGCGTCTCCTGAGGTGGGCCAGCAGGCGGCTATTTCCGGCCATATGGCGACGCTTTCCTTCAAGAACAACCGGAAGATTCTCTGGGACGAGCAGGGCGAGAAATATCGGTTCGTCTGAGCCGGCCGAAAGGCGGCTGCGTCCAAGTCCCACAAGGTATTCCGTGGTATACTCCCAACGCATGCCACGGAATAGGTACACGACCGGAATGGGTCCGCGCGGCGCAGCCGTGTTGTCAGCGGCCGTCTGCGCTGCGTGCGCGCTGGGAGCGGCACACGCGCAAATGAGTGAGGTTGTGCTGCACAATTTCGCCACCGCGTCGCGTGGAGCAAATCCTGGGGCAGGGGTGATCCGCGACTCGGCGGGCAACTTATATGGAACCACTACCTACGGTGGCGCGGCGAACGCCGGCGTGGTCTTTAAGGTGAGTGCGAGCGGCCACCAAACGGTTTTGTACAGCTTTACCGGCGGGTCGGACGGAGGCAATCCATATGGTGGCTTGG
>DATNMW010000190.1:0-9050 GCA_035602155.1 Bryobacteraceae bacterium | reverse complement strand
CCTTGCGCAGCGCCTCCCTGCTCAACCTCCTGGCGCGCCGATATGCGGTGGATATGATCGTGTTCCGCGAGCCTCGCGCCGCGGACCCGCGGGTGCATCTGCCTCCTGGCCTGGCGCGACACCTGCACGTTCTTGAATTGCCGGCGCACGCGCGCCACGCGTTGGCCCGCGCCGCGCGTAATGCCGGACGCCTGGCGCGCCGCGTTCCTCCGCTGATGGACCGTTTTTCGGGCTTTAGCGGCCCAATCGCGGCCGCCACTCGCGGCAGACGCTACGAACTGGCGATCATCGAGCACTTCTGGTGCGCACCGTATTGGGAGCAGGCAGCGGCCGTGAGCGACACCACAGTACTCGATCTGCACAACATCGAATCCGTATTGCATGCGCGTAGCGCGGCTACTGGTCCCCGAGCCCTGGAGCGCCTGGCACATCGGGGGTTTCGAAATATTTGCCGGAATTTGGAAGAGAAATGGCTGCCTCGATTCACTTATTTGCTGGCGGCTTCCCAATCGGATGCGGGACTCTTGCGCGCAATTTCGCCCGGCTCGAACGTGCTGACTTATCCAAATTCGATACCTCTGGCGCCGGCGCCCGTCCGGCTGGAAGAGGATGTGATCGTCTTTTCGGGCAATCTCGAGTACCATCCAAATGTCGCTGGCGTGCGCTACTTCCGGAACGAAGTCTGGCCGCAGCTGCGCGCGCGCTGGCCAGGATTGGTGTGGCGGCTGATCGGCAAGAACCCGCAAGGTGTTGCCCGGATCGTCAGCGGCGACCCGCGCATTGAGCTGACCGGCCCAGTCGCGGATGCGATCCCGGAACTGGCGCGCGCCAAGGTGGCAATAGTACCGGTTTTGGCCGGCAGTGGTACCCGCGTCAAGATTATCGAGGCCTGGGCGGCCGGCGTTCCGGTAGTCTCAACTCCGCTGGGGGCAGAAGGCCTTCCGGTATGCGCGGGAGAGCATCTGTTGCTGGCGGACGGCGCGGCGGCCTTCCGGGATGCCGTTTCCAGCCTGCTGGCCAGCCCGGCGCTGCGAGACCGCGTCGGACGTGCGGGCCGGTACCTGTTTGAGTGTGAATTTACCTGGGAAGCTGCCTGGAAGTGCTTGCAATTCCTAGATCCTGCTACCATGGAAAGATCTGATGCGCTTCGCGATTGATGCTCACGCCATCGGCCGCCACCTCACCGGAAACGAAGTGTATGTCCGCAGCCTGCTGAGCAGCTTCGCGGCGCTGGACCACGATTCGGACTTCGTAACTTACTTCTCCGCGGACGATGCCAGGCAGTGGACAGCCGAGCGGTTTCAAGCCCGGCAAGTGTCCCCGAACCCATTCGTTCGGCTTGGGGTGGAACTGGCCATGAAACTCCGCCAGGATCGTCCCGACCTGGTACACGTGCAATACACCGCTCCGCTGGGATGCCCAGTACCGGTCGTGGTCAGCGTCCACGACGTCAGTTTTCTGGTGCATCCCGAGTATTTTCCCAGGCTGCGCGCATTGCAACTGCGTTGGACGGTAGCGCGCACCATCCGTTCCGCAACGCGGATACTCACAGGAAGCGACTTCTCCCGGGATTCCATCATCGAGGCCTATGGCGAGTCCTGCGCGGGCAAGATCGTGGTGGTGCCTAATGCCGCGGCCAGTGGCTTGCGCCCTATTTCTCGCAAGAGGGCCATTGCCGCCGTGCGGTCGCGGTTCCATATCGCGACCCCTTTCATTCTTTCGGTCGGCGACCTCCAGCCGCGCAAGAACCATATTGGATTAATCGCCGCATTCGCCGATTTAGTACGCGCTTATCCCCAATTGACCCACCGATTGGTGCTGGCTGGTAAAGATACCTGGTTCAGCCCTAAAGTTCGAGAGGCTGCCCGCCAATCGGGCGTGGCGGACCGTATCCGGTTCACAGGCTTCGTTTCCGACGAGGACTTGTTGCAACTGTATAACGCCTGCGATCTGTTTGTGTTTCCGTCTTTCTACGAGGGCTTCGGCTTGCCGGTGCTGGAAGCCATGGCCTGCGGGCGCGCGGTAGCCTGCTCGCGGACCTCCTCGATCCCCGAGGTGGCGGATGGCGCAGGCATCATGTTCGATCCTTACTCCGCCGATGAGATGGTACGCGCCATGGCGGACCTGTTGCGCGACGCGGAACTGCGGGGGCGCATGGAACGTCTAGGGTTGCAGCGGGCGTCGTGTTTCAGTTGGCGCGCCACCGCGCAGCGGACGTTGGAAGTCTACCACGAGGTGGCCGAGCGACATCGCGCCGCGGCGAGGGAATTCGTGCATCGATGAGCAAGCTTGCGGTGGTATTGTGTGTCGTGCTGGGATTGCTGCTGTTGGCGGCGGCCGCCAGCCCGTGGCAGAAGCCGGCGGACCCGCCTGCGGACGCTAAGGCCGCGCCAGTCGCCAGCGCGGCCGCCAGTCCCAAGGAAGCGCCCGCCAAGGAGGCTCCCAAGGCAACCGGTTTTCCCAATACCGGTGAATCGCTCAATTACTCTTTGAATTGGCCGGGCGGCGCCAGTCTCGGCGAGGCTCATCTACGAGCCTCCAAGGGCGACCACGGATGGCAGTTCGATTTTTCACTGGACGCCTCGGTTCCCGGATTTGCGGTATCCGACCACTACCACTCACGCGCCAATGCCGACTTCTGCTCGCTGGAATTGGAGAAGGAATCGACGCACGGACAGCGCCACACGCACGAAAAGACCATCTTCGACTACAAGGAAGGCAGCGCCACGCGGACAACTTTGGTGGAGGGCGGCGGCCACACGGATATCGACATCAACAACTGCGCGCACGATGGTCTGGATTACATCTTCTACGCCCGCCGCGAGTTGGGACAAGGGCATGGCGTACCTCAGCCGGAGGACGTACTCTTCGGCGCCTCCTACTCGGCGCGCATGCAATTCGCCGGCGTGCAGGACGTCACCGTGGGCGGTAAGCGCCGCCAGGCCGATCACATCATACTCCTCGTGAGGGGACCAGCCGCCGACTCCAAGCTCGATATTTTCTTCGAACGCGACGCTGCGCGCACGCCCTTGATCATCAAGGCGCCTCTCCCTGTCGGCACGTTATCGATGGAGCTTGTGCGCTGAATGCGTGTGGCGTTCTTCTCGCCGCTGCCGCCCTGCCGCAGCGGGATCGCCGATTATTCCGAAACCCTGATCGAACATCTGAAGCCATTGGTCGACCTGGAGGTCTTCTCGGACGACCGGCCCTTCGATGCGTCCCGCTTCGATATCGCGTTGTATCATCTGGGGAACAATCCGTATCACGGCTTCGTTTACGAAGCGGCGCTAAGGCACCCGGGTGTGGTGGTGATGCATGAATCGAACCTGCACCACCTGATTGCGGACCTGACCATCCGGCGCGATGATTGGGATGCCTACCTGCGCGCGTGCGAGTATGAGGGCGGCCCGCAGGCCTTGGCCCATGCGCGCCGCGTGCGCGCGCTTGAAGTGGGGCCGGACTACGAAGGGCTCCCGATGACCCGGCGCGTGCTCGAATCCGCTCGCGCAGCCGTGGTGCATAGCCAGTTCATGGTGGATGAGATGCATGCGGCGGGTTTCGACGGACCCGTCGCGCGGATTCCTCACGGCGCCTGGATTCCGGAATCCGGCCGCAATGCCTGGCGCTATCGCCTGGGTATCGACGAGGCTACGCCGCTCATCGGCATCTTCGGGTTTCTGAAGCCCTACAAACGCATCGCCGAGTCCTTGCGCGCCTTTCGCCGGCTGCTGCGCGTGACGCCGGCTGCCAAGATGATTCTGGTGGGCGAGCCGCACCCGGAGTTTCCATTGCAGTCGCTGATCCGGACTCTGGGACTCTCAGCGGCGGTGCGGGTGATGGGGTTCGCGCCCATCGACGACTTTACCGGCTACATGTCCGCCTGCGATATCGTGCTGAACCTGCGTTATCCGACGGTGGGCGAAAGCTCCGGCAGTCTGCTGCGCGCGCTTGGATTGGGCAGAGCCGTGTTGGTTTCCGGAGTCGGCGCGTTTCGCGAGTTTCCGGACGATGTGTGCCTCAAAGTACCGGTGGGTGCGGGCGAGGAAGACCTCATTTTCGAATACCTGAACCTCCTGGCTTCGCGCCCGGACGTGGCCCGCGCTCTGGGCGAGCGCGCGGCGCGCTACGTGAAGGAGGAATGCAACTGGGATCGCGTGGCTTGCCTGTATGCGTCGTTCTTGAAAGCGGTGGTAAAAGGCACGGAGTGGAGGACGGAAGTCGGGAGTCGGGAGTCAGAAGTCGGAATAAGGAAGCCGGCACCCATCGCACCCGAGTATGTTGCGGGCTGGGCCGCCAACTCCGAGTCCCTCGATTACGTGGACACGCATTTGACACGGCTGGTCAAGACACTCGAAATCACCCCGCCGGGCGGCCCCGAAGACCGCATCCTCGAAATGGGCGCATATCTTCAAATTACGCCAGCGCTGCGATCCAAGCTGGGTTACGGTTGCGTGCGCGGCTGCTACTATGGACCTGCCGGCAAAGTCGATCGGCGCAGCGCGGTTTCGGCCGAAGGCGAGGCTTTCGATTGCGAGATCGACCTCTTCAACGCCGAGAAGGATCCGTTTCCGTATCCGGAAGGGCATTTTTCGACCGTGCTCTGTTGTGAGTTGATCGAGCATCTAACGGAAGATCCCATGCACCTGATGGGCGAGATTAATCGCATCTTGAAGCGCGGCGGACACTTGGTGCTGACTACGCCCAACATCGGGAGCCTGCGCGGCATCGCAGCCATCCTGGAAGGCTATCATCCGGGCATTTTCACGGCCTACATCCGGCCGCTGGCCGATGGCGAAGTGGAGGCCCGGCACAACCGCGAATATACGCCTAAGGAGATCGAACGGCTGTTGCTGAACTCGGGTTTCACGGTCACGCTGCTCGAAACCGGACCGTTCCGCCAAACTCCCCGCCCGGAAGAAGGCTGGGTGCTGAATCTGCTTGAACAGTTTGGACTGCCGCGAGATCTGCGCGGCGACGATATCTACGTCGTTGGACGGAAGACCGGTACAGTACACGCGCGCTTTCCGGACTGGTTGTACGCATGAATGCGGCGTACGAAGACGCCGACGTGCGGCTCTCCGGCGAACTGCATGTCGAGGCGCGATTCAACCTGCGCAACACATCCGGCGATGCCTGGCGCCCCCAAGACGGATTCGCCACGGGTTTCCATATCTACGATTCCGAGACTGGAACATTGGTCGTGGATGGCGAACGCCAGTCCCCGCCCGGCGATATCGCGCCTGGCGGGTGCGTTCCCGTGGATCTGCGCTTCGCGCTTCCGCCCGAACCCGGCCGCTACGACGTTTTCATCTCCCCCATGCGCGAAGACGTCTGCTGGTTCTACACGCTGGGCTGGCCTTTCTTGCGCGTGCAAGCGACTGTCGAAGACGGGCGCGCGCGGCTGGAACGCGTGCGTGTGGCGACGCTGCGCACCATTCGCCGCGAGAATATCCTGCGCGCCGTGCGGCGCGCTTTCACTCTGCCGGTCTCGACCATCGCGCGCAACCGCAGCTTGATCCGCACCATGGTCCGGCGCGATATCCTGGGCCGCTACCGCGGCTCCTTCGGCGGCGTGTTTTGGACCATCCTGAACCCGCTGCTGCTGATGCTGACCTACTTCTTCGTATTCGGCGTGGTGCTGCGGACGCGCTTCGGCTCCGACCCCAGCCGCGCGGGATTCGCTCTCTATTTCCTGGCCGGGATGCTGCCCTGGCTGGCCTTCAGCGAGGCGGCCGGACGCGCTCCCAGCGTGATGCTGGAGCATCGCAACTTCGTGAAGAAGCTGGTCTTCGCGGTGGAGACGCTGCCCATCAACCTGGTGGTGTCGGGCCTGGTGAGCGAGGCTTTCGCGCTGCTGCTTTTCGCCATCGGTTTGTTTCTGGCGCGCGGCGACGTGCCCGATTCGGTGGTGTGGCTGCCCGCCCTGATCGTGCCGCAGGTGCTGTTCACTGCGGGCGTCTGCTGGTTCCTCGGGGCGCTGGGTGTGTTCGTGCGCGACCTGGGACAGGTCATTGGCTTCCTGCTCACGCTGTGGTTCTTCCTGACGCCGATCTGTTATCCGGAAGCATCGCTGCCCGCGGCAGCGCTGCCGCTGCTGGCAAAGAACCCCATGTTCGTGCTGGTGCGCGGCTATCGCGCCATCCTTTTGGAAGGCCATGCGCCCGCCTTGGGCTCGCTGTGGAAGCTGTGGATCGCCGCCGCGGCCGTTTTCATTCTGGGGCACGCGTGGTTCTACAAGCTGCGCCGGTCGTTCGCCGATATCATCTGAGACGGACCCATGCTGGCCAAGTTGACAGCCGCTCTCGTCGCGTATGGACCCCTTGGCATCGTGGTGCTGGCCTTCATCGATTCCGCCGGTATCCCGGTTGCTTCGGGAATGGACGCGTTGGTAATCCTGGTGGCCGCTAAAGCTCCACAACGCGCGCTGTTGGCGGCATCCATGGGTGTGCTGGGATCGCTGATCGGCAATGTGGTGCTCTTCATGGCGGCCCGTACCGGCGCACGGCGTTACATAAAGGAGGTGCCGCAACCCGGAGACAAACGGCGCTTCCGCGAATGGTTCAAACGCTACGGCTTGCTGACCATATTCATCCCGTGCATGCTGCCCATCCCGCTGCCTTTGAAGGTATTCGTGATTTCCGCCGCGACTTTCGGCACGTCTCTGCGAACGTTCGTGTTCGTGATACTGGCCGGCCGCAGTATCCGCTATTTCGGCGAGGCTTACCTGGGAGTCATGCTCGGCGAAGGATCGGGGCGCTTCCTGCAGGCGCACACCTGGCATCTGGTGGGCGGCGCTGTGGCATTATTCGCCGTGCTGTATGTGCTATTGATATTGATGGAGCGGCGGCGGGTGGCGAAACACGCGGAAACGGATCTGCCAAAATAGGATCGATGATCAACCAACCTTTCTTCCAGGTTGCATTACCGTTGATGGTCACCATTCTGGTCGCGGCGTTTACTGCGGCTTGGTCCAGTAACAAGCGGATTGATGAACTCAGCCACCGGCTCGACGACACGAATCGGCGCATTGACGAAACCAATCGGCGGCTTGATCGCCTGGAATTGGTGCTTCAAGATGTCATGAAGGCGCTGATGGCCATCGACCATCGCCTCACTGTGCTGGAAGAACGCAGTTCGCTGGTGCGCGGCTAGTTCACTCCTCGCGCAGTGCAGCCATGGGATCCAGGCGCGCGGCGCGATGCGCGGGCAGATAGGCCGCGATTCCGGTCGCAATTCCCAACACTACAGCCGCGATAGCGAGCGGCGCCCCATCGTACGGCTTCACTCCATAGAGCAGACTCGTCACCAACCGGCCGGCGGCCAACGACGCGCCTAATCCCAGCAGCGTGCCGGTAGCCAGCATCGCGGCTACTTCACGCAGCACCAGCCAGATCACGGAGCCCGGCTGCGCCCCCAATGCCATGCGGATGCCGATTTCAGCTTGCCGCCGCGCCACTCCGTAAGCGGTCACGCCGTATAGGCCGATCATGGCCAATAGCAGCGCCAGTCCGCCGAAGAACGCCGATAGCAGCGCGACCATCCTGGGTTGCAGCAGCGACTCGCTTACCTGCGTTTCGAAGTTGCGAAACTCGAGCGAAATGCCCCGGTTCACTTCGCCGATGGCCGCGCGCACCGCGGGAATTAAGGTCTCCACCGATCCCGCTGTACGGAGCTCGAAGTTGGTTCTCGGCGACGGAGATTTGTCCTGCGCGCTATCCAGGTACACGGTTGGCGCGGGCACCTCTTCTACCTTTGCATACTTCGCGTCTTTAACCACCCCGATCACTTGGAAAGCATCGTCTTTGCCGGGTTCGTCGGAGGGTTTGCGAATGGTTTTACCAATGGGATTCGCCTTCCCGAAGAATCGCCGCGCGGCCGACTCGCTGATCAGCATGACCTGGGGCGAGCCGGCATCGTCGTGCACGGAGAAATCCCGCCCTAGCAGCAGCGGCTGGCGCATGGTGGCGAAGAACCCTGGGGAAACGCGATTGAACCAGCACAGAGTGTCGCGTTTACCTTTCGGTGAATAGCCTTCGGGTTCCACGAAACCGTTCCAGCCCATGTGGCTGATGGGCGTCAACGCCGAACTGGAAGCCGAGACCACGCCGGGGATACCGCGCAAGCGTTCCACGATCTGCTGGTACACGCGCGGACGCTCCGCCTTTACAATATTGGCCTGCATCATGGCGGCCTGGACCAGCAGAACATTGTGGCGGCTGAAACCCAAGTCCGTACTCAATAGGTTGCGCAGCGTTCCCAGGAACAGTCCCGCGCCCACCAGCAGCATCAGCGACAGTGCGATTTGGCCCGTGACCAGAGCGCGGCCGAGGCCCAAGCGGCCCCCTCCCATGCCGCGTCCGTGCTCCTTCAGGACCTGGTTGGGGGAGACGCCGGTGGCCCGCAATGCGGGAGCGAATCCGAACAGCACGCCCGTCAGAACGGCGACGCCCATCGTAAAGGCAAGCACGCGCAGATCCGGCGCGGTATCCAGTTGGATCTCAGTGCCGGCCCTCGACAGAAACCGCACCAGCAGTCTGCTTCCCCAGACGGCGAACAGCAAGCCTCCTGCCGCGCCTAATATGGATAGCAGCAGGCTCTCCGACATGAGTTGGCGCATGACGCGGCGACGCGCTGCGCCGATGGCCATGCGAATGGAAATCTCCCTCTGGCGCGCCGCGGCGCGGGCCAGCAACAGGTTGGCGATATTGGCGCAGGCGATCACCAGCACCAGGCCCACCACTGCCATAAGAGTGAACAGCGCCTTGCGGTACCGGCCGCCCGTCTCCGAAAAGCCGGTTGCCGCCGGGAGCAAGCCGAACGATTGCTCTAGGTATTGGCGCTGCCCGTCGGCGTCAAAATCCCGGGGAAGGGTGGCGCGATCGATCTCCGGCGCCAGTGCCTTCATTTTGGCGTCTGCCTGTTCGATAGTCTCTCCCGGTTTGAGACGTCCCAGAATGCGCAGCCACCAGGTGCTGCGTGCGTCCAGTGAACTCCGGTCGGTGTGCAGGAGCGGTTCGCATCCAATCGGAATGGCCACATCGTACGCCGTG
>DATNMW010000189.1:0-9029 GCA_035602155.1 Bryobacteraceae bacterium | reverse complement strand
CCTCTTCATCGACAATTCTTTCTTTCATCGCTATGGCTTCCGCGGTTTCGGCGGAGGGGCGCTGGGCAGGTCGGCATGGGCGCACGATCCGGCGCACCGCCTGGGTGTGCCGTATGGCAATCGTGAGGTCGCCAACCGGTTCGGCGGCCGCATGGCGGGCGGATTCCGCGGCGCTTCCGCGGAGAGATCTAATCGTGGGGAGGGCGCGACATCTCGCCAACGCATGGGGAGTTCGAGTTTTGAGCAGCGCGGCTATACGGCCAAACACAGTGTCTTCGGCGGTTATCACAACGGCGGGGCGACGCGCGCGCAAAGCGACCGTGGTTTCTCAAGCATGGGCGGTGGGCACTTCGGCGGCGGCGGCGGATTCCATGGTGGTGGTGGCGGAGGGAGGCGATAGCGATGACTGGCAGACTTCTTACTATTTGTGCGGCATTGGCGTTAGCGTCCGCCGCGGCTTCAAACGCGCAGGAGCGCTTCGATTCTCCCGATGCCGCAGTGCAGGCGGTCGTCGATGCGGCGGACGCCCACGACTCGGCGCGGCTCTCGGCCATTTTCGGTCCAGGGGCGAAGGAAATTCTCACTTCGGGCACTGCCGCGCAGGACAGCGCTGAACAGGCCGAGTTCGCGCACCTCGCGCGCGCCAAGCATCGGCTCGAAATCTCCCCCATGAATCCGAATCGCGCGATCCTCGCGGTCGGCGATGAGGATTGGCCGTTCCCGGTCCCCCTTGTCCGCACCAACGGCAAATGGAGCTTCGACGCCTCCGAAACCCCGGTCGAAATGCATGCGCGGCGGGTCGGCACCCACGAACTCGACGCTATCGAGATATGCCATGCATACGTGGAAGCGCAACAGAAGTACGCTTCCGAGGACCGCGATAAGGACGGCATGCTGGAGTACGCACCGCACCTGATGAGTGGACCTGGCCGGCAAGACGGGTTGTATTGGGAAGGCGCGAGCGAACCGCTGGTTCCCGCGGGTTTCGCCCAAGCCGCATGGGAGGGTACCCAGAAGGGGCACGCCAAACCGTACCACGGATATTACTTCCGGGTTCTTGACGGGCAAGGTTCCCATGCGCCGGGGGGGGCGCACAATTACGTCGTCAAGAACAAGCTGATTGGCGGGTTTGGTCTAGTAGCATGGCCGGCCGAATATGGAGTGACCGGAATTCACACATTTATCGTGAACCAGGACGGGGTGGTCTATGAAAAAGATATTGCCCCGGTTCCCGCCAAGCCGGCGCCGCCGATTACCCGCTTCGATCCCGACGAGTCCTGGCAACCGGTGGATTAGGCCCGGACGCGACAAGTCCGCGCCGACACATAGGTGACCTTGCCGCTGAAGAGAATCTTCGCAGGATAGCCTCGATCCCGGGTACTGCAACAAGCCGCCGAAACTACCGCCCTTAGGGTATGGGCGAGGTGGTAAAGGGCAGCTTATTCTGTAGTCAGGCTGGCCAAGAGACAGAGAGTGTCCCCGGTGCGATCGAGAAAAATCGAGCTGTCCGAATCGGATACGTGCGCACTCGTTGCGTCGTGCCGAATAACGGACGGTGTAGCACCAGCCAGCCCCCAAGTTCGGTGGCAAACTGCAGCGCAAGAGGCATTCGGCGACAGAAGCGCAATCGAGCGAGCGTAGCCATGCGGAAGCCGATCATCGGGCTTTTGGAACAAGTTCGCCACACGCGCTGGTGGGTACGCAGGCGGGAGGAGCGCACCAGATGGGTCGAGCGCCTGGAACATCCGCCATGCAGTTGCTCGTGAGCCTGCTGGCGCGTCTGCGGCGCGCGCTGTGCCCGTTATCGCGGCACAACGCGCCGCAACTTGTAGCAATGGCCCATGGGTCCCATACGGTCACCACGTTGATGATCGCCGCATTCCATGAAAACTGGAACATCCGGTTCGCACCGTCTTCCGCCGATGCGATGGCCCTCTTGCGCAAGGCTCCAAGCGCCGCTCTGGTCTACGATTGGGACTCACAGGAAGGCGATTGGCGGGCACTGTGCAGCGCTTGCGTCCAGCGCGGCGTCCCCTTTTGCCTGGTGGCCACCTTGCCCTCTGACGATCTCTTCCTGGCGGTAGCCGTCGCGGGTGGCGCGGGTGTTTTGTGGAAGCCTTTCAGCGCAGAACAGATCGTTGCCGCCCTGGGTTCCGCCCAGAGTCTTGCTGGAGGGGCCGTGGACGATGCACACGATGGACAGCACGATGCTGCCGGGCGATCCGCGAGGGGCGGCGCCAGCTTGTAAAGGCGCTGGCCAGTCGCCGTTCAGCCTAGTGGTTTGCGCATCCAAACGTAACAATGGTTGCCGATGCGCCGCGCGTCGGCGGAGCGCAATAGCAGCAAGTCCGCGTATCGCAGGGGGAACAGCAGCCATCCGCAGAGCGCATGCGACGCTGCCCGCCAGGCGCGGTTTGGAAGCAGCAGCTTGACGTATTCGATTCCGACTACCAGGAGCGTCGCTGTGGGGCCGGTGCGCCACCCTTCGGCCACCACTTCCAAAGACCCCGCCAATTCTTTCAGGCCGTCGAGAGTGAATCTTCGAAAATCCTTCGGATACTCATGAAATGGGTGGCAAAACGGCGTCACCAAATGGACGTAGCCTCCGGCCGCCAGCACCCGCTCGATTTCGCGCATGACCTGCACCGGATCGCGGACGTGCTCGAGTACCGCGTCGCATTCCACGCGTTGGAATACGTTGGCGGGAAAGGGAAGCTGGTGCGCGTCCGCCACGGCGTCGACTCCGGATATCGCGACCAGATCGATGTTTACGTATCCCTGCACCACGCGTCCGGCGCCCCCGAGGTAGAGATTCCATCGGCCCAATGGAAAGCCGGTCGGCTCCGCGGGATTCATGATGAAGGGTGCGGGCGGTTCCAGCATGCGCCGGACGCGATCGCGCCAGCGCTTGGACGTTCGCCTGCGATAGCGGGCTTCGAGATCGTCCATCATTTATGCGGCGCCGGACCGCTACGGCAACGTTTCCCGCGCCACTTTGTCGGCCTGCTCCGCGCGGAAGCGCTTCAGTTTCTCGCGCAGATCCGGCCGCGAATTGGCCAGAATGGCGATGGCCAGCAGCGCCGCATTGCGTGCGCCAGCCGAGCCGATCGCCAACGTTCCCACCGGAATGCCACCCGGCATCTGCACCGTGGAGAGCAGCGAATCCAGGCCCTTCAGTGCGGGGCTCTCCATGGGAACACCGAGCACCGGCAGCACCGTCTGTGCCGCCAAGACTCCGGCCAGATGCGCCGCGCCGCCCGCGGCTCCGATGATTACCTCAAACCCGCGCGATTCCGCTTCGGCGGCGTATTGCGCTGCCAGATGCGGCGTGCGATGCGCCGAAAGTACCCGGCACTCGTGCGCCACGCCGAATTGCGTCAGCGTCTCGTCGCAATGCCGCATCGTCTCCCAATCCGACTTGCTGCCCATGATGACGGCGACTAATGGCTCTGTCATTCGTTCCTATTCCCCTTGCGCCAGCGTATAGCCCGGCTTCCCGTCATAGTTGCGCAGGTTCTCGGTCTTCACGATCTCCATGCCGGTATCCGCGATGCGGCCCAGCAGGCCGATGATCTGCGCCTGGGTGGCCACGCCCGGCGCCGCGAACCGGCAACGGTAGTTGTCCGTACAGTAGGTCTCCGGATGTCCGTCCGGCCATATCTTCACGCCGCGATTCGACATCATCGTGAGAGTCAGACCGTCGCCGGCGGTCTGCTGCAATACGGCCGCGAGCTTGTCGTTGTCGAGCGACGGCCAATTCACATAAACGTCCACGCCAACCAGATCCACCATGGGATCGGGCCGGATCGCGGCCTGCCGGGCTGCCTCCGCGTGGGGCGGCGCAGCCGCGTAACTCACCGGCTTCAGCGTGTTGGGTTTTTGTCCCAGCCGCGCCACCACCGCGCGCGCGAATTCTTTGGTGCCGACCTTCTCTTTGCTGGACCCTTCGGTGAAGATGTCGTACGTATGCACGCCATCCTCGATGGTGCGCAGCCACGCATTGTGAACGCGCGCCGCCGCTTCCGGCTGATTGATGTGCACCAGCATCAGCACGCCACCCAATAGCAGGCCCGAAGGGTTGGCCAGGTTCTGGTTGGCGCGCCGCGGCGCGGAGCCGTGGATGGCTTCGAACATGGCGCAATGGTCGCCGATATTGGCGGAGCCCGCGATGCCTACCGACCCGGCGATTTGCGCGGCCACGTCGGAGAGAATGTCGCCATACAGGTTGGGCATCACGATGACGTCGAAAGCCTCGGGCGTATCCGCCATCTTGGCCGCGCCGATGTCCACGATCCAGTGCTCGTTGGGGATGTCCGGATACTCCACGGCGATTTCGTCGAAGACCTTGTGGAAGAGACCGTCGGTCATCTTCATGATGTTGTCTTTGGTGAAGCAGGTGACCTTCTTACGGCTGTGGCGGCGCGCGTATTCGAAAGCGTAGCGCACGATCTTTTCGCAGCCGGGCCGGGTGATCAGCTTCAGGCATTGCATGGCGCCGGGGCTGAGCTGATACTCGATGCCGGCGTAGCAATCCTCTTCGTTCTCGCGCACGATCACCAGGTCCATGCCCGGATGCAGCGTGTCGATGAACGGGTGATAGGATACGCACGGCCGCACGTTGGCGTAGAGGCCCAGCGTCTTGCGGGCGGTGACGTTGAGGCTCTTGAAGCCGCCGCCCTGCGGCGTGGTGATGGGGGCTTTCAGGAATACTTTGGTGCGGCGCAGGGAGTCCCAAGCGCTGGGTTCGATACCCGCGGTGTTGCCGCGCAGGTAGACCTTTTCACCGATTTCGATGGTCTCGATTTCGAGGGCCGCCCCGGACGCTTCCAGGATTTCCAAGGTGGCGGCCATGATTTCGGGACCGATGCCGTCGCCGTGCGCCACGGTGATGGGGGTTTTGCTGGGCATAAGGAAACCCCAACATAAAGGGTTGCGCCGGATTTCGCAACCCGGTTTCAGATTGGGCCCCGGTGGGGCGGGCCTCCAGGCCTGCGCGGGTCCTCCAGGACCCGCTGGCGAGCGAAGCTCACCCCGGCAGAGGTGGGAGGAATCCTCCAGTTCTGGCGCCGTCCAGCCGAACTTTCGGGCCAACACCTCCGCTACCTCATCCATGATCGGCTGTGAAACGCAAAGCTCCTGTGTGTCTTGGGTCTCGATGACATCGAAAACCCCTTGGGGCACTCCGCCGAAGACCAGCCCGGAAAATGTAGAAGTTGGAGTCACGACGATTTTGGTCACTTAGCTTTTTTTCTTGCCGTTCTTGGCGCGCTTGTCCTCCCGGTATTCTTGAACCAGATGGGTTACATCGTCCTCGGCGATGCCAAGGGTTTCTGCTTTGGGTTGGGCAATGGCATGGGCTCGCTGCCAGTACTGCTCGGAAGCGATATCGAGATGGACACAGTCTTAGTGGTTCGCATCTGGGTTTTGCTGGTTAATACTGAGTGTTATTGTAGCGCTCAGTAGCAGCCATCAAGTCGCGCAAGCGACCGCCAGCCTACAGCCCAGCGAAGATCTTCTGTACCCGCACGAAGCGGTCCGTAGGCAGTGTCGTGGACAAGCGCGGGCATCAGCCGTTCGGCTACCCGATCTCCACTTACAAAGGCCGCCCAGGTCTGCAGCTTGCGGACCGAGGCAGCCTGAGCGGTGCGGGCGCCGAAACCGGAATCGCCGACGGACGCTGGCACCGTGTGGTGGGCATCGTCAAGCGGCTGCCGAGGGCAGCCCGCTGCCCTCCTTGTGGATGGCGTACGCCGAGAAAATAACGAGAAGCAGCATGTAACCTTCACGAACCTTGACGTCGGGTTGCACGGTGTTTCGCAAGGGCCGCGGGTAGTACCTGAATGCACCTTTCCGGCGCCACCCCGCGGCGGGGCCGGTTTCACCTTTCGCTTGCATTGCCCGGCCGCCATGGCTGAGATCTACGAGTACAAGGCGACTATCGTGCCACGCTGAGTTGGTCGCACGCCTTACCGGCCGCATCTTCTGCCGTTGCCGAACCGGGGAAGTCGAAGGGCATAGGATTGCGGCGGCGACGCAACCGCCGCAATACCAGCGAACCAGGGCCGTCGGGCGATCTCCCCCATGCCCGTCAGGGCAAGAATGTGGAGATGGTCGGATCGAATACCACGCGCAGGCCCGTGGATGTGGGGTTGCTGTCAATGCCACCAGCGCCTCGGTTCCGACCCACAATATAAAGCGTCGCCGTGCCACCAGCGGTGACTGGGTACTTCATAAAATTGAAGGTCGTCCATGGCGGCGTGAAGTTGGTAGCTGAGTTCATGTAGCTGCCGTTGTAAGGGAGACCGGCCAAAGGAATACACTCATCGTATCCAGTGGTTGGGGAACCGGTGCTCAGGTAGATCGCCCATACTTCGTTATCCGACAACAGCTCGCCCGCGATGGTCACGTGGCCAAAGCCGGCGGGCACAGGGAAGGTGATCGCGTAGACATATTGGCCCCCCACGTTCTCCTCCACCTGCGGCGTGATCCACGCCGAGTCGGGGTTGTTCGCGAGCCAAGACGGGTCGGGCGTGTCAACCCAGGCTGGCATATAGGTCAGAGCCGAATTCGAGGTGAAGTATGCCGGCGCGATTACACACGGATTCACGAGCCCGCCACTGGAAAAGGTCGTCGGGGACGGCACGGCGATTGTCCAGTTGGCATCTGGTGAGGCCCGCGGCCACTATGGGGCCGGTGCACAAGTAGGGGTAATTGCCGTTTGAAAGGCCGGTATTGCAAAGACCGGGAACGGCTGCGGCAGCCATCGCGGCGGACAACAGCAGCGCTGCAAGAACATGCAGAATCGTTTTGGATCGGTTTCGTTGGTGATACATTTTGTTTCTCCTTTAGAGTTGAGGTTGACGCGGGGGAGCGTTTCAAGCTCCCCTCTCACTCATCAAATGCGTGAATCGCGGAAAACGGGGTCATTACACGCGCAGGCCAGCCATCCGGCCGGCTGGACCCGCTTGGAAAGCGGGTCCGCAGCCAGGATTGCCCCACACCGGCTTGTAACGTTGGCGGGATTTGTGTCACTATCTATCAGACGGGGAACGATGACTGCGCTGCCGGACCTGCTGCGGGACCCAAAAGGAAACTCGCCGTCCGCTTCCGAACCGGCGTTTCTGGAGTTGGTCTACGATGAGCTGCACCGCATGGCGTCGTCCTTGCTCCGTCACGAACGGCCCGCCCATACTCTGCAAACTTCCGCCTTGGTCAACGAAGCCTTTCTGCGGCTTTCGGCGGCGCATTCCCTGCGCGTGGAGGACCGCCAGCACTTCCTGCGGATCGCCGCCCATTCCATGCGCGAGATCCTGATCGATTATGCCCGTAGCCGCCATACGCAAAAACGCGATGGCCTGACGCGCGTCGACCTGGACGCCTGCCAGGCTGAACTAGTCTCCACGGAACGCACGGAGGAATTCGTGGCGCTGGATGCCGCTCTCGACCGCCTGGCCAAGATGGATGCGCGGCAGGCGCAGATCGTGGAGCTGCGCTTTTTCGCCGGTCTATCGGTGGAAGAGACGGCGGCGAATCTTGGCATTTCCGAGAAGACCGTCAAACGCGACTGGTCCGTGGCGCGCGCCTGGCTCCGCGGAGCCATCGAAGGCGGCGGCGGAGCATGAACCGCCCCAATCCGGAGTCGCCGGATTGGCAGCGCGTGAAGGAGATCTTCGCGGAGGCCAGCGACCTGCCGGTCAACGAGCGGGTTGCCCACGTGCATCAAGCCGTCGCGGGCGACCCAGCGGTGGAGCGCGAAGTCCTGCGGCTCCTGCGGCTGGACAAAGGCGCGGAAGAATGGTTGGAGGGTTTGCGGCCGCCCTCCGAAGTGGTGCAATCGGCAGCCGAACTGCATGCCTTTTTCCCCGGCCAAGTGCTCGCCGCTCGGTACGAAATTCAGCAGTTTCTGGCCGTGGGCGGCATGGGCGAGGTTTACAGCGCCCATGATCTGCAGCTTGACCAGCGCATCGCCATCAAGGTGCTCGCCGGCGAACTGGCCACCGCCGACCAAATCTCATTGTTGAAGCGCGAGGTGCAGGCCGCCCGCCGGATTCAGCACGCCAATGTCTGCCGCGTCTTCGATCTGGTCCAAGCGGAAGTGGCGCGCGGCCCCAGCGTCGTCTTCCTGACGATGGAGTTGCTGGAAGGCGAGACGCTCAGCGAGAAACTACGTCCGCGAGGGCGCGCTGACCGAGCGCCAGGCCATGCCGCTGATCCGGCAGATGGTGGCTTGCGCTGGCCGCGGCCCACCAGGCCGGCGTGATCCACGGGGATTTCAAGAGCGCCAACGTGATGATCGTGCCGCGCGAAGGCGGCTCTCCGCGCGCGGTGGTCACCGATTTCGGGCTGGCGCGGCGGCTGGCGCCGGGGCGCGGGCAGACGCTGCTCTCGTCGACGCATGGCAGCCTCGCGGGCTATGGCACTCCCGCCTACATGTCGCCGGAGCAGATCCAGGGTGGGAAGGCCAGCAAAGCGGCCGATATTTACGCGCTCGGCGTGGTGCTCTACGAGATGCTGACCGGCGAGTTGCCCTACGGCGAAGATTCGCCGCTGGCCATGGCGGTGAAGAAGACGCGCGAGCCTCCCGTGGCGCCGGAATCGCTGTCGCCGGCGCTGCGGCGCACTTGGTCCGCCGCGATCCTCAAGTGCATGGCGGCGGAGCCTGGCCGGCGTTTTGCGGACGTGAGCCAGGTGCTCACGCATCTGGAAACGCGCACGCGCAGAGGGCTGTGGTGGAAGCTGCTTCGGCGGCGGCATCGGCGGCTGTTGCGCATCGCCGCGCTGACGGCGGGGGTGGTGGCCGTCATGCTGTTGGCCCACTGGTTATGGCCAGCCGAACCCGGCGCGCAACCCGTGGGGGACTGGCAAGAGGGCGTCTACGATCTGCAGGCCGGAGAACCCGTAGCGGCGGCCCGGCGGTTGGAGCGGGCCATCTCTGAACATCGGCTGCCTCCCGTGGCGCACGCGTACCTCGCGTGGGCCTGGCACGAGTTGGGATTCGCAGGCAAGGCCGAGGCGGAGTTATCGGCTTT